>NZ_JBSFCQ010000017.1:0-249745 GCF_053891435.1 Streptomyces sp. NPDC002276 | reverse complement strand
CAGCGAGTTGGTCACGAGTCTCATCCGGGATGCGCATGCCACACCAACGAGCTTCAGGACAGGAAGCAACACCTTGATTCCCTGCAAGCCCTTAGGGCGAGCGTCAGCGGGGTCTGTCACAGAACACGGGGAGCGGTCACGGCGGGTGATGTGGCTGTTCGATTGCACGCAGTGTGCCGTCGTGCGCCTCACGACAGGCGCCCGTATTTGACGCTCCCTCAAGTCGACGTGAACCGGGCTGAATTCCGGTGTGGTGGCCGACGTGCCGGGCATGGACGACTGCGGGCGGAATGGGCGAAGATGATCTTCGCGGGGTTTGGGATGGCGGTCACTTCCGTGACCCTGAGCACCGGGGTTGCGGTGAGCCGGGCTCGTGGCCAGGGCGTGGAGGAGGTCTGTCCGGGCTGCGGCCATCACTCGGCGCGGGTGCATGAGCGGTATCTGCGTCGGCTGCGGGACGTGCCTCTGAGTGGGCGGCGAGTGGAGATCGAACTGACCGTGCGCCGCTTCGTCTGTGGCAAAGCGGACTGTGGACACAGCACGTTCGCCCAACAGTTACCGGGCCTGACCAGCCCGTACGGCCGTTGCACTGTGCGGCTGAGCGGGTTGTTGGGACAGATCGGCCTGGCGCTCGCGGGCCGGGCGGGTGCACGGAACTGAGGCTGGCCGATGTCCCCGGCGGGTCTGTCTCACTATCGCCACCGACTTCGCGAACTGCTCCGTCTTCAAGCCCAGTGGCCACCAGCCGCCCCCGCTGAACACCTTGCGCGGAGGTCGCCGCCCGGAGCACCGCGTCCAAGGACCTGCGAGATCCGGCCGCCACGAAAGCCGCCCGACGACCCTGTTCACCGGGGCCACCTGGTGAGGTTCAGCACCGGCATCAACCCAGATCTCCAGCAGGGCTCAGAGAGCGGGGAGACCGCAGCGCCTGCACCTCGTCCCCGGGAGCGGCGTCGGCGCGCGGAAGCACCACCGTGAACTCCGTACGTCCCGGCTCGCTCTCCACGTGGACTCGGCCGCCGTGAGCTTCCGCGACTGCCGCTGTGATGGCCAGGCCCAGCCCCGAACCGCCGTCTGAGCCAGGCGCGCGGGAGTGGGAGGCGTCGGCCCGGGTGAACCGTTCGAACACTGAGGAGAGGAGGCCGGACGGGATGCCGGGGCCGTTGTCGCGGACGCGGAGCACGCATTCCCGCTCAGTGGCTTCCACGCTGACGGTGATCTCCGTGCCCGTGGGCGTGTGCAGGCGGGCGTTGGCCAGGAGGTTGGCCACCACCTGGTGGAGCCGGGCTTGGTCGCCGATGACCAACGCGTGGCCGTCCGCGAGGCGCAGCGCGAGCCGCCAATCGTGGTCGGCGCCGGCTGCCCGTGCGTCCCACACGGCCTCGGCGACCAGGGTCGCGAGGTTCACCTCAGCCGACTGCAGTGGCCGCCCCTCATCGAGACGGGCCAGGAGCAGCAGGTCCTCGACCACTCCCGTCATGCGCGCCGACTGGGCGGTGACTCGTCGCCAGGCGAGTTCCGGGGGGATGTGCTGGTCCCCGTGGTTCATGAGCTCGGCGTATCCGGCGATCGAGGCGAGCGGCGTGCGTAGTTCGTGGCTGGCGTCGGCGAGGAAACGCCGCATGCGTTCCTCGGTGCGCCGGCGTTCGCCGAGTGAGGACTCGACGTGGTCGATGAGGCGGTTGAGTACCACGCCGACCTGGCCGGCCTCGGTACCGGGATCGATGTCTGCCGTCGGGACACGGGTGAGCCCGGCCACCTCACCGCGGTCCAGCGGCACTTGGGCGACCTCGACGGCGGTGGCGGTGCCCCGGCCCAAAGGGCTCAGCTGGCGTCGGATGACCACCGTGGTGGCAGTGGCTGCGGCCATCAGACCGACGGAGGCGATGACGGTTTCTACGATGACCAGGCGGTCGAGCACCCGCTGAATGCCGACCATCGGGAGCCCGGCCAGAACGGGTACGCCGTCCCCGCCGATGGCGGTCACACGGTAGGTACCAAGGCCGGGGACACTACGGGTGTGCAGTGATCCGTCCGGGACGATCCCGCCCAGGGCCGCACGCTGTGCAGGAGTGAGCGTTCGCTGATGCCCCGTCTCGGTCACCGTTTCGGCGGCGCAGATCCGCCCGCCGGCGAACCGGGCCGCGAGCGTACCCGTAGGCTGTCCCCGCTCGTTGAGGAAGCCCAGTCCGTCGCACCGCCCGCCCGACGCTGCAAGCCGCCCTGGCTTCGCTCGGCGGCGTCCGTGACGCGCCAGTCCAGATCTTCGTACAGATAGACCCGCTGGACGACAACCGTGCTGAGCGCCATGGCCCCGCAGACGACGGTCAGGGTCACACAGACGAACAGCACCAGGCGGAACCGTAACGACCGTCTTCCCAGACCGGCGCGGGACCGGACGTCATCGCGACGTGGGCGACTTCTCATGCTCTGTCGTCCGAAGTCCTGAGCGAGTGACCCATGCCGCGCACGGTGCGGATCATCGGCGCTCGCCCCTTGTCGATCTTCGAGCGAAGGCCGTGGATGTATACCTCGACCAGGTTTCCTTCGCCGTCGAAGGAGGTGTTCCAGACGTGTTCGAGGATCCGCGTCTTGCTGAGCACCTGGTGCGGGTGGTCCATGAAGAACCGGAGCAGGTCGAACACTTTCACTCAGCATCCGCAGCACCGTCCTCCATGCTGGAGATTCACGCCGAAGTACCGGCGACATCACCCGCTGCCGTTCTTACGGCCGTCTTCGGACACAAGCCCACGGAGTCGGCGAGAAGCTGGTTCCCCAGCCGTGTCGAGACCGACAGAGCCAGCGCAGTGACCGACTGAGTCGGCCGTTCGGCTGAGACCGACACCATTGAATCCTGCGGATACTGGCCCTTCGGCTGAGGTGGCCCCGCCTGGTGTGACGGGAGATTGGAGCTGAGCCTCCCTTCTTCCTCTTCCCTCCGCGTAGGAGTTCGTCATGCCACAGCGGGTGCCCTCAACGACCTTGGCCCCAGCGAGCCCGACCGCGACTGCTGAACCCTGCGTCGCCGCACCACCTCGGGTCTCTGGTGACATTCCGCAAACACACCTGCCGAGGGAAACCGCGCGGTTTCGGCGCTCTGGGGCACGTTGGGAGAGCCTGTACTGGCTGCTGTGCATGGGTTTCGCGCTCATATTGGCAATGGTCACGACGCTCACCACGCACTTGGTGTGGGGCGTCTGCGCGGCGGCGGGATATGCGGGTGCCGCCGTGCTCGCCCGGCGGGCTCCAAGCCCCTGGCATCGTGGCAGTGCACTCGCCGCGGTCGTGGGGGCCGTACTGCTCCCCCTGGCAGTGCTGATGGTCTTGGGCGTGGCTCAATCGGAGGTCAGCGTCGTCGAACACTCCGCCATGTTGCTGTTGGACTCCGGCACTCCCTATATGTCGCACCCGACAGGCGTCAACGACTTCAACCCGTATCTGCCAGGGATGGCCCTGTTCGGACTGCCACATGCCCTGATCGGGGGCACTCCGGTCGCTGACGTCCGACTCTGGTTCGCCGCGGTGTTCCTCGTAACCATGGCCTCGGCCGCGCATCTCACCGCGAACGCGCCCAGGGCAACACCGGGAGACCTCGACCAGGCCTCGCGTAGAAACGCCGTGCTGTTGCTGGTCAGCTTTCCTGCGGTGGCTCTGCCGCTGGCAGTGGGCGGAATCGACCTACCCGTGATCGGCCTGACCTGCCTGGGACTGACACTGGCCGGCCGGGGCGGGTCCGGCACGGCAGCCGGGTTGGCGCTGGGAGCAGCAGCAGCTCTGAAATGGACCGCCTGGCCCCTGCTCGCGGTGGGACTCACGCTGGTCGCTGCAACAGCGGGCCGCCGGGCCACACTGCGGGCTGCCGCCACGGCGCTCCTCGTCGTGGCCGTCGCCGTGATTCCGTTCGTCCTGTCCGACCCACACGCCTTCGTCGAGCACGTGGTGCTCTTCCCGCTCGGCGCCGCGGGAACCGGATCCCCGGCGGCCAGCCCGCTGCCCGGTTACCTGCTGGCCACCTACGTACCCGGTGGACGCGTCATCGCGGTCGTGGCACTGACGGTGAGCGCCGTCGCGTTGACGGTCTCCTTGTTCGTACGGCCACCGCGCACCGCGACCGCCGCCGCTGACCGGCTGGCGCTCGGGCTGGGCCTGGCCATGTGTCTGATGCCCGCGACCCGATTCGGATACCTCGTCTACCCGTTCGTTCTCGTCGGATGGTTCCGCCACGGGTACGCGACACGTGTTGCCAACCCTGAGAAGGCAGAACACGCTCTCGTACGGTGAGCTGACGGGAACAACACCGAGCGGTCGCTCCGTATTCGGCCACCTCCGAACCCCGGAATTCCAGGCCTGGCACCACGGTTTTCAGGCGGCACCGAATTTCGCCTGGAACTGTCCCGAACGCCGATGAAACCCACGGTTCCGCAGACCGCCCCACATGCCCGAAATTCTCCCGAAAGCAACCAAATGCGCTCGCGCGGGCTGGCCGTGCACAGACCGACATCATCCGTCCACGTCACAGTACTGAACAGAGTTCCCACGGGCAGCGTCGCTGCGGCACGGGACATTGGCCTCCGTGTTCCATCAGGTGACCGACGCCCCAATGATCGGCCCGCGTCGGGTACGACCGTCTCAATCGGCCTGCGCGGAGGCGCACAGGCCACCGTCAACGCTGATGTCGACACCTGTCACGAAGCTCGCCCCGTCCGACAACAGGAACGCGACGACCGCGGCAACCTCCTCGTAGCGACCGGTACGCCCCAGAGGCGTGGCCTGGATGAACTGTCGTACCGACTCATGTCGCGCCACCTCCAGCCGGGTCTGCGGAGAGTCGATCGCGCCGGGCGAGACGGAACAAACGCGTGCGCCCAGCGGCCCGAGCCGCACTGCCTCGGCGCGTGTCAGGCGCTGCACTCCGTACATGGCCCATGGGTATGCCCACGCGGGATCCTCGATGGCAGGGCCGACCGCTTCGCGGATGCGGTCGAGGAATCCCTCCTGCGCCGGGTTCTCCAGGACGGCTGCGGCCACCGGATCGGGTTCGACGTGAGCGATCAGCGGAGACACCGAGGCGCAGTACACGAAGGCCGTGCCCGCCGTGGCCAGGGGACGAAGCGCCTCGGCAAGCAGTGCGGTCCCGACAAGGTCGACCTCGATGATCCCGCGCCAGTCGGCGTCCTCCGGCGCCGCGCTCTCAGCATGCGCAACGGCCCGCAGCGTGCCGAACTCCCGGACCTGTTCAGCCAACCGGGAGAGACTGTCACGGTCGGTGACATCCACTCCGACGGCTTCGGCGACGGCTCGCTTCCCGGAGCCGGCCAGGGCCTTGGCGACTACAGCCGCCGCCGTCTCGTTCCGGTCGGCGAGCAACAACACGTCGACCACGTCGGCGAGGTGTCGCGCGCATGCCTCACCCGTCCCCTGACCGACACCGGTGACGACCCCTACCGTGGTCATGCGCAACTCCTCACTCGGTCGAGAAACGCGCCGTGGGACAAGGTCTCCCGCGATCAAGGATATCGGGGTGGGCCACCTGCCGTACCGCCTGCTGAGGCCGGCCCCGTATCACCTGCACTTCGCGCTCCAAACGTACCGCTTGATCAAGCGGACAGGGTGATCACCCGGAGCCCGCTTTCCCTCAGGCATCATGACCATCGTCCGCCGGGGTCCTGGCGGTCAGCCGCAGTCGAAAGAGCGGACCAGGCATGGGGCGGCAGGGTGGCTGCCGGAGTTACGGCGTCGTCGGATCGTGCCCGCTGCCGACCGGTCGGTGCCCGAGTTCAACGCCGGGTGTTTGCGTGTCCCTCGCCGAGGACGGTCGCGGCAGCGCGGTTGGTGCTCGCGTCCTCGATGCATCCGCGCAGCCGCATCAGGTCGTGCGAGGGCAGAGCCGGTCTGATCACGGCGCTGTAGACGCCGTCGTCGAGGCTGCTCAAGGTGGCCTTGTCGTTCAGTGCGGCGGTGGAGCGGCGGCAGGTCTCCCACAGGTCCTGGGCCGCGAGTTGGACCGCTTCGTCCCCGCCGTCGCCCTTGAACTCCACCTGGAAGACCAGAGTCGTCCCCGCGGCGTCCGGTGTCTTCTCCGGGCGGGTCTGGGTCGCGTCGGCCAGGGCCGACCACAGCAGAGGGGTGAGGAGCAGACCGCCTGCCGCAGCCGTGACGGCGACCGCCTTCCGGCCTGTACGCGTCGGGGCGACCGCGGGACGATCCTCCAGCGCACTGCGGGCAGACCGCGGACCGAGTTCCGGGGCGCTCAGGGCCGCCAGCCGTCCGGCCAGCCGGCGTTCCGCGCCCGGGCGGGCGGTGGCGCCGGCGACTTTCTGGATGACCATCGCGATGCCCGAGAGCGCGGCTCCGGCCGCCATCAGGACGGGCACGAACACGAACGTGCGCTGGGTGCCGTCCAGTTCCTGCGTGTCCACCGAGCGGACCCAGCGGAACTGGTCGGGATGCTGGGTACGGGTCTGCTCCAGGCGCCGCCGCACGTCCTCCACCCGGGCGTCGGACTGTTCCAGGCGGTCCTCCATCCGGGAGAAGCGCGTCAGCACGACGACGGTCGCGAGGAACACCTCGACGACGAGGAGGAGGACCCCGGACATCAGGGCACGCTGCCACTCCCAGCGGGTGAGGTACAGCACCATGTAGTAGCCGGCGTAGGCGGCGGACAGCCCGCCGAAGGTGTAGCCGACGAGTCGGACGCTCTTCATGCCGCGGACTCCTCTCCGTTCTCGGTGGGGCGGCACGCGGGGTCGTCGAGGTCCCCTGCGGTGACCGCCCCGGTGCCGCCGTCCACGGTGAGAGGCATGCCGTCCGGGAAACGGTCCACCGCGCCGGGCACCCCGACTGCGGTGGGGACCTTGAACTCGCGTGCCAGTACGGCGAGATGGGACAGCGCGCTGCCGGTCTCGGCCACGAGCCCGGCGAGGCCCGGCAGCAGCGGGGCCAGGGCCGGATCGAGGGAGCGGACCACCAGGACCGCGTGCTCGGGACGTTCGCCACGGCCGTCCCAGGCGATGCCGGTACCGAAGCCGCCACCGGCGCCCTGGCCGTCGCCCGAGTCGCCTCGGCCCGGCGGGAGTTCGGCGACGGGGACGCCGTCGGCGAGCCGGAACGCGGCGGGCAGCGGACCGGCGTCGCGTGCTCGGGGTTCCCGCTCGGCGAGATCCGGCGGGGGCGCCCCGTCATCGGTGGCCTGCGCCAGTTCCGCCCAGCTCAGCAGTACCAGCCGGGACAGCCCGGGCGCGCACTCACCGACCTGGGACCGGGCCGCCAGTTCGCGCATCATCTGGGCCTGCATCTCCTGCACCCAGCGGATGCGCAGTCGCAGCCCCTCGCGTACCGGGAGCGCGCCCACGCCGCGCGGTACCGCGGTCCAGCCGGTGTGGTCCGGCAGCTTGGGCCGTACGCCGAGGGTGGGCGGGAGCAGCGCCAGCAGGACCGGGTACTGGGCGAGCAACTCGTCGTCGGACAGGTCCCGGCCACGGCCCTCTGCGAGGGTGGCGAGCGCCTCACCGGCCGCGGTGGCACCCGAGCCGGGGCCGAGCAGGGCACCGGCCAGGGATTCCTGGGCGTGCAGCGAGGACAGCACCTCCCGGCCCCAGGAGACGGCGTCCAGTATCTGACCGATGAGAAGTTGTCCGGGCTCGGGGATGTCGGCGAGCGACCGGTCCACGTCGGCCATCAGGTCTACGGCCAGCAGCGGCAGAGCCGCACGCAGCCGCCCGGTCCGCCAGGCCGCCCCCGCGCGCCGTGCGTTCGGCGCGGGATTGATGAAGTCCAGGACCGGGTGGGCGGACGGTACGGCGCCCAGCAGCCGCAGATCGGCGGCGGCCCGCCCGTCCACGGTGGTGACCAGCGGCACCTTGCGCAGGACGCGGCGCGGAGCCGCTCCCGCGATATCGAGGGCGAGGCTGAGTCCGTGGGACATCGGGGTCACCCACAGGTCCTCCTCAAGGGGCTGGAGCACACCGGGGAGGGTCTCGGCGACCGGGCCCGGCCCCAACAGCCGGGCCTCGGGGCCGGGTTGTGCGGTCATCGCGGTGACGGGCCGGGCCTGGAACAGCCACAGCCTGCTGTCCGGGCCGAAGCCGAACTCCATGTCCTGCGGGCCGCCGAAGACCCGCTCGGTCTTCTTGGCCAGCGCGACCAGCCGGGTGATGTGCCGACGGGTGAGCAACCGTGCGCCCGGGGGTTCCGCCGGTTCGGTCCGCACCAGCCGGGCGAACCGCGTCAGTTGGTAGCGCACCCCTTGCGTACTGCCGTCGACCAGTTGGTCCGGGCCGCCGCGTACCGCACTGACGAGCATGCGGTCACGGCGGCCCGCCACCGGGTCCGCGCTGAACATCACACCGCCGATGGCGGCGCGCAGCATGGGCTGCACCAGCACGGCCATCCCTTCGTCCGGGGCCGCGTCGGCGGACGGACGCAGGACCTGGACCCGATGAGCGGAGTCGAGCACCGTCTGTACGGCGGCGATGAAGTCGTCCCAGCCACGCACGTCCAGCACCGAGTCGAAACGCCCCGCCATGGAGGACTCCTCGGTGTCCTCGTGGGCGGAGGAAGACCGCACGACGAGCGCCCGCTCGGCGTCGTCCACCTCGGCGAGTCCCCGCCAGGCGGCGCGCACTGCTTCCTCCCCGACCGGCGCACCGGGCGCCCGGTCGGCGGACACCAGAACGAATCCGGGCAACACAGGGAGCCCGGCGACCGCCGAGCGCGCCAGATTCGCGGCCTTCCCACCGGTGACAGCGGGATCCTTAGCGCGTTCGGTGTCCAACGACACGACGGCCAGGCCCGTCAACTCAAATCCCATGATCTACCCCTTCCGCACTGGTGGCGTTGTTGCGGCCGCCGCATGGACCTGCTCCCGCTCGACGCCGACGCGCGGCCCGCCGGAGGCCACCACCTCGGACGGAGCCGGGCGACGCGACGATCGTTTGCGTACACGTAGGAGACGGATGAAGTAGGTGGCGACGAGGAGCACCAGGACCAGCGCGGCGAGCGTCACCGCGCCGACGAGTCCGATCGAGTGCAGCAGATTGGTGACGGCGGCCCCGGCGAAGTAGCCGAGCAGGACGTTGCCAATGCCCCAGACCACGGACGCGACACTGCTGTACAGGACGAACCGCCGGTACGGCATGCCGGACACTCCGGCGGCGAACGGCAGGAAGGTCCGTACGAAACCTATGAAGCGGCCGGTGAACACCGCCGTACCGCCGTGCCGTACCAGAAATTCCTGCGCGCGGGCCGCCCGGCTGCCGGGCCGGATCCGGTCAAGCAGTCGCCGGCCGCTGGGCCGGCGTTCATACCAGCGGCCCAGCGCGTAACCGAGGCTGTCACCGACGATCCCGCCGACGACCACAACAACCGCCAGGGCCGCAACGTCGAGGTGACCGCTCGCCGCCATGGCGGCGGCGACAAGAATCGCGGTCTCACCCGGCAGAAGCACACCGACGAAGGCGCTGGTCTCCCCCACCGTCACGGCGAACACCACAACGTACGCCCACCATCCCGCTGCCTCGATCAGGGCGCCGATATCCATACCGTCACCCCACCCGCCACAGCGCGGCGCGATAGGCAGCGCGCGCTACCAGTCCGCCCGCTGCGGCCAACGGCGCCCATGAGCTCAACGGGGTCGACGACTCCGCCGAATGTCCCGCGGCGGGAGCGCCTGATCCGTCGATGCCGGCTCCGAGCAGGGTCAGGAAGAAGAGCACGGTCGCTACTCCGGCGACCGTCCCGCACAGCTTCCGCCGCTGTTCGGGATTGCCCGATGGGGCTCGAAGAGTTCTGCCGGCGCCCCAGCCGCACGCCGGGCGGCGAGCGTGGGCGAGCCATGGGAAGGTTCTGCCCGTTCCGGGCTCGGTCGGGTGCACGGCAGCCTCCTGCCAGGCCGTGGGTACACCCGCGCTGGACGGGGCACCCGATGTCAGCTTCGGTCGTGTTTGCGTGTGCGCGAAGACGGGTGGCTTCCCGGAGCGGAGGCCGGCGATCGGCCACGGGCAGCGGAGGAGTGCGAAGCGGACACGTGGTGTGGGCGGTGTCGCCGTCCACGGTGGCGGAGGGCGAGAAGGTCCGGCCGCGAGGAGGAACTCCTCGCCGTGCACGTGTGCCCTGCCCAGGCAGGAGCCGGAACTCGTGAAAGGACCTGCCACGAGTTCACTGCGGAGTCGCCGTATTCACGCGCGGCGGGCCCGGCCTGCACACCCCCACCAGGACGCCCTGGGGGCACAGAATCCGGCATGCCAGAGGCTTGGTGACCCCACCCGTACCAGCCGACCAAAAGGGCGAGGAGGCCTGCGGCGGCTACGACAACCAGCAGGCAGGCCGCAGAGGCGATCATGGCCGACATCCCAGCGCCAGACGTCCCGGGCGTCGGGCCGAGTCCGAGTCGGTCGGCCGGTGCGGCCCTGCACGGCTACCTGCCGTAATGCTGTGCGACATAAGAGGCACTCCGAGGGACAAAGGAACGACGCCCGCGAAGGACGCTTACTTGCTTGAGTTAGACAACCATATTGGACTTACTTGAGTCAAGCAACCTTCCGTTTTGCCCGGCTGTCTCGTAGCGGAGCCTGCCGACGAACGGAACAGCGGCCGCCCACCCGGCCGCCCACCCGGCCGCCGTGGCGGACGGCTGCGGCGCGTCAGGCCACCGACTTACACTTCCTGCCCCCGCAGCCGTCCGCCACGGAGCCCCGCCCCGGCTTCACCGCCGCGCCCCTCGCCCCCCGCCGAACTCGACTACTACCCCTGCCTTCGGTACTCGCACGGTGAACGCGTACCTCACCGACGGTCGGCTCCCGGCGCTCGACGTCACATGTCGCGCCCAGCGCAGCGATCGCATGCATTCGGCGGGTTGCGTAACCCCGCCCCTGGGCGTGCCCCCCCTCGCCGGACGTACCCGGTGAACCCTGCCTGTCACCGGTCCGGCGAGATGCGCCGGAAATCCTGAGGGTCGGTTCTCCCGAGCGGATCGCTCCCCTGTGGCGGGCCTGGATACCGGTCTCCGGGGCGCCGCTTGCGCCGGTCTTGGTTCGGCCTTTTGCGAGCGGAAGAATCAGCCGTTGACTTCCGTACATCCAATACACACGATTTCTCCACGCCTGTGAGGGTGGGAGGGTATCTGAAGATTAAAATATGTAACGTAGGGTCCAATCATGCACGGCCCGAACGATTATCCTCATTCCCCCCATTCTCCTTGTCTCGCTGATCTGGCGAACCTGATCCGGCTGCCCGCGGCGCTCAGCGTTCCCGGTGACATCCTTGCCGGTGCTGTCGCGGGCGGTAATACGCCCCGGCCCCATATTGTCGCCACGATGGCGTCGTCCGTCGCTCTCTACTGGGCCGGAATGGCGCTCAACGACTACGCGGACGCGACGGTCGACGCGGTGGAGCGCCCCGAACGCCCCATACCCTCGGGACGAGTTGCCCGCCGGACCGCGCTCGCCACCGCGTGCGGGCTCACGGCCGCCGGCCTAGGCATCGCCGCCCTGGCCGGCGGGCGGCAGGCGCTCGCCGTGTCGCTTCCCCTGACCGGACTGGTGTGGGCGTACGACCTGCGTCTGAAGTCCACGCCCGCCGGAGCCGCCGCGATGGCGGGCGCACGGGCGCTGAACGTGCTGGCCGGAGCGGAGCCCGGCCGCCGAAGGGCCGCGGTGCCAGCCGCCCTGCTGGTCGGCGCGCACACCTACACCGTCACGGCGCTGAGCCGCCACGAGGTGTCCGGTGCCCCGCGTACCGTACCCGCCGCCACCCTGGCCGGCAGTACGGCAACAGCCTTGGCCGCCGCGGCACTTCCCGGTCTGCGTCGGCGCGGCCGGGCGGCGCGGATCGGCGCTGCCGCCGGGGCGCTCGGCTATCTCGCCTCGTACGGCACGGCGCAGGCGCGGGCCGCGCGGGAGCCGTCGGCCGCGAACGTCCGGCAGGCCGTCGGCACCGGGATCATGTCGCTGCTGCCCCTCCAGGCGGCGCTCACCGCCGGCGCGGGTGGCGCGGGCCTGGCCGGGACCCTGGCGGTGGTGCATCCGTTGGCGCGCAGGCTCGCCCGGAAGGTGTCACCGACGTGACCCCGATATCCGGTTCCGCAGGGCGGCTCCGGTACGGTTTCGGGACCAACGGCTTCGGCTGCCACCGGCTCGACGACGTACTCAGTGTGCTCGCCGACCTGGGATACGACTCGGTCGGCCTCACGCTCGACCACGGTCACCTCGACCCGTTCGCCACCGACCTCCCTCGGCAAGTCACCGGTCTCGCACGGCGGTTGGACCGGCTCGGTCTGGCGGTGATGGTGGAGACGGGGGCGCCGTACCTGCTGGACCCGTGGCACAAGCACGTCCCCACGCTCATGTCGGCCACGAGCGCCGGGCGGCGCGTCGACCTGCTGGCGCGTGCCGTGCGTATCGCGGCCGACCTCGGCGCCCCGGCCGTCCAGTTGTGCAGCGGCCCAGCACCGGAGGGCGTGCCGGAGGAAGAGGCCTGGAAGCGGCTGGCCGCCGGCTGTGAAGAAGTCCTGCCCATCGCCCAAGAACACGGGGTGGCCCTGGGGTTCGAGCCCGAGCCGTACATGTTCATCGACACCGTGGCACGCGTCGTGGACCTGCGCCGTCGGCTCGGCGACCCCGACCTGTTCGGCATCACCCTCGACATCGGTCACGCCCACTGCGTCGACGACCTGCCCCTGCTGGACTGCGTCGGTCTGGCGGCCCCGTATCTGGTGAACGTGCAGATCGAGGACATGCGGCGCGGCGTGCACGAGCACCTCGAACTCGGCGCGGGCGAGATCGACTTCCCGCCCGTCCTGGCCGCCCTGAAGGCTTCGGGCTACCGGGGGCCGGTCTCGGTGGAGATCCAGGGTGCGTCGATGAACGCTCCCGAAGTCGCCCGCCGCTCCCTGGAGTTCCTGCAGGCCGCCGAGCCGATCTGACGCCGCGGCACTGCATCACTTCGTCGCGTACCGCCAACTCATCACTCCCACAAAGCCATTATCGAACACGCATTCCAAAAGGAGGCATGCGCGGTGTCCCCACACATCCCTACCGCCCTCGACCACCACCTCACCCCGGAGGCGCGGCACTGGCTGACGGATGCCGTCGCCCGCGTCGGCGATGCCCCGGCAACTGTGCGCACTCTCTTCCCTGCCGTCGGCAGACACTGCGGACGCGGACCGCTTGTCGCCGGCTGGACGGTGGCGGACGCCGCCCGCGCCCGGCTGCTCGCCGCCCTGCCACTGCGCGGAGCGGCGTTGGCGGAGGAGATCACCGCCCTGCACCGGTACGGAGACAGCGCCGAACAGCGGGCGGTACTCCGCTCGTTGGCGCTGCTGGAGGACACGGACCCCTCGTTCGCCCACCTGGCACTGCCCTTGGTGCGCGCGGCGCTGCGGGGCAACGAGACGGACCTGATCGAGGCGGCCCTCGGCCCCTACGCAGCACGGCACCTGGACGACGACGGCTTCCGGCACGCCGTACTGAAGTGCGTCTTCTGCGGCATCCCCCTCGACCGGGTGGCGGGCCTCACGGAGCGCGCGGATCGCGAACTGGCCCGCATGCTGGCCGACTTCGCCCACGAGCGAGTCGCCGCCGGCCGTGACGTGCCGTCCGACATCTGGCCGATCGTGCGCGCGCATCCCGGCGCGCTGGAGGCCTCGGGACTGCCCGGGGAAGCCGCCTCGCCCTCATCCGACCGCCGAGCCGCCGCCGCAGCGGCGCTCGCCGCCTTCACCGGAGCTGCATGATGCGTATCTTCGACCCCCACATCCACATGACCTCGCGCACCACGGACGACTACGAGGCGATGTACGCGGCCGGTGTCCGAGCGGTGGTGGAGCCCTCGTTCTGGCTCGGCCAGCCCCGCACCTCCGTGGACAGCTTCACCGACTACTTCGACGCCCTGCTCGGCTGGGAGCCGTACCGCGCGGCCCAGTTCGGCATCCAGCACCGCTGCACGATCGCCCTCAACCCGAAGGAGGCGAACGACCCGCGCTGCACCGGTGTGCTGGACGTGCTGCCGCGCTATCTGGCCAAGGACGGAGTGGTGGCCGTCGGTGAGATCGGCTACGACTCCATGACCCCGGAGGAGGACGAGGCCCTGGCCCGGCAGCTCGAACTCGCCATCGAGCACCATCTGCCGGTCCTGGTCCACACCCCGCACCGCGACAAGGCCGTCGGCACCCGCCGCACCCTCGACGTGGTCCGCGAGTCCGGCATCCCGCCCGAGCACGTCCTCGTCGACCACCTCAACGAACTCACGGTGTCCATGGTCGCCGACAGCGGCTGCTGGATGGGGTTCTCCGTCTACCCGGACACGAAGATGAGCGAGGACCGCATGGTGCGGATCCTCCAGGAACACGGCACCGCGCGGAAGCTCGTCAACTCGGCGGCCGACTGGGGGCGCAGCGATCCCCTCAAGACCCGGAAGACCGCCGACGCGATGCTCGCCGCCGGCTTCGACGCCGACACCGTCGACGAGGTCATGTGGGGGAACCCGGTGGCCTTCTACGGGCAGAGCGGCCGACTGGACCTGACGGACGTCAAGCCGGACGAGACCGCCCTGTTCGAGGGCAACTCGATCAAGCGCGGCGGAGAGTGAGGCCGCCGTGCGCTTCCGGCACCCCGACGGTACGACCGTCCACCTCGCCTATTGCAGCAACGTCCACCAGGCCGAGGACCTCGACGGCGTGGTCGCCCAACTCGCCGCCTACGCCGAGCCCGTACGGGAATCACTCGGCGCCGACCTGCTCGGCATCGGCCTCTGGCTGGCCCGTGACGTGGTCACCGAACTCTCCGCCCGGCCCGACGCGGTCCACCGCCTGCGCACCGAACTGACCGCACGCGGACTGGAGACCGTCACCCTCAACGCCTTCCCCTACGGCGGCTTCCACCGCGAGGTGGTCAAGAAGGACGTCTACCTGCCCGACTGGACCGACCCCGCCCGCCTGCGCTACACCGTCGACTGCGCCCGGGTGCTCGCCGCACTGCTGCCCGACGACGCGCGGCGCGGCAGCGTGTCCACCCTGCCCCTGGCCTGGCGCACACCCTGGCCGCCCGCCGCGCGCGACACCGCCCGCCGGGCCCTGGACCAACTGGGCGCAGAACTGGCCGAGTTGGAGCGCGACACGGGCCGGGCGATCCGGGTCGGCTTCGAGCCCGAGCCCGGATGCGTGGTGGAGAACACCGTCCAGGCCGCCCGGGAACTCGGGGGCCTGGACCCCGAGCGGCTCGGGATCTGCCTGGACACCTGCCACCTCGCCGTGCAGTTCGAACAACCGGCACAGGCGCTGCGCCGTCTCGCCGACGCCGGCCTTCCGGTCGTCAAGGTCCAGGCGTCCAGCGCCCTGCAGGCCGACGACCCCGCCGACCCGGCCGCGCGCCGAGCGCTCGCCCGGTTCGCCGAACCCCGCTTCCTGCACCAGACCCGTACGGCCCTGGGCGGCGCGGTCACCGGTGTGGACGACCTCCCGGATGCCCTCGCCGGGGGGCTGGACCCCGCATCTCCTTGGCGGGTCCACTTCCACGCACCCCTGCACGCCGAGCCCGAACCGCCGTTGCGCACCACGGCGACCGAACTGACCAGCGCCCTCAGTGAGTTGCTCGGTGGCCCGCACGCCGTCTGCGATCACGTCGAGGTCGAGACCTACACCTGGTCCGTCCTGCCCGAGCACCTGCGGCCGCACGACCGCGAGGGCCTCGTCGCGGGTTTGGCCGCCGAACTCGCCTGGACCCACGACCGGTTCACGGAACTCGGCCTGCTTCCCCAGTCCCTCACGCGAAAGGAGCCCGTCTCATGACGAGACTGGTCGTTCTCGACATCGCCGGCCTGACCCCCCGCCTGCTGCGCCACATGCCCGCCGTCTCGGCCCTCGCGGCGCAGGGCTTCCAGGCCCGGCTCAACCCCGGCCTGCCCGCCGTCACTTGCTCGGTCCAGTCCACCCTCCTCACCGGCGCACCTCCCGCCGAGCACGGCGTCGTCGGCAACGGCTGGTACTTCCGCGACCTGGGCGAAGTCCTGCTGTGGCGCCAGCACAACGCCCTCGTCGGCGGCGAGAAGCTGTGGCACACCGCCCGCCGCACCCGCCCCGACTACAAGGTCGCCAACGTCTGCTGGTGGTACGCCATGGGCGCCGACGTCGACCTCACCGTCACCCCGCGCCCGGTCTACTACTCCGACGGCCGCAAGGAACCCGACTGCTACACCTGGCCGCCCGCCCTGCACGACGAACTCACCGACCGGCTCGGCCCGTTCCCCCTCTTCACCTACTGGGGCCCCAACGCGAGCATCCCCTCCAGCCAGTGGATCCTGGCCGCCGCCCGCCAGATCTTCGACGAGCACCGACCCGACCTGACCCTGGTCTACGTCCCCCACCTCGACTACGAACCCCAGCGCTCCGGCCCCGACTCACCGCGGTCGGCCCGCGAGGCGCGACGGCTCGACGACGCGCTGCGCCCCTTGCTGGACCACTTCCGGCGCGAGGACGCCACGGTCGTGATCCTGAGCGAGTACGGCATCGCGCCCGTCTCCCGCCCGGTCGACATCAACCGCGCGCTGCGCCGGGCCGGGCTGCTCGACGTCTACACGCAGGACGGCATGGAGTATCTCGACCCGTGGACCTCCCGCGCCTTCGCGGTCGCCGATCACCAGATCGCGCACGTCTACGTCCGTGACCCCGCCGACACGGATGCGGTGGCGGATGTCATCGCCGAACTCCCGGGCGTGGAGCAGGTGTTGGACGAAAAGGGCAAGACGTTCCACGGACTGGACCACGAACGCTCCGGGGAGCTGGTCGCCATCGCGGAAGCCGACGCCTGGTTCACGTACTACTACTGGCTGGACGACGACCGCGCCCCGGACTTCGCCCGCCAGGTCGAGATCCACCGCAAACCCGGCTACGACCCCGCCGAACTCCTCTACGACCCCACCGTGCCCGGCGTGAAGGCACGCGCCATCGGCCAGGTCGCCCGCAAGAAGGCCGGACTGCGCTACCGCGTCAAGACCGTGCCCCTGGACCCCTCCGGCGTGCGCGGGAGTCACGGCCGACTGCCGCAGGACCCGCAGGACAGCCCCGTCCTGCTGTGCTCACGCCCCGGTCCCGCACGCGCCGAGATCGACGCCACCGACGTCAAGGACCTCCTCCTCACCCTGGCCGGCATCACCACCCCCTGACCACAGGAGCCACCCACATGCACTCGACGGACAGTCCGCCGCCCCTGCCCCTCCATCGCCCCCTCCTCGACCCCGCCGCCGAGTACGGGCGGTGGGTGCGGGAACGGCCCCTGACCAGGATCAGCCTGTGGGGCGACAACCATCCCTGGCTCGTGACCCGGCAGGAAGACTCCCGCGCCGTACTCAGCGACCCGAGGTTCAGCTCGGAGAACGTCCGGCCGGGCTTCCCCGGGCTCCAGCCGACGACGCCGCCGCGCACCCCCGGCCAGTTGTTCGCCATGGACCCGCCCGACCACACCCGGCTGCGCCGCATGCTCATCCCCGAGTTCAGCTTCCGACGAGTGGAGCAACTGCGGCCGGCCATAGGGCACATCACCGCCGAACTCCTCGACGGGCTCGTCAAACAGCAGCAACCCGCCGACTTGGTCGAGCACTTCACCCTGCCGCTGCCTCTTCTGGTCATCTGTGAACTGCTCGGAGTGCCGTACACGGACCGGGAGTTCATCCACCGGCAGGCCGCGGCCTTCGCCACGGTCTCGGCCGGACCGGAGGCGATGCGGGCCGGCTGGGCGGCGCTCTTCGGCTACCTCCAGGAACTACTGGCCGCCAAGTCGCGCGAACCCGGCGACGACCTGATGAGCAAACTCGCCACGGAACGGGTCGCCACCGGCGAGGCCACCCCGGCGGAAGCCGCCGGTCTACTCGTCCAGATACTCATCGCCGGGCACGAGACGACCGCGAGCATGCTCTCCCTCGGCGTCATCGCGCTGCTGCGCCATCCCGAGCAACTGGCCGCACTGCGCGCCGACGAGGATCTCGTGCCGGGCGCGGTGGAGGAACTCCTTCGCTACCTGACCGTCGTCCACATCGGCCTGCGCCGCATCGCCACCCAGGACGTCGAGATCGGCGGCGTCACCATCCAGGCAGGCGAAGGTGTGGTGGTCGCCCTGCAGGCGGCCAACCGGGACCCCGCGGTCTTCGCCGACCCCGACACACTCGACCTCGCCCGGGACGCCGGCCAGCACCTGGCCTTCGGCCACGGACTGCACCACTGCCTCGGCCAGTCGCTCGCCCGGGCCGAACTCCAGATCGCGCTCCCGATGCTGTTCCACCGCCTGCCGAAGCTACGCCTGACCGACCCCGCCGCGGAGGAGTACGCATTCGAAGGACGCGCGGTCCACGGGGTACGGGAGCTGCCGGTCGCTTGGTGATCCCCGCAGCGTGTCGCGGCGCCCTGCCCACGGCCAGGTGCACCTAGCGCCCCGCGCGGTACAGGTCCTCGGCCGTCCGGCAGCCGGACCGACCGGTGCCGACCACCAGGACGCCGCCCCCGGACAGTTGGGCCACGTTGCGGCAGCACGAGGAGTGGACCTGTTCGACGCCGACGAGTAGCCGCTCGGTCATCCGCGGAGCGGGGGGTGTGATCGTCACCTGGAACGGCCCCGTCGTGTCGCTGGGCATCAAGGTGATCCCAACACTGGCGGCCGGGAACCGCCTGGTGGTCAAGCCCTCGGAGTTCACCCCCTTCGCCCCGTACCGCCGGTGACCTCGACGCGGTGGCGAGCCGCGCCGTACGCGACAGCATCGGGGTGCTGGCCGGACAGGGCTGTGTGGTGCCGCGACCTACCGCATGGGCGACCCGTTCGACCCCGACGTCAAGGTGGGGCCCCTCATCAACGCCGCCGCGGTCGAGCGGGTCTGCGGGATGCTCGACCGCGCCAGACGGGACAAGGCCGGGCGGATCACCATCGGCGGCAACCGAGCCGGCGGTGACCTCGCCGACAAGAACTTCGTCGAGCCCACGATCATCGCCGACGCGGACCCGAACCACGAGATCGCCCAGACGGAGGTCTTCGGCCCCGTACTGCTGGTGTTCAAGTTCTCGACCGAGGACGAGGCGATCACCCTCGCCAACAACACGCCGTACGGCCTCAGCGGCTACGGCAAGGAGGGCGGCCGAGCGGGCATCGACGAGTTCCTGCGCTACAAGACCGTGTCGATCATCCCGCCGGAGCGACAGCAAGCGGTGCAGCTGGCTACACCCCGGATCCGGGAGAGCGCGCCCTCGTGGCGGCAAGCGAGCGGCGGGATCGTAGTCGGCAGAGATCGAAAACGTCCCCGCGTCCCCCACTCCGAAGGAAAACCCCGTGAAGCCGCTGCTCACCACCGCCAAGTCGCTCGTCGCCGATCTACTGCTCTGGTCGCTCTTCGTCGGCGGCCTCGTCGCGAGCACCGCCTCCGGCACCGTCCTCGACGGCACCCAGAAGAACGTGGCCACCTACACCGGAATCGCCATCTCACTGCTCGCGGGATCACGCATCGCGAAGAAGCCGAAGATCAAGGCATTCCTGTCGAAGTCCTCCACCCTGTGGTTCCTGTTCCTCTTCAACGGCGGCGTGGCCACAGCCTGCTACCTGACCATGGACGGCGTGAAGGGCATCGCGACCGCGACCGGAATGGGCCTGGTCTCACTCGGCGCCGCAGGCGGCCTTCTGTCGAACCTTCTGTCGAACCGCCGCAAGCCGGCCACAGCCCGCCACGCGGCATAGCCGGGACAGGCCGCAGACTGCTGAGCGCAAATCGAAAGCGCCCTGATCACCATACGCATGGCAGCTCTACGTCGATGACAGTCGGGCCCCCAACGGGGCTGGTCATATGGAGCGTCCCGTCCAACGCGGCAACCCGGCGCCGCATCCCGAGCAGCCCCGAGCCCTGCGACTCGTCGGCACCGCCGCAACCCTCGTCCCACACCCGCACGGTCAACCCCCGCCGGGTACGGGCCAGTGCGATTCCGGCACGATCCACGCCACTGTATTTGGTGACGTTGGTGAGTGACTCGGCAACTACGAAGTAGGCCGCCGCCTCGACGGCCGCGGGCGCCCGGGGGCCCTCCTCAAGGCCGCCCTCCTCCACGGTTACAGCAAGGCCGCTGCTCGCGGCGAGCGCCCGTACGGCGCCGACCAGACCTCGGTCGGTGAGGATCGGCGGATGGATGCCGCGCACCACGTGCCGTAGCTCGGTCAGTGCCTGCTCGGCCTGGGCTTGGGCGTCGTCCAGCAGTTTGTGAGTGGCGGCGGGGGCACTGTCGTAGGCCCGCTTGGCGAGCCCGATCCGCATCGACAGGGCCACCAAGTTTGCTTGGGCGCCATCGTGCAGGTCCCGCTCGATGCGGCGCAGCTCGGCCTCGTGCGCGGAGATCGCGTCGGCGCGAGTCAGCTTCAGTTCCTGCACCCGGGCGACCAGTTGAGCCTTCGGGGAGGGCATGAGCAGGATGGTCGACCAGCGGGCCTCCAAATCCGCCAGCCGCACGATCAGCGGCAGGACGACCGGTGTGCGGCGCAGCAGCCCGGCCCACACGCCGTCCACGACCAGGCCCAAGGGCCACAGCGGCAGTGCGAAGCCGAGCAGCGCACCGTAGAACCAGTAGGAGACCATCCAGCGCAGATCGGTGTGCGTGCCGGGATCCCGGACGGCTTTGATCCACCGCTCACGCATCGTCCCGGTCAAGGGCTGGTACGCCTCGGGAATCTTCACTCCCGTCCACGCGGTGGTCAGTTTCCGCTTGGCCCCGGCGATCCGTCGGATCACCAGCACGGTCTCGGGCAGCAGCCATGCGCAGACGACCGTGACCGTGCCGATCACGGCGATCTCCAGCACGGTGATGAAGAGCCACATCCCGAACGCCATCGCCGCGGCCAGGAAGAGATGAACCGTGGCCCGAGCCGCGTACCGAACTGTTTTCCACATAGGTCAGTACCACGAGATTCTGCTCCGGCCGGGTGAAACCTTGATTTCCGCTTGCGGGTTCGACTCGTACGTAGAGTCGTCCGCCGCAGCCGCAAGAGTCCTCGCAGCCGATGAGGTGTCTTGCTCTCCCAGGCTCTTCATGCCATTCGCCTACTGTGTGAAGGGTGGGTCGGTCGAACTCCAAGGAGACAGAACCGAACCCGTTGGCGGCCAGGCTCTCGTGGCACGGTATTTGCGTCATCGTTCTTCCGACGCGATCTCCCTACTGCAACCGCCGTATTGGCACGGAGCGCGTACTGCTCATGTATCCGCTGGAGGAGGAAATCATCAGTCAGCTCGCATTCCCGCACGGCCCTGCACCCAGCTGACCGCTTGCCCGGCGCGACGCTGCCGGATCGGCAGGGCCGGATTCGTTGGGCCGCAGCGGGACGCGGGGGGTGAGCCGAGGGCAGGAGGTTGTCGAGATCGGTCCAAAGGGCTCTGCGGCACAGGCCCCCCGCAACTCGGCGGAGGGGCCATTCCGAAGTCCCCGCCCTTTCCTCTCCATGGCCATCTATTCGCTCTGCGGGGCCAGGACTTCCAACACCCGCCACGGCTCTTCGGCCGGCACAGTGCCGTCCCGCACCATCCGGTCGACAACGGCCCGTACAACGGCCGCCGTCGCCACCGGCACGACCCTCGCACCGAACACTGTCTCCAGCGGCGCCCTCCCGGCCCGGGTCGCTTCCCCAGAACCCGCGTCGAACCAACCTTTGACCAACTCGCCTACGTGCCGCTCGAACACCGTGAGGATCACGCCGAGCGCCGTAACACTGTTACCGATCTTGTACGCGGCCCGCGAGGTCTCCAGCGCATCAAGCACCGGTTCGTACCGCTCCGGCCCAGCCACCCACCGCTGATCCGCCGCCGCCGTCGACCGGGCCGCGTCGAACGCGGCCTCCGCCCGCTCCAGTTCGGCGGGCAGGAACATGAACTGCACGCTGGCGAAGTCGAGGTTCGCCTCACCGAGGGAGGAGACGTCCACCTTCTCCAGCAGGTCCAGGGTCTTGTCACCCAGTCCCGTGTACTGCCGCCACTCCACCGACTCCAGCCCGTCGTACAGCTCCCTGAGGATCGCCGGATCGTCCTGGCCGGCGATCGCGTTGTGCAAGAGCTGGAGCGCGATCTGCCGCTGGCGGGGCAGCGGCTCGTCGATCTGCATCCACCAGATCTGCGCCAGGCCAGCTTGGATGGCGGCGAGCGTGCGGTGGTTGCCGGACAGTACGACCAACCGCCCGGACTCAATGTCGTTCCACACCAGCGGTGTTGACGTCAGGCAGCCGTCGCGCTCGACGTTCGCGACGGCTGCCGGAACTGCTCATGCGGCAGGAACCGCGCGTTGATGTCGAGGAGCGTCAACGTGCGCGGATCGCCCTGCACCATCTGCGGCGGGGCGAGCCGGTTGGTGTCCTCCACTTCGCCCATATCTCAAAGGCTTCGGCCAGCGTAGCGGCGGGAGCCGGAGCGGGAGCGCGGGCGGTTCCGGCCCACCTCATCTGCAAGGTCCCGCCCGGGGGTCCGTCCGGTTCAGGCGGGTGTCAGAGCGAGCACCGTGTTGTGGCCCCCGAAGCCGAGGGAGTGGCTGAGGGCGAGTCCGAGGCGTTGGTGACGGAGACCTCCCGCGACGACATCGATGCCGGCGGTGGTGTCGTCGGGGGCTTCGAAGTTGGCGGTGGGCGGGATGGTGCCGCGGGCGATGGTCAGCACGGTGAGAGCCGCTTCGACGGCGCCGGCGGCGCCCATGGTATGCCCGAGGGCTCCCTTGGCCGAGGTGACCGGCGGGTGCCGGGCGGCGAACAGGTCGCGGATGACCGCGGCTTCGGCCCTGTCGTTGAGCGGGGTGCTCGTGCCGTGGGCGTTGATGTGGTCGACGTCGTCGGCGTGCGCCCCGGCATCGGCGAGAGCGACCGCGATCGCCGCGCGCAACCCGGCCCCCTCGGGGTGCGGTGCGGTGGGGTGGTGGGCGTCGCTGGTGCTGCCGTGACCGGCCAGGAGGGCCAGGATTCCGGCACCCCGCGCCTCGGCGTGCCGTCTGCGTTCGAGGACAAGGAGGGCGCTTCCCTCGCCGAGGACGAACCCGTCGCGCTCCTTGTCGAACGGCCGTGAGGCCCGGCCGGGTTCGTGTTCGCGCCGCGAGAGCGCGCCCATCTTGGCGAAGGCGGCGGCGCACAGCGGCGTGGCCATCGCGTCGGTCCCGCCCGCGACGGCGATGTCGCAGGCCCCGGCCCGCAGGAGCAACAGGGCGGTGATGAGGGCCGTGGCCCCGGAGGCGCAGGCCGTCGAGGTCTGCAAGGAGGGGCCCCGGACACCGAGTTCGAGGGCGAGGTGGCCCGCGGCCATGTTCGGAAGGAAGGCGGGCAGGGTCATGGGGGACACGGTGGCGTGCCCGGTGGTGAGCAGCTTGCGGTGCTGGGTCTCCAGGGTGTCGATGCCGCCCGCCGCGGTGCCGACGACCACGGCGACCCGCGCGGGGTCCCACTCCCTCCCGGCGAGTCCCGCCGAGGTGAGGGCCTCCTCGGCCGCGAGCAGGAGGAAGCGGGTGCTCCGGTCGTGGCGCCAGAGTGTGCCCGGGCGTTGCTCGTGCGGTGGTACGCGGCAGGACAGGGTCACGGGCAGGCCGTGCAGGTCGGGGTCGGTGCGCGCCGCGGAACGTCCGGCGCACACCGCTTCCCAGGTCGCCTCGGTACCGATCCCGCCCGGCGTGACCAGACCGATGCCGGTGACGGCGATCTCCTCCGGGCGCGTCCCGCCGCTCACGCGCATCAGGCCGCTCCGCGGTCGGAGTCCCCGAGCAGCTCGGCCACCGCGCGGGTCACGTCGGCGACGGTGAGATCGCCGGAGGCCGTGGAGTCGTCGAGGGGCACCTGCCACTCCTCCTGGAGGGTGACGTACAGCTCCACCACGGCCAGTGAGTCCAGCTCCAGTTCATCGAGGGTGGCGGCTTCGCGAATCCGGTCGGCGGGGACTTCGAACTTGTCGCTGAGAATGGTCACGAGGCGGGCGTGGATGTCGGCGTGGTCGAGGTCCATGGGTGACTCCTTGAGAGGTCGGCGGTGCGCGGCGGTGCGGTGTCCGGCCCGGCGGGCGGCGCCTGCGAACAAGGCGCGGTGTCCGGCCAGTTGAGGGCGACGGAGGCCCAGGTGAGGCCGCCGCCGAAGGCCGTGAGCAGGGCCCGCTCGCCGGGCCGGACGGCCGCGTGCACGGTGCTGTCGGCCATGACGAGGGGGATGGACGCGGCCGCGGTGTTGCCGGTGTGTTGGATGGTGCCGAACCGGCGGTCCGCGGCGATGCCCAGGCGTTCGGCGACGGCGTCGAGGATGCGCTGGTTGGCCTGGTGGCCGATGAACGCCCCGAGGGTGTCGGGCGGCCATCCGGTCCGCTCCAGGACGGTCCGGGAGGACTCGGTCATACGGCGCACGGCGTGGGCGTAGACCGTGCGTCCCCGCATGTGGAAGTAGTGCGCGTCGGGTCCGGGCGGAGGCAGTCCGCGGGGGTGGCGGGAGCCGCCGCCGGGAACGGTGATGAGGTCGCTGCCGCTGCCGTCGGCCCCGAGGTCGGTGGCGAGGACCGCGCCGGGGGCGTCGCGGTCACCTGGTCGGAGCAGGACCGCGGCGGCGCCGTCGCCGAAGATCGGCGCTGTCGCCCGGTCCCGCGGGTCGACGATCGTCGTGTAG
Source organism: Streptomyces sp. NPDC002276 (assembly GCF_053891435.1). Lineage (NCBI taxonomy): Bacteria > Bacillati > Actinomycetota > Actinomycetes > Kitasatosporales > Streptomycetaceae > Streptomyces > Streptomyces sp. NPDC002276. Next base: position 225,131 of record NZ_JBSFCQ010000017.1, on the reverse strand, counting down.
GTGTCGGCGCCGATCACCAGCGGGGTCGAGCAGGTTCCGGCACGGACCAGGGCGGTCGCGGTGACGAGCGCGTACAGGAATCCCGAGCAGACCGCGGCGAGGTCGAACGCGGGGATCGTGCCGAGGCCCAGCCGGTGGGCGACGGCGGGAGCGGTCGCGGGGCAGGGGTGGTCGGGGGTGCTCGTGGCCAGGAGGAGCAGGTCGGGCCGGTGGTCCCCGGCGGAGTCGAGGGCCGCGCGACCGGCGCCGACGGCGAGGTCGCCGGTGCTCGTGCCCCGCTCGGCGTGGCGGCGGCGGGCGATGCCGGTCCTGGTACGGATCCAGGTGTCGTCGGTGTGCAGCGCGCCGCGCGCGATGACCATGGCGTTGTCGACGACGTGTTCCGGAAGACAGGCGCCGATTCCCGTGATGACGGCGGTGGCGTTGCTCTCGGCGGCGGACATCACGCACGGCCCCTTATGCGGCGAACGGTGAGGGCGGCTTGGGATATCCGGCCAGGCCCCCGTCGGGCACCGCCAGTCCGCCGTCGACGACCAGGGCGTGCCCGGTCACGAACGACGAGGCGGGTGCGGCGAGGAAGAGCGTGGCGCCCACCACCTCGTCGGCGGTGGCCCAGCGGCCGAGCGGGACATGGCTGGTGAGCCAGTCGGACAGGGGCTCGGTGCCGACGGCGAAGGCGGTCATGTCGGTGCGGGTCCAGCCGGGGCACAGGGCGTTGACCCGGATGCCCTGGCGTGCCCAGCCGACGGCGAGCGAGCGGGTCAGGGACAGCTGGGCGGCCTTGGTGGCGGCGTACGCCTCCATCATGGGGGTGCCGACGAGTCCGGCGACGGACGACATCAGGATGAGACTGGCCCGCCCGGAGTCGGCCAGGTGCGGGTGGGCGGCGCGGCACAGGGCCGCGGTGGCGTTGAGGTTGACGGTGACGACGGTGTCCCAGTCCTCCTGCCGGGCGTGTTGTAGGGGCACCAGGACCGGTGCCCCGTCGTCGGTGGTGGGAAGCGTGCCGGCGTTGTGGACGACCACGTCGAGACCGCCCAGCGCGGCGGCGGCCCGGTCGACGAGGTCGGCGGCGGCACCGGGTTCCGCGAGGTCCGCGTCGAGGGCGACGGCCTTGCGGCCGCGGTCCTGGACCGACCGCACGGTGTCGTCGAGGGCGGCCGGGGTGCGGGCCGACAGCGCCAGGTCGCAGCCGGCGTCGGCCAGCCCCAGGGCGACGGCTTTGCCGATGCCCCGCGAGGCACCGGTCACCAGGGCGCGGGCGCCGTCAAGGCGGAAGAGGTCAACAGCGTTCATCGGGCGGGTCCTTCTGTCTCGTGGAGTTCGGGTGGAGCGGTCCGGGTGGGCGCGGTGGGGGCCGGTGCGCCGGTCCAGGTGAGCAGTCCGCTGCCCCAGGTCATGCCGGCACCGAACACGGCGAGCAGCACCCGGTCGCCGGCCCGCAGTCCGTTCCGCGCGGCGGCGGCGAGGGCGTACGGCGTGCTGGCGGCGCCGATGTTGCCCACTTCGTCCCCGACGACGACCAACCGGCCGTCGGGGATGCCCAGTTCGGCTCCGATACGGCGGAGCAGCACGGGGTTGGGCTGGTGGGCGACGACTCGGTCGATGTCGTGGAGCGTGAGGCCGGCGCGGTCGAGGGTGTCGGTGATCAGGCCCGGGAAGACCTCGGTGATGAAACGGCTGATGGTCCGGCCGTCCATGCGGATGCGGTGGTCGCCCCGCGCGACCGTGGCCGCGTCGGCGGGCAGACGGCTGCCGCCGGCCGGGATGAGCACCCGGTCGGCGAGGGTGCCGTCGGAGCCGAAGGAGAAGTGGGCGAAGCCCTGCGGGGCGGCCACCGGGGCGAGGATCGAGGCGGCGGCTCCGTCGGCGAACAGCACCGCGGTGCCCCGGTCGGCGGGGTCGAGGAACTTCGAGTACGCCTCGACGCCCACGACCGCCGCGTACCGGATCTCCGGGGAGGCGAGCAGCCAGTCGTGCGCCACCTTCGCCGCGAAGAGCCATCCGGAACAGGCCGCTCCGACATCGAGGGCGACGGCCCCGGTGGCGCCCAGCACGGCCTGGATCCGGCAGGCGGTCGACGGGCCCAGTTCGTCGGGCGTGGAGGTCGCGCAGACCAGCAGCCCGATGTCGGACACGTGGATCCCGGCGGTGTCGGCCGCGGCACGCACCGCACGGGCGGCCAGGTCGGAGGCGGCTTCGTCGGCGGCGGCGACACGGCGTTCCCGTACGCCGGTGCGTTCACTGATCCACTCGGCGGTCACCCCGGCGTCGCGGGCCACGTCGGCGTTGGAACGCACCTGGGCCGGCAGGTACGTGCCCATGCCGAGGACGCCGATACGGCGGCCGGTGGCGTCCGTCATGCCGTGCCTCCGAGCGTCCACGTCAGCCTGGCGTCCGTCGCCGCGTTGACGTCCGGTGCGGCAAGCGGGGCGGCGGCGATGTCGTCGGGAAAGGCGAACGTCTCGGTCAGCAGCGGGAGTTGGGGCAGGAGCGCGTCGCACAGCCGGTCGGCGGCCGCGGTGAGGGCGTCGACGTCCGTGGGCCGCAGCGTGCCGCGGGCGAGCAGTGCTCCCGCCGAGCGGCGGGCCGTGGTGACGCCGTGCAGTGCGGCCAGGGGCGCGAGGGCCCGGGTGAGTTCGGGGTCCGTCGTCCGCGCGAGGGTGTGTGCCACGTCGTCGGCCATGAGCCGGGTCGCGTGCGACTCGCCGAGCAGGCCGGCGTCCTCCAGGAGGGGGTTCCAGAGGTCGAAGGGGTCGGCCGTCTCCCGGGCGCGGAGGTCGTGCCGCTCTCGCAGGTGCTCGGTCAGCAGGTGCTCGTGGCGCCGGGCGAGCGCCGGCCACCACAGCGGCGAGTCGGGGGACGGGTCGTCGGGCGCTGGAGGTAGCGGGGCCGGGACGTACTGTTCGACCAGCGTGCGACCGATGTCGTACAGGATGAGCTGGCTGTCTCCGCCCGCGGTGTCGAAGGCGTGGTGGAAGCCGTGGTATCCGGCGAGGCCGTTGGCGTCCAGATGACCGGAGAAGCCGCAGCGGCGCTGGCAGTCGGCGGCGACACGGGCCGCCGTACGCACGGCGAGGGCCTTGTAGGCGGCCAGGGGGGCGCTGACGGCGGCCCAGGGCGTGAACCCCAGGGCGGTGTCCGCCTGTTGGGTGTCGCCGGCCGTGAGGGAGTCGGCCCACAGGGCGCTCGCCCGGTGCGCGGCGCAGGTCAGGGCGAAAGCGTCGGCGAGGGCGCCCAGCACGGCACGCTGCTGGCTGCGGTAGCCGAGCAGCGGGGCGCCGGGGGCGAGTCGTCCCTGAGTACGGCGCTGCCGTGCGTAGTTGACGGCCTGCACGGCGGACTGGCGGCAGGTCGCGGCGGCCACCGCGGGCATCGTCGCCCACAGCCCCTGGCCCACCCGCAGGGTGCGCTGAAGCCGCAGGTCGAGGGAGTCGGCCGGATCGTGGAAGGTGCCGTCACCGCCGATGCGGGCGCCGTCGCCGAGCCAGTGGGCGAAGGGCAGGCGGACGTGGTGGAAGCGGATGTGGACGTAGTCCAGGGGCAGGGCGCCCAGTTCGAGGCCCGAGGACATCTCGACGCCGGGCAGGGGCCCGTGCTCGTCGGTGATGTCGGCCACGAACGCGAAGACGCCCCTGTCGACGCCCCCGGCGTACAGCCGCGCGAGGACCACGCCGGTCTGCGGGACGGTGCGTGATCCGGCGCTGCAGAACTTGGCGGCGCCCGGGTCGGGGGTGTGCAGGACGAACTCGCTGCTCGCCGCGTCGAATTCGGCGCGGGTGGCCGTGGCGAGGTGGCTGTTCGCCTGGCCCACCTCGGTGATCAGGTAGACGCCCTTGGCGCGTCCGGACTCCAGTGCCGCCATGCGGGCTTCCAAGGCGGCCGGTTCGCCGGAGAGTTGGGCCATGGATCCGAGGCAGAGCAGGTAGTGGACCAGCGCCGTCAGGCACAGGGCGGGATCCGCCACGGCCGTCCAGGCGTGCAGCGCGGCCAGTTGGGCCGGGTCCTCGAAGAGGCGGCGGGCGGGCGGCAGTTCCTCGCCGAGCGCCCGCAGCCGACGCAGCAGGCGCTCGCCGCGGACGCCGTCCGTCCCCGGGCCGTCGGCCAGCGCCTTGTGGAGGGCGGAGAGGAAGGAGGGGTCGCAGGGGCCGTCGACGAACTGCCGTAACGCTTCACGGGCGGCCACGGGAGGAGGTGCGGAGGGCATCGGGAGACTCCAGGGCGATCGGCGGGGAAGGTCATCGGGAAGGAGAACGGGGTTCGGCGAGCGGAGCGCGTACGAGCGTGGGGTGCCGGGCCAGGACCGCGCGGGCGCTGGACGCCAGGGCGCTGCCGGTGCCGGCCTCGAAGACGACGTCCGGTTCGCACAGCGCCGCCTGGCGCAGCACGTCGGGCACCCTGGCGGGCCGGACCAGGCAGTCGGCCAGCCGCCGGGGAAGGTCGTCGGCGGCGGTGTAGGCACGGCCGGCCACGGCCGAGTGGACGGGAAAGCGCGCCTCGGCGCGGGGGTAGGCGCGCACGGCCGCGGCGAACTCCTCCGACTCGGCCCGGAGCGCGGGGTGGTGGGAGGTGAACGGCAGGCGGAGACGGTGGGCGGTCACCTCCGTCCGGGCTGCCGTCGCCTCGACGCGGGCGAGTTCGGCGACGGGCCCGGCGACCACCACGGACCGGTCGTCGTTGACCACGGCCACCACCACGTCCCGGGTGCCCGCACCGTCGATCAGATCCCGTGCGGTCCGTTCCGGACAGGACAGGAGGGTCAGTCCCCCGGGACAGGAGGAAAGGACGCGAGCGAGGTCGTGCGCGGCCCGGGCACCGTCGCCCAGGGTGAGAACACCGGCGGCGGTGAGCGCCGCGATCTCCCCGAAGCTCACCCCGACGACGGCCAACGGCGCCCCGTGGGTACGGCACAGCGCCTGATGCACCGTCATGGACGCCCCGAACAGGGCGAGTTGTGCGGATCCCACGGCCTCGTCGGCCAGCTCGCGAGCGCTCGGCGGTGTCGGTCCCAGCAACCAGGGCCCCAGCGGCCGCAGTTCACGCTCCCCCGCGACGCCGTCGATCACCCCGAAGACCTGCTCGGCGGCCGTGCGCATCGACGGGTCGGCCCGTACGGCGCGCACCAGGGCGCCGACGGAGAAGTCACCCTGCCCGGGAAAGAGATGCACTGTTCTCCACCGGCCGGACGCGTGATCGGGGATCCGCGATGCGCTCGCGTCCGTCTCCATCCTGTCCTCTTCCATCCTTCGCTCCAGGTAAGAGTCACGGCATGAGGGGCGCACGACCGCGGTGGATGCGCCGATCTTGCGCACTGCACACCGCCGCGAGCGCGCTCCAGACTGAGCCTGCTCGCACGAAAGCGCTTCCATCGCAGGTGCGGGCGACCAGGACGTTGAACCTGAGCGGACGTTGAACGTCCGCATCGCATCCACCGGTTGTCACGAAGGCGAGGGACGGGCCGTGCGATCTGCCAGCACACCGAACCAGGACTTACGAAGCCTCCTGGGCCAGGCGGGATGGAGCGGCGCCCGGCTGGCCCGGGAGGTGAACGCGCTCGGCGCCGAGCAGGGAACGGCGCTGCACTACGACCGCACATCGGTGGCCCACTGGCTGGCCGGCAGCCGGCCCCGGCCGCCCGTCCCCGCTCTCGTCGCCGAGGCCCTCTCACGCCATCTGGGCAGGCCCGTCCGGCCGCAGGACACTGGGCTGACCGCACGCGGACAGGACCCGGACGACCTGCCCGGCGCCCCGCCCGGCGAAGGGAGCGGAGTGGACCGCCTCGATCACCTGCTGCGCCTCACCGACCGACGGACCGCCGCCCTGCTGGGCGCCTATTCACTCGGGGCGCTGGCAGCGCCCCACTGGCCCTCCTCCCCGGTCCGGGGACCTGTCGCCCCCCGGAGCGGAACAAGGCCGGCCATCGGCATGGCGCACGTCGAGTCGGCGCGCGAGCTGCTCGATGTTCTCGCCCGCGGCGACGCCGTCTTCGGGGCCGGCCGGATACGGCAGCCGCTGCGCCGGTACCTGGCCACGGCGGTGCTGCCCTGGCTCAAGACGGACGTCAAACCCGCCGTCCGCAGGGAGTTGTTCAGCGTGGCCGCCCGGCTCACCTACCTGTGCGCGTTCGCCCACTTCGACACCAACCATCAGGCCGCGGCCCAGCACTTCTACCTCACGAGCGCCGAACTCGCCCGCGAGGCAGGAGACCGCGTCGGCTACGCCCTGGCCCTGCGCGGCCTGAGCGTCCAGGCCCACGCGCTCGAACACCATGCCGCCGCCCACCGCCTCGCCGAACAGGCCGTACGGGTCGGCATCCGGCACGCTCCCCAGCACCAACAGGCTTTCCTTCTGGGCCAGTTGGCGGTCACCGGGGCGGCCCTGGGCGACCGCGGCCATGTCCGCCATCTCGTGCGGGCCGAGAAGTGCCTGGACAGCGCGGCGGGCGGTACCACCTCACCGGTCGGCTCCTTCCATCCGGGCTCGCTCGCACTCCAGCACGCGGCGGCGGCCCGCAGCCAGGGCCGCCACCAGGCCGCCGTGGAGGCACTCGGCCGCGCCCTGCGCCACCGCCCCGCCGACGAACGACGCTCCCACGCCGTCTGCCTCGCCGAACTGGCGGAGACCCAGCTGACGATCGGCCACCTCGACCAGGCGTGCCACACCTGGCACACGTTCCTGGACCTCTATCCCCACATCTCCAGTGCCCGCGCCGACGACCGGCTCCGGGCCCTGACCGCGCGGCTGCGCCCACACACCGTCAACCAGTCCGCCGCGCTCCTGATCGCCCGGGCGCGCGAGACGCGGAGGAAGCAAAAGGCGGCCGGGGTCTCCCGTGGCGATCACTGATCCATTGGGGTGGTGCTCACCGGCAAGAGCGGCACCGGGGCCGACCAGCCGTCTTGGATGACGCTGTCGCGTGTCCCCAACCTCCCCTTCAGGAACGATGAACCGAAGCGTGCTCTCCGAAGTGTTCCGCGCAACCGCACCACTCCTCGCCCCGGGAACACTGGAAGTGGCCACATCGTGGACGCACCCGGTGCGCGGCCCGATCGACTGCCCCGCCCACCACCTTCTGACGGCACACGCACGACGAGCCGGATACGAAGCCCACTCCCAGGTCCTGTGCCAACCCGTCACTCACGCCGACGGTGCGACGCGGACGACCGTCTTCGCCGTCTCCTACGAGAATCCGGACGGCGGCCACAGCGGACTGGCCATTTCCGTCGACGGTTCGGACACCGCCACGGCCGCATTCGCCCGCGAACAGATCGCGTCCTGGTCCACCGCACTCCGCACCCGCCGGATGCTGTACGTACGCCTCGACGCGCCGCAGGAGCGCTCGGACACCGGGGGTCGAACGGAGACGCCGGTGCCAAGGCAACAGCCGGGCCGCTCCCCCGCCCCATGGAGGGACTGCGGATGTCCCGGCACGACCGCGTGCGCGGCGGCGGAGTACGCCACCCGCTCACTGCGCCGCTTCCTGGACCGGGGTGACGACGTGCTCGTCGTCGGCGTACCGAACACCCACGGCTCCCGGACGTGGCGGGACGGAATCCTCCATGCGCGGGGGCGCCCCGTCGCGACGCTCGACCAGGCCGAATCCCTCACGGTCCCGGATCCGGACCGCCTGGCCTATGTCGTCGCCCCTGGCACCGTCGTGACCGAGGCGGCACGCGTGCTCAACGTGCTGCGCCGACGTTTCCCCCGTCTGAAGGGCCAGCACCCGCGCGAGTGGTGCTACACGATGGACGACCTGAACACCGCCGTCGGCTCGGTACTGGCCCAGTCCGACGTTCTTCTCGTGACCGGCCGCGGAGACAGCCCCGTCGTCAGGACCGCACTGCCCCAGGCGGCCCGCATGGAAGTACGGGTCCGCCATCTTCCGGCCCTCGACCACCTGCGCCCGCAGGACGCCGACGCCGCCACGATCGCCGTACTGGACGCTTCCGCCGACGGACGAGTCCACCGACAGGTGACACAGGCTCTCGACGGCCTCGGACCGGCAAGCCACGTCAGCCGACAGGTGCGCACCACCACGCCGGGGCCCTTCACGTTATGCGCCGGACCGACCGAACCCACCTTGGCGGAAGGCCGCGACTGACCCGCCCACATCAACGAGCACGAGCCCGGAACAGCCGAAAGACCATCCGCGCAGGTCCTCGACGCGAATCCCTCCAGCGTGTCGCGGCCGTCTCCACCGACCACGTGAACGCCTACGCCGACGCGGTCGTCAACGCGGCGGCGACGCCGTCGCGCGAAAGCCCCACCCGAACAGACCCCTCCACCAACTCAGGGCGGTCGACAAGCCCGTCACGGGCTCACAGGTGGAGTCGGCCGGCGAGCATCGCCATGGCGAGTTCGACGCGTGAGCCGTGGCCCGTGCGTGAGAACAGTCGCGACAATCGGCCCTCGACGCTCTTCTCGCTGGCTCGGAGGATCCTCGCGATCTGCTTGTTCGTCAGCCCCTCGGAGACGAGTACGGCGAGCAGCCGTTCGTTCTCCTCCGCGGTGGCCTGCCGACCCGGTACCGCCACTCCGCGCGAGCGCATGAGAAGGCGCAGCCAGAACCGGGGCATCAGTGCGTCGAATTCGCCGAGCAGGTCGTAGGTGTCCCGCAGCATCACCGGATCGCCCATGCCGGAGCGGATGAGTTGGTACAGGACGGCGCTCTCTTCCAGAGGCTGCTGTCGCTGCTGGGCCAGTTGCCTCGCGGCCCGCCCCGCGCCGTGGTCGGTGTGTACGGCCGCGTGCAGGACGAGCCGGATCATCTCGGCCCGCTCGGTACCCAGACTGTGGGCGACTCCCGTTGCCTTCGCCAGGCATTCCTTCAGGACCTCGGGGCGTCCGGCGTGCATCGCGGCGTCGGCCACCCGCAGCCACAACAGGTCGGTCCCCGCCACCACGCCGTCGCACTCGGCGCGGTGCACGGCCGTACGCAGCAGGTGCTCCGCCCGTTCGACCTCTGTGCAGACCAGTTCGCACAGGGCCTGGGCGGAGGTGAGCAGATGCGGCAGCATCGGCTGTCTGGTGCGGGCCAGTGCGAGAAGTTCGCCGGCGCGGGTGAACCGGCCGCCGTAGACGAGCAGGACCGCCGCGTGGTGGTACATCTCGCTCTGGACTGCGTCGCAGGTGTGCACGCCGGTGATGGCGCTCCGGCGTGCCAGGTCCATGGCTTCCCGAGGACGCCCCCGGTGGAGGGCGATGAGCATCCGGCTGGGCAGGCCCAGCTGCCGCCGGTTCCTCCCGGTGTCGGAGAGCAGTTGTTCGGCCCGGCGGATCTCGCCCAGCGTCAGCAGTTCGCCGACCCGGCAGTGCACCTCGGCGGCGGTCGCCTCGTCGGCGCGGTGACGGGCGGGCAGGGTGGCGATGCTCCGCTCCACCCCCTCGGTGTTGCCCAGCCACAACTCGGCCGTCGCGGTGAGGAATTCGGCCTTCCACTCGACCAGTCCGCTCATGTCACTCCGCCGGACCGCGCCCAGCAGGTCGCGGACCTCGTGCCAACGGCCGAGCAGCAGCAGGGCGCAGCCGCGCGTGACGGCTCGTTCCAGAGGCCCCTCCGGGCCGGGGTGCTGGAGCCAGCCGTCAGCCGCGATCTTTTCCAGGGTGGTGATTTCGCCCGCCCGGTACAGAGCGGTCAGGTGGGCGAAGCAGACGTCGAGGAGTTGGTCCGGACGCAGGTGGTCGCGGTGGGTCCGCTGCACGAGCCGCAGGGAGTTCAGTCCCTCCTCGGGTCTGCCCTGCGCCAGGCAGATCTTCGCGTGCTCCAGCAGAAGGCGGAGCCGCTCCACCGGGTCCGAGGCCAGATCGGCGACCGCCCGCAGCCACCGGGCGCCGCGATGGTCGTCGTACGCGTTGTCACCGTTGTCGTGCGCCAACCGCATGGTGGCGGCCATCAGTTCGGTTCTCGCCCGCTCCGGGTCCACCAGATTTCCCGCTGCCGCGAGTTGTTCGGGGAGGTAGGAAGGATCGGCGCAGTGCGCGGTGCCCTGCCACAGCGCGGATACGGCGATCCGGGCCAGGTTCCGCCGCTCGTAGGGGCCGAGCGAGGCCGCGACCGCGGCCCCGGCCAGCGGCAGCCGGTACTCCCAGACGGAATCCGACCGGCGGTAGCGCAGGACGCCTGCCTCCGCCAGCCGCACGAGCAGGCCACGGGCCTCCTGCCCGGTGACGTCGACGGCCTCGGCCGTCAGCCGTGGCACAGCCTCGCCCAACGGGCCGAGGACGGCCACCGCTTTGGCGACCTCCCAGACCGGCCCGTCCGTGTCACGGATGGGCAGTACCAGTTCGTCGATGGCGAACGGGAGCACGCAGGTGTCGCCACCGACGAGGTAGGCATGCCGATCGACCACCCGGACAATTCCCCGGTCCTGGGCGGTTCGCAGCACCGCGCGAGCCGCGGCGGGCCAGCCCCGGGTGAGGCGCCACAGCCAGGAGACCAGCGTCGGTTCCGCGCGGGCCTCGATCTCGGCGGCGATCATGTCACCGAGTCCGCGGCGCGAGAGGGGCCGCAGGTTCACGTGGTGCACCAGCCCTTGCTGCCGCAGTCGGCCGAGCACCGTGGCGAACGCGGTCCGGGACGCCCGGGACAGGGGAAGCGTGACGGTACCCACACATCTCGTGTTCGTCCCGTCCAACTGCCGGATCAAGCCTTCCAGCGAGAGCAGTTCATCCGGGGAGAGATGCTGGAGATGTTCGAGTATGAGTACCTGTCCACGCTTTCCGTCTCCGGCCGCGTAACCGAGCAGGTGGTCGGAAAGCTGAAATTTAGGTGAAGGATCGGAAAAGCTAATGCGCACTGTCTCCGGGGCGGCGGCGAGGGCCTCTGTCCCGTACACCCTGTCGTGCGCCGACAATTCACCGAGAACGGATCCCAGTTCCATACCGGAGGGGCTGCTCAGCACGACAAGCCGCGGGGAGCCGGGCGCGCGGATCGCTTCGAGCGTATCGACGGCGACACGCGCGTAAGGCGGGACGCTGTGCGCTGTATGCATGGATCCTCGCAGGGTGGCAGGGCTCAACCAGATGTTAACCGGCCGCGTCTGTCCAGCGAGGAGAATCGATACGAGGGTGAGGAAGGCGGGAGCGGTGGCACCGAGAGGGGGTCGGACCGTGTCAGGCAGGGAGACCGAGCTGTCGGCCGTCCACGAGGCATACGGGCGTCCGCTGCTCTTCATCGTCCGTGGACAGGCCGGCATGGGGAAAACGACCCTGTTGCGGGAAATCCACCGAACCTGGCGCAGGCGCGGACCGGGAATCGTACGGATTAGATGTAGTGCCGCCATTCCGAGATGGGACCTGTTCGGCGCCCGTGCGGTGGTGAAAGCGTTCAGCGATTCCTTTGCCGACATCGGGAATTCCTCGCTTCCCGACGCGATGGCCGCGGTGAACCGGCTCTGCCTGCCGGAAAGCTACGGCTCGCCCCGCGCGCGATCCGCTCTCTTCGCCGAACTGGTAGGACTTTTCGCGCATCTCACCGAGGACGCTCCCGGCGTCGTACTCATCGACGACCTGCATACCGCCCCCGACCCCGCGCTGGTCGCGGCCGCCGCCCACCGCGTCGGCTGCACGGTCGTGGCGACATACCGCGAGGACGGCTGGGCCACCGGGCCGACCGGCTCGGCCTCGCCACGTACGTTCGCGGACCGGATCATCGACCTCGGCCCACTGCCGGACGACCAGATCGACGACCTCCTGACGGCCGCCGCCCGGGAGCCACTGGACCAGGCCGTGGCACCCGCGCTGCGCGCCGCCCTGGGACCACTGGCCGGAAACCCGGGCACCGTGCTGGACACCTTCGAGGCACTGCGGCGCGAGGGCCATCTCGTGCGGTTCCAGGGCCACTTGTGTCTGCGCGAACCCGCTACCGGGCCGGCACTGCCCGACGACCACGCCCTGGTGCGGCGGGTCGCGGAGTGCGGCGCCACCGGCAGGCAACTGCTCGCGATCACTGCCCTGTCCGGCCGCTTCGCGATGGACGACCTGCCGGACTTCGCGGTGGCCACCGGCCGCGCTCTCTCAACATGCGGCCACACCGTGGACCGCCTCGTCGCTGTCGGGGCCCTCGTCTGCGACGACCACGGGGTACTGCGCGTCCCCTGCCCCGCGCTGGTTCCCGCCGTACTGCCCGGCCCGACCCGTGACGAGGCGGCCGAGGTGCACCGCGCCCTTGCCGAACACCACCTGCGCGGCGACGGCACAGCGGCACCGGACCCGGCGACGACGTCCGACCACATCGTGCTCGCCGGCTCCGCGCTGCCGCCCATGCCCTCCGTCGTGCCGCTTCTGGAGCGCGAGGCCGTCCTGTCGCTCGGGACCTTTCCTGTCCGGGCCGCACGCCGATACCGGGCCGCCCTGCGCCACTGCGAACCCGGTGACACCGCGTACTCCCGCATCCTGGCCGCCCTGTTGCCGCTGCTGGTGCGGACGGGCGACTACGAGGGCCTCGCCGAGGCCGTGGCCGAAGCAGTGCGCGCGGATGGTGGTCCTCGGCAGGCGGAACTCGCGGCGTACGCGGCGTACGCGGCGGTCCACACCGGGCGACCGGTGCCGATGCCCGTACGAGATGTCCTGGCCACCGATCAGGGAACCCGTGCCGCCCTGGAGTTCGCCGACAGCTGGTTCACCGGCCGGGAGCCGCTCCGGACGAGCCAGGTCCACTCCGCCTTCGCCTGTCTCCGCCCCGACGGAGTCGACACGCACTCCACCGACGTCACCGACAACGACCGCTTCGACCCGGTGGCACTCTTCGGGCAGGTGCTCGGGACGGCGGCCTACGGCGAACCGGTCACCGGCCCGCTCGCGGCCTACGCCCGGATCGTGCGGGACTACCGGGACGGAAACTGGGCCGGCATCCCGTCCGGGGCCCGGGCACTCGAACTGGCAGGGCCGCCCTGCACCCCTGTCCACCACGCCGTCCGCCTGATCGCCGCCGAGGTGCATTCGACGATGGGCGACTACGAGGGCAGCGCCGCGTGGTTGGAGTCGGCGGGGCACGACTGTCCTTTCCCCGCGCTGCTGGCCTGGGCTTCCATGGGACTGGCCTACCGGACCGGGGAGTGGGAGCGAGCCCGGAAACTCGGCTGGAGCTACTGCGACGAGCCGACGGAACACATCGGCGGGGGGAGCGCGGTGGGCGTCGGCCGACTGCTCATCCGACTCGCGTTCACCGAGTGGGGAGAGGGCGGTCGCCGGGAACTGCTGCCCCGCCTGTGTACCGAGGCGCAACGGTGGTACTCCCGGCTGGGCGGTACGGAGCTGAAGGCCGCCGCACTCATCACCCGCGCCTTCGCCGAGCGCGACACCGACAGCGCGATCGAGGCGGTGGACGTCCTGCGCGAGCACGGCGGCCGGAGCGAACTGCTGCGGGCGTGCATGACCGTCGCGTTCCTGGCCGACGACCCGCGCCCGTGGCATCAGGAAGCCCACGACATCGCGCGAGGTCTCGGCGACAGCCTCCATCGAACCCCGATGACGGAAGCGATGGGGGCGTCCGGCCGCCTGGATCCGGCGACCTGCGACGACAGCACCCGTGATGGCCCCGCAGCCCTGTCCGGCCTCGAAGCGCCCATCGCCGCCCTGGTCGGGCGCGGTCTGACCAACCGGCAGATCGCGAAGGAACTCCAGGTGAGTGAGAAGACCGTCGAGAACAACCTCACTCAGGTGTTCGCCAAGACGGGATGCCACTCACGGCTGGATCTGGCCCTGGCCGTGATGGAGGGTCGGCTCACCTCGTTCCTCCCGCGTTCGTGAGGGATTCCCCCCGGGAAGTGGCCGTGCCCTCCGACCAGGAGGTCCAGTCCACCAGGATGTCTCACAGAGGCGCCCTATCCGCCTCACAGCTTCCAGCACAACCGCACGGAGGTAAGACCCCCACACGCACAGCACAGCACGGCGCGACTCCGAAGCGGGCGCCCGTGAAGACTGGAACGGCCCGCGCAGCAGTTCGCTCCTGACGACGACTGCTCCTGCGCCCCCGTGAACCCCCACGCCTGTCGGCCGACCCGTGCTCAGACGAGCCGTGGACCCGACCTGGCCGTCAACTTCTCCACCCCGACGGGGAGTTGCCCACCGGAGCGAACCTCTGCCTGTTCCGGTGGCGTGCGGCTCTCCACGCACATGGTTCCCCCACTCTCACACCTTCGGGCTTCCCGCCCCCAGAAAGGAAGACCATGAAAGACAGGGCCAAGGTCGAGGACCTGCTCGTAGCGTCGGATCTTCAGGTGCAGTCCTCGGAGACCGCCTGGAAGCACGTCAGAGCCGAGTACGTCGACATCATCGACGACATCCTGGCGACGCTGGCGCCGAGCGGCCCCTACGCGTACACCGTCAGCCCGTCGGTCGAGGAGGGCAAGGAGCTTCCGACCCAGCGCATCGTCACGACGTTCGACGAAATCGCCGCCTCCTACCGCGGCATGCACCGGTACGCCGCCGTGGTGGCGATCCGTCCCGTGGCCGAGATCAACACCTCTTGGTACACCTTCGTCAGCGGCCGTGGGCGAGGACGCCTCAAGACGACCGGTGAGGAGAGCGAGCGGCCGGTCATCGTGCTGTTCCCGACGATGGGCTCCGAGGGCATCACCGGGGAGCTGTTCTGGGGCAGGACCCAGCAGGACAGCATGCCGGGAGACCCGGCCGACGGGGTGCTGGCCAGCCGGTACTCGGTGGCCGGGCTGCACGAGACCCTGCTCGACGCGTATCGCAAGGGCGATGTCGACACGATCGTCGAGAAGGCCCACCCCGAGATCCAGGGGGGTGTGCGCGACTACGTGTCGCATTCCGGGACCCTGCCCGAGATGCACACCAAGGACGATCTGCGAGGCCACCTCGAAGCGTTCTACGAGGCGTACTCCGTCCGCTCGATCGATGTCGTCAACCGGCACTTCGACGACTGGTTCTTCTTCCACGAGCTGCGGTGGACGGTCGAGGCCCGGCAGGGCGCGAACGCCGGACAGAGCTTCCGCCACCACACCGCCGAGTACGCCGAGGTGTCGGCCGCCGGACTCGTCGTCGCGCACATCGGCCACGGCACGGACCAGATCAAGCTCGGCTGATTCGGCGTCCTGCCCGCACCGCGCCGGGCAACGCCGTTGCCGACCAGCGGACCGGGGCGCTGAGCGGAGCGTCCCCGGAGCGCCGACCCCGTGGGGACGGAGACCGGCGCTCTCCCCGGACCCGGCGGCGGACGGACACCTCGTCCGCCGCCGGGTCTGAGATCACCGAAGACGCCCGGACCTGACGGGACCGGCCGTCCCTCCCGTACACGGAACATCCCAGAACCACTTGCACACGAAGGAGCACCCGCCATGAGCACCGGTCTTGAAGGGCGCAGTGTGATCGTCACCGGTGCCGGGTCCGGCACCGGCCGGGCCGCGGCCGTGCGGTTCGCGCGGGAGGGCGCGTACGTGCTGGTCGCGGACCTGAGACGAGCGGGTGCCGAAGAGACCGTCAAGGCGGTCGCGGATGTGGGAGGAACCGCCCTCTCCGTGGTCGGCGACCTCAGCGACCAGCGGGTCGTGGACCAGGTCGTCGACACCGCCGTCGATGCCTTCGGCGGCGTGGACGTCCTCGTGCACAACGCCGCGATCATGGACCGGATGTCCGTCGTCAGCGAGACCGGCGACGCCGAGTGGTACCGGGTCATCGAGGTCAACCTGACGGCACCGTTTCTCCTGACCCGCGCCGTGCTGCCGCACATGATGGCCGAGGGGCGCGGCTCGATCGTCTTCACCGCGGCCGAGGCCGGACTGCGCGGCAGCATCGCTGGCGCCGCCTGTACCGCCTCCAAGCACGGCGTCATCGGCCTGGTCAGGTCACTCGCCGTGACCTACCTCGGTGTCGGTATCCGTACCAACGCCATCGCACCGGGTGGCAGTGGCACCGACTTCCCGGGCACCGCCGTGTCCAAGGTCCACGGTGACAACGTTCTCGCTCCCCGCTTCGGCGGTACGAGCCGCGTCGCCACCGTCGAGGAACAGGCCGCCGCCATCGTGTTCCTCGCCTCCGATGCCGCCGCCCACATCAACGGCACCGTCCTGCCCGTCGACGAGGGCTGGTCCGCCGCCTGACGGACCGTCCGCCCCTCCCCCGTGCTCAGCAAGGTTCAGAAAGAGAGCTCCTCATGGCCACGATGAAGTCCGTACAGACCGGTGGCGTCGGCAAGATCGAGACGGTCGACGTCGAGCGTCCGGCGCCCGGCCCGAAGGACGTGCTGCTGAAGATCCGCGCCTGCGGTATCTGCGGCACCGACGTCACCTTTCTCCACATGGGCGGCATGCCCGCGATGGCGCATCTGGGCGGGGACCTCGTGCCCGTGCCGCTGGGCCACGAGCCGGCCGGCGAGATCGTCGAAGTGGGCACCGAGGTCGCCGACCTGAAGGTGGGCGACCGTGTGGTCGTCAATCCGCAGGACGCCCCGACCGGACTCATCGGCTGCGGCGGAAAGTTCGGCGGGATGAGCGAGTACCTCCTCATCGAGAACGCCGTCGCCGGCGAGAGCCTCGCGGTCTTCCCCGACACCGTGCCCTTCGACGTCGCCGCCCTCAACGAGCCGATGGCGGTGGCCCGGCACGCCGTCAACCGCTCCCAGGCGGCCCCCGCCGACAAGGTGGTCGTCTTCGGCGCCGGGCCGATAGGCCTGGGCGCGGCGATCTGGCTGAAACTGCGCGGAGTCGGGCACGTCGTCGTCGCCGACGTCATCCCGTCCCGCCTGGAGACCGCGCTCGCCGTCGGCGCGGACGCGGTGATCAACTCCGCGGAGGAGGACGTCACCACGCGGCTGACCGAACTGCACGGCGAGGCCGTCAACGCGCTCGGCCAGCCCCGCGCAGGGACCGACATCTACATCGACGCCGCCGGAGCCCCCGCTGTCTTCCAGGCCGCCGTCGACTCCGCGAAGTGGGGCGCCAAGCTGGTCATGGTCGCCGTACAGAAGAAGGGGTCGGACGTCGACCTCGGCGGCATGCTCCGCAGCGAACTGACCCTCATCGCTTCCCAGGGCTACCCCACGGAGATCTTCGAGGTGACCCCCGAGATCGTGGAACACCATGAGCGCTTCGAGAAGCTGATCAGCCACCGCGTCCCGTTCGCCGAGGCCGACCGCGCCTTCGAGCTCACGCTGACGCCGGGTGCCGCGGAGAAGGTCGTCGTCGTCTTCGACGAGTAGCCCAGGACGGCAGAAGAACGTGCCGGGTTCCGGCAGTCGCATCTCCCTCCGCTCTCTTCCCCCTTGTCCATTCCCTGGAGGCCGTTTCATGTCCGACGCCCCTGCCCGGCCCTCAGCCGTCGGGAGCTCCGCCCCGGTGAGGTCGAACACTGTGGTGGCGGTGCTGGCCTTCGCCGGAATCGTCGTCTCGCTGATGCAGACGCTCGTCATCCCGATCGTCCCCGAGCTGCCACGGCTCCTCGACGCCTCGGCGTCGAACACCGCCTGGGCAGTCACCGCCACCCTGCTCGCCGCCGCCGTCGCCACTCCGGTGATCGGCCGCCTCGGCGACATGTACGGCAAACGCCGCATGCTGCTGGTCAGCACCGTCCTGCTGATAGCCGGCTCGGTCGTCTGCGCGCTGAGCGACTCCGTGATCCCGATGATCGCCGGACGGGCTCTGCAAGGCCTCGCCGCCGGTGTCATCCCGCTCGGCATCAGCATCATGCGCGACGTGCTGCCCGCCGAGCGGCTGGCCGGCGCCACCGCGCTGATGAGCGCTTCCCTCGGCGTCGGTGGTGCCCTCGGCCTGCCCTCCTCCGCCTTCATCGCCGACAACTTCGACTGGCACGTACTGTTCTGGACCTCGGCCGCCCTCGGCGCCGTCGCCCTCGTGCTCGTCCTGGTCCTCGTACCCGAGTCGGAGGTCCGGACCGGCGGGCGCTTCGACCTGGTCGGCGCCTTCGGCATGGCGGTCGGCCTGATCTGCCTGCTGCTGGCCGTCTCCAAGGGCAGCGACTGGGGCTGGACGAGCACCCCCACGATCGGCCTGTTCGCCACCACCATCGTCGTACTGCCGGTGTGGGGCTACTACGAACTGCGCACCAGCCAGCCGCTGGTGGACCTGCGCACCACCGCCCGCCGCCAGGTGCTGGTCACCAACCTCGCCTCGGTGGCGATCGGTTTCTCGATGTTCGCGATGTCCCTGGTGCTGCCGCAGGTGCTCCAGCTGCCCGAGGCGACCGGCTATGGCCTCGGCAAGTCCATGCTGGCCGTGGGTCTGGTCCTGGCGCCGCAGGGCCTGGTGATGATGACGATGTCGGCCGTGTCGGCACGCGTCACCAAGGCCAAGGGACCGAAGATCACCCTGATGTGCGGCGCCGTCATCGTCGCCGCCGGCTACAGCTTGAGCCTCGTGCTGATGTCCGAGGTCTGGCACATCACACTGATCGCCTGCACCATCGGCGCCGGTATCGGCTTCGCCTACGGCGCCATGCCCGCCCTCATCATGGACGCCGTACCCGCCTCCGAGACCGCCGCCGCCAACAGCCTCAACACGCTGATGCGGTCCATCGGCACCTCCTTCGCCAGCGCCATCGCCGGCGTCGTCCTCGCCCAGATGACCACCGACTTCGGCGGCCACCCGCTGCCCGCCGAGAACGGCTTCAAGGTGGTCATGGCCATCGGCGCGGGCTCGGCCCTCGTCGCCTTCGTCATCGCCTCCTTCATCCCACGTCGGCACACCGGTGTCGAGGAGCCATCGGCCGCCGACGGCCCGAAGGACTCCACAGAGGTCACCGCGGCCGGCGTCTAGGTATCGAGAACACCGACTCCAGGGCCGCCGAACCTTTTCCGGCACTCCAGCAGACACCCAGACACCTCAACACCCAGACACCCAGACACCCAGTTTCCCGAAAGGAAATTCCCGTGAAGACACTCCTCTCCTCCCGCCCCGTCCTCTGGTTCCTCTTCCTGTTCAACCTCGCCATCGCCGCGGTCGCGCCCTTCGCCATCGACGGCAACCAGGGCCTCATCACCAGCGCCGCCATGGGCGTCATCGCCCTCGGCGCGGGCACCGGTCTCCTCCGCGGTCGCGGCCAACGCGCCTGACCCGGGAACGGGCTGCCCCGCTCCGGCTCACGTACGTCGGTTGGCATGTCCGTCCTGCCCACTGGTCAGGACGGCGCCGCCAGCGGGTCATCGCCGTGGGAATTGACAGCGGCGACAAGCTCGGCGAACAGGGTGTCGTAACTCGCGGCCCGTTGTTCGGCGATCTCGTGCGGAAGGTAATCAGTGACCCAAATTAGACGCGCCCGTTCACGATGATCCACCTCGACCCGCATCTCGGCCTGGTGATGCTCAGCCCCGTTGAGACCTCGCACCGTGTACGCCGCCCGCCGGTGCACCGGGTCGACCGACACGTTCCGCTCCCAGATCTCCCGGCCGTCGGCCAACGTGACGACGCGATACTCCCCCTCCTGCCGCTCGGCCCGGCACAAGGAGAAGACATGCACCTCCGACCTGGTATAACGCTCGATGAAGTCCCAAGCCGTATCGGCCGACACATCGAGATCCGCACTGCGGTAGATGCTGCTCAAAGGGTCACCCTTCCGGAAGGTCGAGGACCGTCACCCCGGCGGACCAGCCCCGCCGCGGTGCAGCGGCCGAACGTGTGCGGCACCGTTCCCCTGTTGCCAGAGGCTAGCCAGCGGAGCCGAGTAGAGGATAGAAAAGTGTCATCTATTTAGATTCGATGATGGGCCCGCGACAAGGGCACGGAGGTCGGATGGATACGCGTGAGGCAGCGGTCGTGGGCATCGGCCGGACGCCGTTCAGCACGTCCTCGGGCCGGACCCCGTTGGCCATGGCCGCCGAAGCCGCGCGCGCCGCGCTCGACGATGCCGGGCTCCAGCCGAACGAGGTGGACGGCGTCATCGACTTCCACACCAACGACTCCGCAGCAGCGGCCGACGTCGCACGGGCCATCGGCGCCTTCGACCTCGGGCTCGCGATGGACGTGTACGGCGGGGGCAACATCGCGGTCACTGTCGTGGGTCAGGCGTTCGCCGCGGTCCAGGCCGGTACCTGCGAGGTGGCGGTCGTCTTCCGTTCCCTCCAGGGCAGGTCGGGCAATCGCTACGGGCGGGGGGAAAGACCCGCGCTGCCGATGAGGGGCGAGATGCAGTTCGCCGCCCTGAACGGGTTCGTCGTGCCGCCGATGTGGATCGCCATGTTCGCCCAGCGGCACAAGCACGTGTACGGCACCCGGGACGAGGACTTCGGACAGATCGCCATCACCACCCGCAAGCACGCCGCGGCCAATCCCCATGCCATGCAGCGACAGGTGATCGACATGGACGACTACCTGTCCGCCCGCTGGATATACGAACCGTTCCGCCTCTACGACTGCTGCCTGGAGACCGACGGCGCGGTGGCCCTCGTGGTCACGACGCTGGAGCGGGCCAGGTCTCTGCGACATGACCCGATCCGGATCGTGGGCTTCGGCGAAGCCCACACACACGGCGGTTCCTGGACGAACTTCCCCGACATGTCCGAGATGTACTCCGCCTACGCGTCCAAGCGCCTCTGGGCGAGCACCGGTCTGCGTCCCGCGGACCTGGACGTCGCCTGCATGTACGACTGCTTCACCGGGACCGTGCTGGCCACGGTCGAGGACTTCGGACTGTGCCCGAAGGGCGAGGTGGGCGCGTTCTTCGGCGAGGGCCGGGCCACGTACGGCGGCGATGTCGTGGTGAACCCGCACGGCGGACTCCTGTCGGAGGGCTACCTGCACGGCCTCAACCACCACTACGAGGCGGTCCTCCAGTTACGCGGCGACGCCGGCGGCCGCCAGGTCCCCGATGCCCGCCACGCTCTCGTCACCGCAGGGGCCGGCCCAGCGGGCGGCGCCCTGATCTACGAGGCGTCGCGATGACCCGGACCGGGCCGGTCCCGGCACCACCGGCACCGCTGATCGACAGGGACAGCGCCGGGTTCTGGGAGGCCACGCGGGAGGGACGCATCGCACTGTGCCGCTGTTCGGACTGCGGCGTCTGGCTGGCCAGACCACTCGAACTCTGCAACCGCTGTGGTGGACCGACGTCGTTCACCGACGTCACCGGTACCGGCACCATCTACAGCTTCATCGTGGTCCATCACGGCAGCGTGCCGGCGTTCGCGACCCTGGTTCCCTACGTCCTCGCCCTCGTCGAGTTCGACGAGGGGCCCCGGCTGCCGGGGATCCTGCTCGACGAACAGGGGCCGGGAGTGGCCATCGGCCAACAAGTGCGCGCCGAATTGCGGCAGTTCGCCGGTGCCGAGGAGTACGCCGTCGTCTACCGCCGTGTGACCGACGACAGGCGGCCCTCGGTACCCGATGCGTGAAGACGCAGTCCGTGGAGGTCGCTCGCCGGTCGGGCGACCGTCTCAGCAGGCGGACGGCAGGCCGAGTCACGACACGCACCGCATCCCAGGAATCGCGAGCACGGGAGAGACGGATGTCCGAGGACGAGTACCGGGGCAAGGTCGCGATCGTCACAGGGGGCGGCCGGGGGCTGGGACGTGCTTTCGGCGCCGCGTTGGCGGCGCGGGGCGCGCACGTGGTTCTCGCCGATGTCGACGGCGCCGCGGCCACATCGGCCGCCGCGGCGTTCACAGCGCAGGGCAGGAGCGCGACCGGAACCGTCTGCGATGTGACCGACGAGGACGGTGTCGCGGAGATGATCAGCGGAATCGCCGAACGGCACGGTGGTGTCGACATCATGGTCAACAACGCGGGTCTGCACGGGGCCGATTACTACCAGCCGTTCACTCAGCTCGGACTCACGAAGATCCGGAGGCTGTTCGACGTCAACATCACAGGCGTGGTCATCTGTTCGCTCGCGGTGAGGGAGGCCATGCACGGACGGACCGGCGCCAGTATCGTCAACATCTCCTCGTCCGCGGCCTACGCCAACCGGAATGCCTACGCCGTGTCCAAACTCGCCGTCCGTGGCCTGACAATGTCGTTCGCGCGCGAGTTCGCGGACGACGGTATCCGCGTGAACGCGATCGCACCCGGGCTCATTTTCACTGACACCATCCGGGCCGAGGTACCACGCGCCGAGGTGGAGCGCGCGCTGGGCGAGCAGATTCTCCAACGCGAGGGTACGGAGGGAGACATCGTCGAGGCCCTGCTCTACCTCACCTCGACGAAGGCGTCCTTTCTCACCGGGGAGACGTTGCGGGTCACGGGCGGCTTCGGACTCTCCGTCTAGTGCCGACACAATGCCCGTCGATCGAGCCCCGGACCTTCACGCCGGCCAGGACGATCGACCGGACAGAGTTCATCAACAGGACGAACGCTGCCTGATGCGGCACCGGCCCTCTGGTCCACCTCGAAGCCCTGGCGGACCGACCGGCACTCCACGTCCGTCCTGGGCAGCGCGGTCGAATCAGCCCTCTGTCCGGGCTGCCGCAGGTCCGGGCGTGCCTGGGTCAGCTACCGCGACCCGAGGCGTCCAGCCGAACAGCTGGGCCGGATTGGCGCACAGGATGCGCTGGACCTCGCCTGGACCGACTTCCGCCGTGAGCCAGGTCAGGGTCTCGCCGTAGACGCGCCCCTCCTCATGCCGGGTCCACGGCCAGTCGCTCCCCCACAGCATCCGTTCGCCGCCCCTGGCACGCAGCAGGCTCCGCATCATGGCGGTGGCCGCCTGCGGCGCCGATCGGTAGGGTGCCGCCGCCTTGACCCATACATGCTGTGCCGCCAGCACACGGGAGAGCGCGGCCGAGCCCGGGAAGGACGACGACGCGGCGGCCGGCAGTCCCAGATGGTCGACGACGACGGCGCCGGGCCAGCGCAGTAGCCAGGGTTCCAGCTCCTCCCACTGTCGTTGTTCCGCCTGCACCTCCAAGTGCATTCCACGCGCGGCCAGTTCATGCGCCAGCCGGCTCCAGGGCGGCTCGCCCAGCGGGGGCACCGGACGGCTGATCAGGTTGAGACGGATCCCGCACACGCCCGCCTCCACGAGCCGGTCGAGTTCTTCCCCCGGCGTTCGGGGCTCGATGACAGCCACACCGCGGAGACGGTCCGGCGCCTTGCCGAGGCCGTCCAGCAGGTAGGTGTTGTCCGTTCCGAGGAAGCTCGGTTGCACCAGAACCCCGGCCGCGAGGCCGTGCGCGTCCAGCAGCGACAGGTAGTCGTGCACCGTGGCGTCGTAGTCCGGGCTGTACCGCCGCTCGTGCGCCAGCCGCAGGCCGCTCGTGAAGACGTGGGCGTGGGTGTCGAAGGCCGCGGGCGGCCACGGGGGCTCGATGGAAGTCACGCGGCAAAGAATAGTCCTATGAAGGACTAGACGTCAGCAGGATTCGGGGCCATGCTTTCTCGCCATGCAGTCCATCTCACCCACGCCAGAAAGCCCCGGAGCGGCCGCCCTCTCCCGGACCGACCCGCGCCTGCCCCTGCACGCCCGGCTCCGGGAAGTGCTCGCCGAGCGCGTCCGTTCCGGAGAGTGGTCTCCCGACGAGCCCCTGCCCGCCGAATCCTCGCTGGTCGCTCACTACGGAGTGTCCCTGGGAACGATGCGGCGGGTGTTCCGCGACCTCGTCGACGAAGGACTGCTCGAACGGCGTCAGGGGACCGGGACGTTTGTCAGGAGGGCGTCCTTGGACGCTTCCCTCTTCCGCTTCTTCCGCTTCGGGACCGCGGGGAGCGGCTTTCCCCAGAGCCGCATCCTCTCCGCGGCCCGTCAGGTGAGTACGCCGGCCATTGCCTCCGCCCTCCGCATCACCGCCGGTGCCGAAGTCCTGCACCTGCACCGGCTACGGCTCTACGACGGACAACCCGTCCTCGTCGAGGACATCTGGCTTCCCCTGCCCTTGTTCGAGCCGCTGGAACGCATCGGCACCGACGACCTCGGTGACCTGCTGTACCCGACCTACGAAAGTTGCTGCGGCCACATCGTCGCGGCGGCCACGGAGGAACTCACCATCGACGCCGCCACCGCGGCCGACGCCCTGCTCCTCGGGTGTGGACGCGGGGAGCCCGTGGCCATCGTCGAACGAGTCGCCCGTTCCCACGACGACAAGCCGCTGGAGTACCGCCGCTCACGAGGACTCGCCCGCACCTTCCGCTACCGCATCGACCTGCGCTGACCTGCCCTTTCCCGCACACGAAAAGAGCCGCTCCATGTTCGCTTGGTACCGGGACACCGACAAGCCGCAGAAGCGAGCGTTCTGGGCCGCCTTCGGCGGCTGGACACTCGAAGCCGCCGACGCCCAGATGTTCGGACTCGTCCTGCCGACGCTGCTGGCCACCTGGCACCTGAGTACCGGAGCCGCCGGCACTCTCGCCTCCGTCACCCTCATCTTCACCGCGTGCGGCGGCTGGCTCGCGGGCTGGGCCTCCGACCGTTACGGCCGCGTCCGGGTCCTGCAGTGGACGATCATCGTCTACTCCCTGGCCACCGTCCTCATCGGCTTCACCACCGACTACTCCCAGCTGATGGTGCTGCGCAGCGTCCAGGGCTTCGGTTTCGGCGGCGAGTGGGCCGCCGGTGCGGTCCTGGTCAGCGAGTACATGGGCACCCGACACCGGGGGCGTGCGCTGGGCACCCTGCAGAGCGGATGGGCGCTGGGCTGGGGGCTCGCCCTGGCGACCTACACCGTCCTGTTCAGCCTGTTCCCGGAAGAGTGGGCCTGGCGGGCGATGTTCTGGCTCGGCGCTCTGCCCGCCGCCCTCGTCGTCGTCATCCGCCGCAAGGTCACCGACCCGCCGCTCTATCGGCAGCGGACCGCGAAGGCCGAGAACCGGGCGTCCCTGCTTCGGATCTTCAAGCCGGACCTGCTGCGCGTCACGCTGCTCGGCGCCCTGCTCGGCCTGGGCAGCCACGGCGGCTACTACGCGCTGACCACATTCCTGCCCACGTACCTGCGGACGACCCACCACCTGTCCGTCCTCAAGACCAGCGGTTACCTGGCGGTCTTCATCGCCGCCGCGTTCTTCGGGTATCTCACCTCAGGACATCTGGCGGACCGGATCGGCCGCCGCAGGAACATCATGTTCTTCGCGGTGATGTGCCTGGTCTCGGTCGTGGTCTACCTGTTCATGCCGATCAGCGACACGCAGATGTTCTTCCTCGGCATCCCGCTCGGCTTCTTCTCGGCAGGCATCCCCGCCGGGCTCGGATCGCTCTTCGCCGAGCTGTACCCGACTGCGATCCGCGGGACCGGACAGGGTTTCTGCTACAACTTCGGGCGCATCGTCGCGGCGGCGTTCCCCGCGCTCGTCGGTTTCCTCAGCGACCGGCTCGGCATGGGCGCCAGCATCGGCCTCTTCGCGGGAAGCGCCTACGGCATCGCCGTCATCGCCGCCGCTCTCCTCCCCGAGACCTCGCACACAGAGCTGGACACGCCTGCACCGACCTCTGCCGAAGGGGCCGTACCCCCGTTCGCGTCAGCTCGCTGACCCGCGCCACCAGGCCGTCCGCCTCACCGGCACGAGCCAGCACGAGCCGGCATGCGCGATCACTCGCTCTTCATGGAACGCGAACCCCGCCGTGACCGGTGAGGACGACGGCGTCCACGCGGGCACTGGGCCTCGCCCGAATCCCGCACTTCGCGCGGGGCCGCAGCCCCCGCCAGGCATCAGCGGCGCGGGGAGGCAGATCCGGCCGGCCGGGCACGGCTGAGGCAACGGGCCCTCCACTCCGCCGGCGCACAGGTCCATGACCCGCCCCGTCCACGCCGACACTGCTCCGGGCCGGACTCCTCACCGAACACACCCTCGTGAACCTTCGGCGCGGGGCCGCGGAGTCATGCCGCCCCGCGCTTCACGAACCGCCCTGCGACACCCGGCCCGGTTCGCGGCCAGAATCCGAAAGGCACCTTGGTATGACTCCGCACGCCTGGGCACTGCTGCTCATCCTGACCGGAGCGATCGCGGTGTTGATCATCCTGATCAACTCCCGTCTTCGCATACATCCGTTCGTCGCGCTCGTCGTCGTCACCGTCGGCACGGGGCTGGCGGCCGGTGAACCCGTCGGTAAGCTGACGGCGTCCATCGAGGACGGCGCCGGCGGCACCCTGGGAGACGTTGGAATCACCTTGGCGCTGGGAGCCATGCTCGGCCGTCTGCTGTCCGACTCGGGCGCGACCGACGCCATCGCTCACGCCATCGTCGACCGGGCCGGCACACGGCGACTGCCGTGGCTCGTGACGGGCGCCGCCTTCGTCATCGGCGTGCCGATGTTCTTCGAGGTCGGCCTGATCGTGCTGCTTCCCCTGATCTTCGGCGTGGCGCGCAGGCTGGAGGCTCAGGGCGGCACCAAGGGTTCGCCGTACGTCCTGCTGGGTGTCCCGGCCATCGCCGCGCTCTCCACACTGCACGGCATGCTCCCGCCGCACCCCGGCCCGCTGACCGCCATGACCGGACTCCACGCCAGCCTCGGCCTCACCCTCCTGGTCGGCATCGTCTGCGCCGTCCCCACCGTCGTGCTCGCCGGTCCCGTCTACGCCCTGTGGATCGCGCCCCGGCTCGGCGGCGTCCACCCGGACGCCGCACTGGTGGCCCAGTTCACCGGCACCGGACAACAACCCGCCATGGCCCCGTCCCCCGACCGCCCGGACAGCCCCCCTGCCACCGTGCTCCGCGACGGTCCCGGGACGAAGACCCTGACACGCTCTCCCCTGCCAATCGGTCTCGCGGTGTCCTCCGTCCTGATCCCGGTCGTCCTCATGCTGCTGCGCACCCTCGCCGAGACCACCCTCGACGAGTCGAACCGGCTGCGCTCCGCGCTGACCTTCGTCGGCGAACCCCTCATCGCCATGCTCGCCGGATTCCTCTTCGCCCTGGGCATCACGGTCGCACGCGGCACCAACCAGGGCGAGGAGACCCGCCGTTCCATGACGGCCAGTCTTCAGTCCATCGCCTCCATCCTGCTCATCATCGGCGGGGGCGGCGCGTTCAAACAGGTCCTCCAGGATTCCGGCATCGGCGACGCCATCGCGTCCGCGGCCGAGGGCACCCACATGAACCTCATCGTCCTGGGCTGGCTGATCGCCCTGCTCCTGTCCCTCACCACCGGTTCGGCCACGGTCGGGATCGTCTCCGCGACCGGCATCGTCGCACCGCTGGCCGGCACCGGCGGCGGCCTGGAAGCCTCTGTTCTCGTGATCGCCATCGGTTCGGGCTCACTCGGCCTGAACTATGTCAACCACGCCGGCTTCTGGCTGGTCAAGGAATCCTTCGGGATGGACCTGACGCAGGCGGCGAAGACACAGACCGTCGTGCAGACCCTGGTGAGCGTCCTGGGCCTCGGGATGGCCCTCCTTCTGTCCGCCTTCGCCTGACAACCTCGCCGGCGTCTGCCGACGGCGGTCGGAGCCGGCCGTCGGCCGCCTGACGCCGTCGCCGCAGCACGTCTGTTCCCGACGGGCGCGGCCTGGCATCCAGGCTCGGAGGCCGGAACTCCACACCAGGACGACCATGCTCGACGCGGTGCAGGACCGGTAGTCCGCCGTCCTCGGCCAGCACGGCGGTGACGACCGCAGGCACGGAGGCGCCAGGCACGCGGCGGCCGCCGGCCCTGCCACCCCTCTTGATGTCAATCGCCGCGTTCCCATTGATCTATATCGCCAGTTTCAGGCGGCTCACCCACGAATGCGATATTCGCCCGGCGCAATGGTACTGCGGTACCACTCCGCCGGATCAATTGTCTCCCGTGGTCCCAGGGACGCGACAGCGGATATCTCTAGCCTGAGCTGGCTGGATCACAACGCAGCGAAGATAAGTAGTTTACCTTGCGGCGGAGTCAATTTTGCCTTTTCGCAAGGAAACGAGCCATTGACTCTGGAACGCGGGCGGGAAACCGACGTCAGCGGGCCGGACCGGAAAACGGAAATTGAGGATCACATGGCGCTGTTCAGAAATTCCTCCACGACTTTAAGTGCAGCGGCGTTCTCCGCACTGTTCCTGGTGTACGGAACATCTGCCGCGGTGGCTGCGCCGAACGGCGCGGGCAACGCGAGCATTCACGAAGTCGACGTCACCAACATGGCGGCCACCAAGGAGGGCCAGCCGACGGTCGCCGTCAACCCGAGAAACCCGAAGAACCTCGTCTTCGTCTCGACGATCTTCCCGCCGTCACCGGGCCTGGAGCCGGTCGACGGCGGCTGCTTCCTCGCCTACTCGAACGACCGGGGCGACACGTGGACCCAGGTCGCCTGGCCGCTCGGCACCGCGGCACCCAAGTGCGGTGAACCGAGCGTGCAGTTCGACGCGAAGGGCACCGTCTACGTGGACAACAACCAGGTCAGCTCCGGCCTGGCCGCGAACCTGGTGAACCACAACCAGGTCGCGAAGTCCACGGACGGCGGCAAGACCTGGAGCGACCCGGTGTCCACCCCGCTGCTCCTCGGCGGGGCCCCGAAGATGCGCGTGGACGCGGCGACCGGCAAGGTCTACGCGGTCGCCGGGGCGGCCTGGGAGTACCCGAGCGCGGTCTCCGTCAGTTCCGACGGCGGCAAGACCTTCAGCAGCGACTCACGGGTGATCCCTGGTCCGATGCCCTGCATCGAGGTGGCGCCGGGTATCCCGCTCGTGTGCGGCTATCCGGGCCGGGAGATCGCCGTGTACGGCGGGATCCTCGTGTCCGCCTCCCAGGAGGCGGGTCAGCCGGTGAACTTCCACGTCAGCCGTGACGACGGCAAGACGTGGACGAACACCACTCTCAAGGACGGCCAGGGAAACCCGGTCGCGGCGGGCACCGGCTCCCTGGTGCCGGTTCCGGCCCTGGGTGCGGCGGCCGACCCGGTCCCGTGGGTGGCGGCCGACACCTCCCACCGCGGCCGGTTCGCCGTGATGGTCCCCCGGGACTCCAACACCCTCGACGTCTACGTCACCCCGGACGCCGGCAAGACCTGGACCGGACCGACGACGATCGCCGCGACGGGCGCCCTGCGGCCGGCGATCGACTTCGGCGCCAACGGTGACCTGGGGGTCATGTGGCGAACCACGACGGGCGACGCGTTCTCGGCCGTCTCGTTCGACCACGGACGCTCGTTCAGCGCCCCGGTGCAGGTCAACCATGTCACCGAGCCGGTCGGCGAGACGGGCCCTCCCGGTGACCGCTGGTCGGGCATCACGCTGACCGACAAGTACGCCTACGTCACCTGGGCCGACGGGCGGAACAACTCCTCCCTCGACTCGATCATCAGCCGCGTGCCGCTGAAGCTGTACAAGAAGGAGGCCGCCTCGACGTCGACCAACTGAGACACGAAGCCTGACGCACGGCAGTG
Source organism: Streptomyces sp. NPDC002276 (assembly GCF_053891435.1). Lineage (NCBI taxonomy): Bacteria > Bacillati > Actinomycetota > Actinomycetes > Kitasatosporales > Streptomycetaceae > Streptomyces > Streptomyces sp. NPDC002276. Next base: position 195,934 of record NZ_JBSFCQ010000017.1, on the reverse strand, counting down.
TGCCGCCGAGTCACCTCGGCGGCACACTGTCATGCCTACGACATGGAAGACCGCGGCCTCACTTCCGGGGCGTGACCAGTCCCGCGTCGTAGGCGATGATCACCGCTTGGATACGGTCCCGGGCGCCGAGCTTGGCCAGCACCCGGCCGACGTGCTTCTTCACCGTGGACTCGGTCAGCACGAAGCCCTCGGCGATCTCTGTGTTCGTCCATCCCATGCCGATGGCCACGAGCACCTCGTGCTCGCGTTCGGTGAGCGTCACCAACCGCGGGTCCCTACGAGGCTCGGCATCGGGCGCCAGGACATCGTGGGCGTGGGCGTCGAGCAGCCGGCGGGTGAGCCTGGACGACACAACGGCATCACCGGTCGCGACCGCCTGGATCCCGGCGAGGAGTTCCGCCGGCTTGACGTCCTTGAGCAGGAAGCCACTGGCCCCGGCGCGCAGCCCGGCGTAGGCGTACTCGTCGAGGTCGAAGGTGGTCAGGATCAGCACGCGGGTACGGCCGCCCGCCGCCACGATGCGGCGGGTCGCCTCGATGCCGTCGAGACCGGGCATCCGTACGTCCATCAGGACCACGTCTGGGCTCAGTTCGGCCGCCATGCGCACGGCCTGCGCACCGTTGTCCGCCTCGCCCACGACGCTCACGCCGGGGGAGCCGTCGAGCAGCATCCGAAAGCCCATGCGGGGCAGCGGCTGGTCGTCGGCGATCAGGATCGTGGTCATGGTGTGGGTTCTCCGGAGGTGGCCTGGGCGGACGGATCGAGCAGGACGTCGACGATCCAGCCCTGCCCGTCGTCGCGTGGTCCGATGGTCGCGGTGCCGTCGTAGAGCGCGGCCCGTTGGCGGATGCCGACGAGGCCATGTCCACTGTCGCCGCGGTGAGCCGTGGACGGTCTCCGCGAGAGTGAACCGGTGTCGGTGACCCGGACGCGCAGCAGCCCGCCCTCGACCGCGACCGTGACGTCGGCCGCGGCGCCGGGGCCGACGTGTTTGAGGGTGTTGGTCAGGGCTTCCTGCACCACCCGGAACACGGTGAGCTGCACGCCCCGGCCCAGCGCGTCGACCGGGCCCACCGTGCGGTAGGCCACCGGCAGACCGGCCGCGCGCACCCGGGCCAGCAGGGGCTCCAGGTCCCGGACGCCCGGCTGCGGGGAGCGCGAGGTGTCCTCCGGATCCGCGGATTCGCGCAACACGCCCAGTACGCGCCGGAGTTCGTCCATCGCCTGGCGGCCGGTGTCGCCGATGAGATGGAGTGCCTGCTCGGTGCGGCCGGGGTCGCGGGTGGTGAGCACGGCGGCGCCGTCGGCGAGGTTGACCATGACGGACAGGTTGTGGCCGACGATGTCGTGCATCTCCCGGGCGATCCGCGAACGCTCCGCCGCCGCCGTCAGCCGGACCCGCTGGTCCCGTTCGACCTCCAGCCGCGCCGCCCGGTCCCGCAGCGCCGACAGGTACAGCCTGCTGATCCGGACGGTCAGGCCCAGGGCCACTGCCCCGACGCCGGTACCGACGGACAGGACCAGAAAGGCCACCGGACCGTCCGTCGGAACCACGGTGACCACGAGCACCACCCATCCCACCACGGTCACCGGCAGTGCCCAGCAGATCGCGCGGGGCGAGGCGTGCAGCGCCAGGTCGAACAGGGCGATCAGCAGGACGAGGGCGGCGGCGGGTCCCAGGCCCAGCGACCACATGACCGGACACACCACGAGGCAGACACCGAAGACCGCGGCAGGACGACGGCGCCGCCACCACAGCGGCACGACCAGCACGGCCGCGATGCCCAGCACCACCCCGACCGGCAGGCCGGCGCCCACCGGGCGCGACACGGGGTGGCCGGGGCCGTGCACGAGCAGGTCCGGCGGCGCTGCGGCGGCGACCAGGACCACCACGACGGTGTCGAGAAGCCAAGGCCGCCGCCGGTCGGCCCCCCGCAGCCGGTCCAGCACCCGCAGCAGCAGCCGCATCACGGGATGCGCCCAGACGGCCTCGGCCCCCGCGCCGACAGTCGGTCGTCCGGGGACCGGCTCGGGCGAGGGCGATGCCGTTGCTGCCCGAACCGACCCGGGCGGGCGGGAAGTCGATCCCGCTTCGCCCGAGTGACCCGGCCTCGTGTCATCCATCGGATCCATCCTCGCGGACGGGATCTCAGACGTCACTGCGACGCAACCGGTAAGCAGCACCGACCAGCAACAGCACGGCCCACACCAGCAACGCCGTGAAACCCGCTCCGGGACTGACCAAGGAGTCGCTCGACTCGTGCAGGGTCATCACCGACTGGCCCGCGTTGCTGGGCAGGTAGCGGCTGACGGTGTCGCCCAGTGAGCTGGGCAGCAGGCCGGTCAGACCCGGCAGCACGAGCACCACACCGGCCAGGATCGCGATGCCCCCGGCGTTGTTGCGCACCAGCAGTCCGACCGTCACGCCGTACACACCGACCAGGCCCAGATACACGCCCGCGCCCAGCAGGCACCGGAAGACCCCGGCGTCCCCGAGGGACAGGGCGATCGGCTCGCCGTGCAGCGCGGCGCTCCCCAGCAGGAACGAGAGCAGGGCGCCGAGCGTGGACGTGACGAAGGCGATCGGGCCGTAGACCGCGCACTTCGCCCACAGCACGGGCAGTCGGCCCGGCACCGCGGCGAAGGTCGAGCGGACCATCCCCGTGCTGTACTCACCCGCCGACAGCAGAACCCCCAACGCACCGACGGCCAGCGCCGCGAGGTTGGTACCGGCCAGCGCCAGGGTCAGCGCCGCTCCGGACTGCGCGTCCTTGCCACTGAGCGGGCCGTCGGGACTGTAGAGGGCGGCGGCGATCGACCCGATGGCCACCAGGAACAGTACGGCCACCCCCAGCGTGATCCAACTGGAGCGCAGCGACCAGAACTTGGACCATTCGGAGCGGACCACGCGCCGACCGGAAACGCGGTACACGGGCGAGGTTTCGGTGATGGTGCTCGCGGTCATCAGGCGGCCCTCCCGGCGTCGCTGCTCTGGTACTCCACGGCGTCGTGGGTCAAGTTCATGAACGCCTCCTCCAACGACACCGATTCGGCGGCCAGTTCGTACAACGGCACCCGGTGCTCGGCCGCCACCTCCCCGATCCGCCGGGTGTCCAGACCGGACACCACCAGCCGCTCGGCACCCGTCGAGGTCACCGTGACCCCCGGCGCCGCCAGCAGCGAACGCAGCCGCGCGGGCTCGCGGGTGGCGACCCGCACCCCCTTGTCCTCCGACCGCTCCACCAGCGCGTCGACGGTCGTCTCGGCCAGCAGCCGCCCCCGCCCCACGACCACCAGCCGGTCGGCGGTCTGCGCCATCTCGCTCATCAGATGCGAGGACAGCATCACCGTACGGCCCTCGGCGGCCAGCCCGCGCAGCAACTCCCGTACCCAGCGCACCCCTTCGGGATCCAGGCCGTTGACCGGCTCGTCCAGCATCACGACCGCCGGATCACCCAGCAGCGCGGCGGCGATGCCCAGCCGCTGCCCCATCCCCAGCGAGAACGCCCCGACCCGCTTGTGCGCCACCGCGTGCAGACCGGCGAGGTCGATGACCTCGTCCACCCGCCGCTTCGGCACGCCATGCGTGTACGCCAACGCCATCAGGTGGTTGAACGCGGACCGCCCCGGATGCACGGCCTTCGCCTCCAGCAGTACCCCCAACTCCTGCAAGGGCGCGCGGTGTTGGGCGTAGGGCTTGCCGTTGACCAGGGCCGTGCCGCTGGTCGGCGCGTCCAGGCCCACGATCATCCGCATGGTGGTCGACTTGCCCGCCCCGTTCGGCCCCAGGAACCCGGTGACCTGTCCGGGCGGGGCGGTGAAACTCAGCCCGTCCACGGCCGTCTTGTCCCCGTACCGCTTGGTCAGTTCATGAACTTCGATCACGGTGGTGCTCCCCGCTTCCGTCGGGCCCGGCGTCCGACCGGGTCACTGCTTCGAGGCTAGGAGCGGCCACGGCGCGACCCGTGGACCCGGAGGCCACAATGACCGCTGGTCACTGGTACCGCGGTACACCGGCAAGGTCGTCCCGGGCTCAGCCGTGCAGTGCGCGGTATGCCGTGATCGCCCCCGGGTGCAGGGGGATGGCGCCGGTGCCGATGAGGCTGCGGACGTCGAGGAACTGGGTGCCGACGGCGTTGCGGGGAACGAGATCGGTCGCGCGCTGGACCAGCAGGCGGGTGAGCGCCTCGGCCATACCGCGGGGCAGTTCGGGGCGGCACACCAGCAGGTTGGACACCCCGATGGTGGCGACCCCGCCCGCCGCCCGGTACGCGCCCTGCGGCAAGGACACCTCTTCCAGGCCCGAGGCCGCCTGGCCGCCCGGTCCGCCGAGCCGGGGCAGCAGGCCGGCCAGCGGCAGGAACCGCAGACCGAACCGGTCGTCCAGCTCGGACAGAACCGGCAGCGGTACACCGCCCGCCACGAGCAACGCGTCGACCGAACCCGCCCGCAGAGCGTCGGCCGCGTCGGCCAACGGCAGATGGCGTACGGCGACCTCGGTGCCCGGCGACAGACCCGCGGCGTGCAGGATCTGTTCGCCCAGTACGGCCGCGCCCGATCCGGCCGCGCCGAGCGACACGGTGTGCCCGGCCAGGTCGGACACCGTACGCACGCTCGAATCGGCACGGACGACGAACTGGAGGTAGGTCTCGTACAGCCTGCCGATCGCGCGCAGGGGCACGGGACGCGGGAAGAGGGCGGTGCCCTGGGCCGCCCGCGCGGTGTCGGTGAGGACGAGCGCGAGGTCGGCGCGGTGGTCGCGGAGCAGTTCGATGTTGGTGAGGCTGCCCGGGGTGGTGCGGACACGGCAGCTCAGGCGGGGGTAGACCGCCGTGAGTTCGGCGGCGAGGAGGCGGCCGAAAGCCTCGTAGAAGGCGGTGGGTTCTCCGGTCGCGAAGCGCAGGACACCACTCGGTCCGGGCCGTTGCCCGGAGGCGTCGCCCGTGAGTGCGCCCCCGAGGACGGCGGCGGTCGTCGCGCCGAGGGCTGCGTGGAGAAGGGTGCGGCGGTCGACGGGGCGGGTCATCGTGCACCGCCGTCACTACGGTCGGTCACGGCGCACGGCAGAAGCGCTGTGGCCCGCAGTCCTCGCGGTCGCGCGGGCTCCAGCTCCAGTCGGCCGCCCCGCCCCGCCAGCAGTTGTTCGACGATGGCCAGCCCCAGGCCCGTTCCCGCTGTCCCGTCCTGTCGTTGTCGGCCTGAGCGCCAGAATCTCGTGGTGGCCTGGGCGATTTCCTCCGAGGTCAGGCCGGGCCCGTCGTCCGTCACGGTGAGGGCGGCGTGCGGTCCATCGACGGTGCAGCGCAGGGAGATCTCGGCATCGGGGCCCGCGTACTTGATGGCGTTGTCCAGGAGGATGTCCGTGATCTGGGCGAGTTCGTGGTCCGTACAGGCGGCCGTGACCGGGATCGCGTCGGTATGGAGGGTGAGGCGGGTACCGGCCCGATGGGCGACCGGCTCCCACAGCCCGTACTGGGTGGTCGCGACCGCCGTGGCGTCGCAGTGGGCGTCGGAGTCGTCGGTCACGGCGAGTTCCCCGGCGCGGTGTTCCGCGGTGGCGAGGGTCAGCATGTCGTCGAGCAGGGTCTCCAGGCGGTCGAGTTCGGTGGTCACGCCCGTGTACGTGCGGTCGGCGGACGCGGGGAGGTGGCGGTGCAGGGCGTCGACGCGCAGCCGTAGCGCGGCCATGGGGTTGCGCATCTGGTGGGAGGTGTCGGCGACGAGCCGGCGCTGCTGTTCCAGGGCCGCCGTGACCGTACGCGCCATGCGGTTGAAGCCGGTCGCGAGCTGGCGCAGTTCCGGTGGGCCACCGGCCCGGGTCTGTTCGGGCGGGAGCCCTGCGGCGAGTTGTCCGACCGCGCGGTCCAGGCGGCGCAACGGGCTGACCACCCACCGCGTCGCGGCCCGCGCGAGGACCGTACAGGCGACGGCGACCAGGGCGGTTCCCGCGATGACGGCGGCCCAGCGCCGGGTGATGTCCTCCGCCGCCGTGTCGACCGAGGCCCGGAGCACGACGGCGCCGGACACCCGGGTCCCGGTGCCCGCGGGCTCGGCGAACATCCGGGCCCCCTTCGACCAGGGACGCAGTGCGCCCGTGGGATGCGCGGTCTGGTTGCGCAGCGCCGCGTCGAGCAACCGGCCTACGGCGGGGTCGGCGGCCCGCATCCCGCCGGTCTGGACGATCGGTCTGCGGCGGGTGTCGGTGACGACGAGCGGTTCGCCGTACAGCTGGGTGTAGCGACGCGCCTCGGCGGTGACGGCCGAGGTGTCGCCGGTCTGTTCGGCCTGGTCCATGAGGGAGGCGAAGCGGTCGAGGTCCGCGCTGCGGGCGAGGACGAGTTGCTGGGTGCGGTCGGACGCGGTGAACAGCAGCAGCGGTACGGCGAACGCGGCCACCGCGATCACGACGAACAGCAGCAGCGCTGCCTGGACCCGGGTGCGCACGCGTCGGCTCCTCAGTTCCCGGGGTCCCCGAAGCGGTAGCCGAAGCCCCGGATCGTGGTGACCAGCTCGGGGCGGGCGAGCTTGGCCCGCAGCTGGGTGAGGTGGACGTCGAGCGACCGGGACACGGAGTGGTACGCGTCGCCCCACACCTCGTCCAGGAGCTGTTCACGGCTGACCGCGGTGCCCGCCCGTCCGGCCAGCACGGCGAGGATGTCGAACTCCTTGGTGGTCAACTCGACGTCGGCCCCGGCGACCCGGACCCGACGGGCGTCGAGATCCACCTCGACGTCACCGGCACGGACCGTCCGTACCGTGGAGCCGTCCCGCGCCGCGGTCCGCCGGGTGACGGCGTCGATCCGCGCGAGCAGCTCGGCGAGGCGTACCGGCTTGACGAGGTAGTCGTCCGCCCCGAGGCGCAGTCCGCGTACGACCGAGCGCTCGTCGCCGCGGGCGGTGAGCACCACGACCGACATGTCACTGACCGCCCGCAGGGCGCGCAGCACGTCCAGGCCGTCGGTGTCGGGCAGGCCCAGGTCGAGAAGGAGCAGGTCGGAGCTGCGGTGGTAGGTCAGGACGTCCCGGCCGTACCGGACGCGTCTGGTGACGTGACCGTGGTCGTAGAGGACCTCCACGAGCGCCGCCGCGACCCCGTCGTCGTCCTCGGCCAGCAATATCTGCACTCCGCCCACCTCCTTTCGACCACTCCGACGATCCCGTCCAGCCGAATGTAAACCACACCGACCGGGTGCTCGCCGGAGTGTTAAGGGGAGGTTAGTTCTGCGTTCGGCCCTCTCGTCCGCCGGTGCGGGGCGGGGCCAGGCTGCACGGCACCCAGCAGCTTGAGAAGGACGCCGTCATGATCATCGACTGTCACGGTCACTACACGACCGCCCCACCGGCCCTGGAGGCATGGCGCAAGCGGCAGATCGCCTCCCTCACCGATCCGTCGGCCGCCCCCGCCCGCGCGGACCTGCGCATCGGCGACGACGAACTGCGCGAGACCATCGAGCCGAACCAGCTGCGGCTGATGGACGAGCGCGGCATCGACGTGACGGTCTTCTCGCCCCGCGCGTCGTTCATGGCCCACCACGTCGGCGACTTCGAGACCTCCGCAGCCTGGGCGGCGATCTGCAACGAACTCTGCTTCCGCGTCAGCCAGTTGTATGCGGAGCGCTTCGTGCCCGCCGCGATGCTGCCGCAGTCGCCGGGCGTCGATCCGGCCACCTGCGTACCCGAACTCACGCGCTGCGTCGAGGAGTTGGGTGCCGTAGCGGTCAACCTCAACCCCGACCCCTCGGGCGGCCACTGGACCGCCCCGCCGCTCACCGACCGCTCGTGGTACCCGCTCTACGAGAAGATGGTGGAGTACGACATCCCGGCGATGATCCACGTCAGTACGAGCGTCAACCCGGCCTTCCACACCACGGGCGCGCACTATCTCAACGCCGACACCACGGCGTTCATGCAGTTGGTCCAGGGCGACCTCTTCGCCGACTTCCCGACCCTGCGCTTCGTCATCCCGCACGGCGGCGGGGCGGTGCCGTACCACTGGGGCCGATTCCGCGGGCTCGCGATGGCGCTGGGGAAGCCTCCGCTGGAGGAACACGTCCTGGGCAACGTCTACTTCGACACCTGCGTCTACCACCAGCCCGGCTCCGACCTCCTCTACGACGTCATCCCGGCCCGCAACATCCTCTTCGCCTCGGAGATGATCGGCGCCGTGCGGGACGTCGACCCGTGCACCGGCCACCACTTCGACGACACCCACCGCTACGCGGAGGCCGCCAAGCTGCCCGCGGACGACCTGTCGGCAGTCCAGGAGCACAACGCCCGCGCCGTGTACCCCCGCCTCGACGCGCTGCTGAAGCGCCAGGGCCGGTGAGGCACATGAGCGCCCTCGCCCCCAAGTCCCCCGGCTGGCTGGACTGGTACGCGAACCCGTCCCAACCGGCCTTCCGGCTCCCGCCGGGCACCGTCGACACCCACTGCCATGTCTTCGGCCCGCAGGCCGAGTTCCCCTTCGCACCGGAACGCAAGTACACGCCCTGCGACGGCGGCAAGGACCAACTGTTCGCGCTCCGCGACCACTTGGGCATCGCCCGCAATGTCATCGTGCAGGCCACCTGCCACGGTGCGGACAACAGCGCCATGGTCGACGCCGTCCGGGCGTCGAACGGCCGGGCACGCGGCATCGCGACCGTACGACCCGACATCGACGAGGGCGAGTTGCTCGCGCTCGACGCGGCGGGCGTGCGCGGAGTGCGCTTCAACTTCGTACGGCGGCTGGTCGACGCCTCGCCCGAGGACGACCTCCAGACGATCGCCAAGAAGGTCGCCCCTCTGGGCTGGCACGTCGTCCTCTACTTCGAGAGCGCCGACCTGCCCGAACTGGAGGGATTCTTCGGTTCGTTGCCCGTGCCGCTGGTGGTGGACCACATGGGCCGCCCGGACGTGACGCGGCCGGTGGACGGCCCGGAGTTCACCCGCTTCCTGCGCTTCGTCGAGGACAACGACGTGTGGGTGAAGGTGACGTGCCCCGAGCGCCTCAGCGTGACAGGACCGGCCGCCCTCAACGGCGAACGTCACGCGTACACAGACGTCGTCCCCTTCGCCCGCCGCGTCGTGGCGGAATTCCCCGACCGAGTGTTGTGGGGCACCGACTGGCCGCACCCCAACCTCACCGACCACATGCCGGACGACGGCCTCCTCGTCGACCACGTCCCGCAGATCGCGGTCACCGACGCCCAACGCCACAAGCTCCTCGTCGCCAACCCGATGCGCCTGTACTGGCCCGGCGAGGACGGCTGACTCCCCAACTCCCCTTCCAACTCCCTTCCCCGCTCCCCGACTTCGACAAGGGCCGCTCATGCAACACGCCAACGCGCTGAACCGGCTGGACCGGCTTCCCATCTCCCGCTTCCACAAGGTCACCCTGCTCGCCGTCGCCTTCGCGTACTTCTTCGAGTTCGCGGACATCAACAGCTTCGCCACCACCGCTCCGAAGCTGATCAAACTGTGGGGCGTGACGGTCGACCAGATCGCGTACGTCACCTCGCTGTCGTTCGTCGGCATGTTCATCGGCGCGATCGTCGCCGGATCGATCGCCGACCGCTGGGGCCGCAAACGGGCCCTGCTGTGGACGACCCTCTTCTTCGGCCTCTCCTCGTTCGCCGCGGTGTTCTCCTGGGACCTGGTCTCCCTGGGCGTCTTCCGCGTCCTGACCTCGGCCGGCCTGTCGGCGATGACCGTCGTGGGAGTCGTCTACGTCAACGAGATGTACCCGTCGGCGACCCGCGGCAAGTACCAGGCGTACGCCATCGCCATCGGCATCTGCGGCACCCCCGTCACCAACCTCATCGCCAGCGCGGTCGTCCCGCTCAACGACTGGTCGTGGCGGCTCGTCTACCTCTGGGGCTCCCTGGGCATCCTGCTCGTCCTGTTCACCCGGCACCTCAAGGAGTCACCGCGCTGGCTCGAAAGCAGGGGCGACCACGCCACGGCGGACGCGATCCTGCGGGAGATAGAGGCACGCGTAGCCGCGGAGAAGGGCCCGCTCCCCGAACCTGCTGCCCCGGCCGACGAGAAACCGTCGGCGAAGGCACCGCTGCGGCTGCTCCTCCAGCGCAAGTACCTGCTCCCGACGCTCCTGCTCACCGCGCTGTGGATGACCCAGACCATCGGCTTCTTCGGCTACTCCAGCTGGGCACCCACCCTGCTGGCCAAGGAGGGCTTCAGCGTCGAGAAGTCCGTCTTCTACGTGGCTCTGACCACCGTCGGCGCACCCCTCGGCTGCTACCTGGCCTCCCTGGTCACCGACCGGTTCGAACGCAAGTGGTGCCTGGTCGCCTTCGGCACGGTGATCGCGGTGTGCGGCCTGCTGTACGGCCTCACTTTCAATCCGGTCCTCATCGTCGTGTTCGGCTTCCTGGTGAACCTCTTCGAACGCGGCTACACCGCTCTCGCCTACGCCTACTCCCCCGAACTCTTCGACACCCGCAGCCGCTCCCTGGGCACGAGCGTCTCCTACGGCCTCGGCCGCCTGTCCAACGCCGCCGGCCCCCTGATCGTCGCCGCGCTCTACAACGGCCACGGCTACCAGAGCGTCTTCTACTTCATCGCCGGCACCTGGCTCCTCGGCGCGATGATCCTGGCCGCCTTCGGCACCCGCACACTCTCGGCACGCCTCGCGGAGGCGGAACGGCAACGGGTGAGCGTCCCCGCCTGACCAGGGACCGGCACAACCGACCGCCATGCAATCGGCGTGCCTGCCCGGCCGGGAACGCATCACGCACGACCGACCAGCAGCGGCGGCACGTACCACGACGACGACAACGCAAGCTAGTTCGTCGCAGTCGGCCACACAGAGCTGCTCAAGGCCGACGTGTGCTCCAGCAACTGCCGTCCAGCAGCCAACGCCGGGGCTCCTATTCGCCGAAGAGCCGCCATTCCCCCGCCGCCGCGGGCGGCCTGACCAGCATCTCAGAACGAGCATCGAGTGAGCGTCGCGAGCGCCATTCCAGCGTCAAGATATCGCCCGTAACGCCCACACGGCACATAATGCGCACACACAAAATCGCAGGTCAGGGCGCCTTGGCTGTCGGCTCAAGGATCGCAACTCACTCCACATGGTGGGTCATCGGAAAGACATGAAGCAGCACGGCACCTGCGCCAATCAGGGACGCTCGCCGACACGCCCGACGAATCTCGTCAGCCATGGGAGCCGCGCTCCGGCAGCCTCGTCATGAGCGAGGGGAACATAAACCGCACATCGCCGGTTAGCCAAGCCGGCGTTTTTGCAGACGATTATTGTCCGACGTCTGCCCCGAGCACTCCCACGGATCGATCCGTCAGCGACAACTCCCCGCGACAACGGAGGTGCATTCCCTGCGCCCTCCCGTTGAGAGTCGCTTCACCCGTCGCCGGTGGCCTTCTCCCGTATCCGTTTGGATTGTTTACGGGCGCAGGGTGAGGGTGAGTCCGGTGCCGGCGAGGCGGCCGTCGATGAGGCCGGGTCGGAGTTGGATATGACGCGGGCCCCGACGCGGGGTGCGTTCGAGAAGCACTCCGGAGAGTCGGCTGCGCGCCCTGGGACTGCCCGTGCGCACCGCCCGGAACACGACCGTGATGCAACTCGCCGCACACATGCCTGCCTCGATTCTCGCCAGCATGATCGGCCTCACACCCAGCACTGCACCACGACTCGCACGGTGGCTCCGAAACCCTAGAGGGCCCGACGGCGAGTGCCAGCAGCCCAGGCACGACACCACCGACCCTCACGTTAATTCCGGGACGGATGCGCTCCCCACGCAGCAAAACGGGTAACCGCCGACCGGCACTTTGCCATCGGACTTCGATCATTCGCGTGTTCGTGCCGTTGAACCTTGATCGGCATGGGGCGCAACACCCGGTCACAGGCGGGCAGCAGGTGTCGTACGGCCGGGTCTCCCGACATTGATGAGACTCCATGAAATTTCAGAGACCCTCATCAACACCGAGCGGCGGAGCGGTGTCAGTTGCTGAAGCTGAGGACGACGCAGCCGGTGCCACCAGTACTGCCGTCGTAGGCGTCGCCGCTGTTGCCTCCGTAGCCTCCCTCGCCGCCTGCCCCGGCCTGTGACCCACAGGCGCTGTACGGGAGGCTGGTGTTGTCCGCGGAGGCTCCCGCGCCACCGGCACCGCCGGAGGAATGCTCGGTCCCCTCGGCACCGGACTTGCCGCCACTGCCGGTGATCCCGGTGCCCGTGGACTTGCCGACGGTGCAGGTGGTGGTACCGCCAGCGCCGCCTGCCCGTCCATAGCCCGGGTACCCCTGGCTACCCATGCCGATGAAGCGCCCCCTCTGGCCGCCGTCCCCGCCGGAGGCACCCTTGGCCTCAACGAACGAGGGGTCCCTGGTCTCTTTGCCGAACCTGACACTCGTCGGCGCTCCGGAGCCACCCGTGATCCCGTTGGTCGAAACCCACTCGGGCAGGGCGCTGCGGTAGCCGATGCCGCCAGGGCCGCCCTTGCCGCCCTTGCCCACCGTGATGGCGATGTCCCGTCCGGCGATGTAGGGGCCGCTGCAGGTGATGATGCCTCCTCCGCCAGCTCCTCCACCTCCGCCACCGCCGAACCCCGATTTTCCTCCGCCTCCGCCGCCTCCTCCACCGCCGGCGCCGATCAGGGAGACCGTCAGGATGTGGTAGCCCTTGGGGCCCGTGCAGGTGTACGTTCCCGCGCTCCTGTAGGCGGTCGGCTTGAGCGAGGTGCCCACTGCACAGGGCGAAGATGCGACTGCGGTCGCGGGACCACCGCCCCAAATCACTCCGCCAGCCAAAACCGCACCAACCGCGCATAGCGCGGCCGAACGCTTGGTGAAGATCGAATTCATGTCCTCAAAACGAGCTGCGGCTCCGCCCGTCACTCCCTCGTCGCCGGGCCCCCTGCGCCTCGGCCGCCCCGCGGTGGCTCAGCGGCAACACGCACGTCACCAGTGACCGCGCATGAACCCACGACGAGTCGCACGTGACGCACGCCACTCAAAGATCAATGGCACGCGATCAAAATTCCCTACGTTGTTCTGCGGGAGGCGGTGAGCCCTTCGTATGGTTCACCCACCCAGGGGTGCCGGGTGCGGCTTTCAAACTTCTGCCGCTTGTGGCTTCCATCGATTGGCCGCCCCGCACCCCACGACGACTCGGCTGCCAATTAGGAATTGCGATTGATCGCCAAGTAGGGAATCGACAGCGAGGTCGTCCGTCGGGAGGCACAGCACCCCACCGCACGGAGGCACCACATGGCCGCGATCTGGGCCGGCATAGACGCAGGCAAGACCCACCGCCACTGTGTAGCGATCGACGAGAGCGGCCGTCGGCTGCTGTCGCGACGCGTCGCCAACGACGAACCCGAGCTCCTCGAACTCCTCGTCGACGTCCTGGCCTTGGGTGATGCGGTGACCTGGGGCATTGACCTGGCCGACGGTGGAGCCGCCTTGGCCATCACAATCCTGCTCAGTCACGACCAGCCGGTGCACTACATCTCCGGCCGGGCCATCCACCGCGCCTCTGAGAGCTACCGCGGCGAAGGCAAGACCGACGCAAAGGACGCCGCGATCATCGCCGACCAGGTCCGCATCCGCCGTGACCTGCACCCCTTGCGCGTCGGAGATGAGACCGTGATCGATCTCAAGATCCTCACCGGCCGGCGCACGGATCTGGTCGCGGACCGCACCCGCACCGTCAACCGGCTCCGAGCCCAACTGTCTGGCATTTTCCCCGGCTTGGAGCGGGCCCTGGACCTCACCAACACCGGCCCCCTCACCCTGCTGACCGGCTACCGGACCTCGGCCGCCCTGCGTCGGCTCGGCATCAAGCGGCTGGAGACCTGGCTCCGCAACCGCAGTGTCCGCAATGCCGACCAGCTTGCCCAGACAGCCGTCCAGGCTGCCGAGCGCCAGCACACCAGCCTCCCCGGCGAGAGGCTCACCTCGCAGATGGTGCAGACGCTGGCGAGGGAGGTGATGGCCCTCAACCAGCAGGTCGCCGAGCTCGACAAGCTCATCGAGGCCCGGTTTCGCGACCACCACCACTTCGACGTGATCACCAGCATGCCCGGCCTGGGCGTCATCCTCGGCGCCGAGTTCCTGGCCGCCACCGGTGGCGACATGAGTGCCTTCGGCACCCCGGACCGCCTCGCTGGCTTCGGCGGCGTCGCCCCCGTCCCGCGTGACTCCGGCAAGATCAGCGGTAACCTGCGGCGCCCCCAGCGATACAGCCGCAGGCTCCAGCGTGTCTTCTACACCTCCGCGCTGTTCAGCATCCGACGCTGCGACGAGTCCCGCCGGTTCTACGACCGTAAACGAGCCGAGGGCAAGCGCCATACCCAGGCCGTCCTCGCCCTCGCCCGCCGCCGCGTCAACGTCCTCTGGGCCCTCCTGCGAGACGGACGGTGCTACCGGCCCGCACCACCGATGCCAGTCGCCGCATGACGCGCCTGCCTGCGATCCGTGCCTCCCGGACAACCTGGTCGTCAGATCCCCCCGAGTGCGGAAGGATCAGCCGGATCGATGCCGCAGGGAGAGAGCCCAGTGATCACTGCCACTCAGGGAGTGAAGCTCGCATCGCAGTGCGAGAGCTGCGGTGGTGAGCTGGTCCGCGACGTCGGTCAGTTCATCGACCGCGGTCGGTTGTGGTGGGGCGTTGAAGGGCAGTGCCAAGCCTGCCCGAACGCATGGTGCGAGATGGACACAGGCCCAGCTCCCGATGACATCAGGCAGGCCCTACTGACCAAACACGGGCCCGCTCGGCTTCACCTTGCGGACAAGGACGCAAGCCTCGTTCCCGTGCTGCGGGCACTGCGCGAGATGCAGCACCTCTCGCTGGGCGAAGCGCGGCTCATGGCCGCCGATCTTAAGGAAGTCGGCCTGGTCGGCACGTCCGTGGAAATGGCCTACCTGGCCGAGGGACTACGCAACCGGTCCGTCACGGTGACCATCACCTCGTCGCCTACCTGACCGTTGCTGAACCTGACCGGGATGGGTTGACAAGCGGCATTAGGAATCGGTGGCACAGGGCAGTGACTGGGCATCCCAGTCGGCCGCTGTCCCGTCTCATGCGATCTGGCCCCAGTCTCAAACGATCTGGATCGATGCACTCGTCGTCCAGGTTGACCAGGTCCATCGGGACCGCTCCCCTCCGTCCTGGCGGGGTGGAGCTGGCGGGTTCGTATCTTCCGGCCGGCACTGGTCGTTGATGCGGTGTCCGTGCCGGTTTTCGATCTCGGAGCTCCCGTGTCCGCTCCCGCAGTGCCGTCTCCGCCTCCCGAACTGCTGGCCGCGCGGGTACAGGACCCGTACCCCTACTTCGCGTGGCTGCGCCGACATGCGCCCGCCCACCCGGACCGCAGAAGCGGGCGGCCCACCGTGTGGCAGGTCTCCCGCTACGACGATGTCCGCGCCCTGCTGACCGATGGTCGGCTGAGCAAGGAGCCGAGCCGGGTGCCCGGATACGTTCCGGGGCCTGCCGGGCTGAACCGGCATCTCGTCCATGCCGATCCCCCGGACCACACCCGGCTGCGGACCCTGGTGAACGCGGCGTTCGTGCCCCGCCGTATCGCGCAGCTGGAACCCTTCATCGCGGACACCGCCAACCGGCTGCTGGACCGGGTCGAGCGGCACACCCACGTGGATGTCATCGCGGCGTTCGCGGCGCCGCTGACCTTCCGGATGATCTGCGCGATCCTCGGCGTGCCCGGGGAACTGGACAACGCGGCGACGCGGGACACCCTGATGGCCACCATCGCCCCAGCTCCGGGCGTGGACCCGGCCCGGGTGGAGGGCGATCTGCACGCCCTGCTGGACATCCTGATCGCCGGCAAACGCACGGGGTGCGAGGGTGACGGGGTGGACCTGCTGGGCGCGCTCGTGCAGGCCAGTGACGACAGCGGGGCGATGAGCGAGGAGGAACTGCGCTCCACCGCCTACCTCCTGCTGCTGGTGGGACACGACACCACCATGAACCTCATCGGCAACGGCATGCTCGCCCTGCTCCGCAACCCCGACCAGGCCGCCCGCCTCACCGGACCGGGGGCCGGCCCCGGCCTGGTCACCACCGCCGTCGAAGAACTGCTGCGCTACGACTCCCCGGTACGGGACGCGACGTTCCGGTGCGCGGCACAACCGATCGCTCTCCATGGGCAGTTGATCGGCGAGGGGGACATCGTCAGCCTCCTGATCGGTTCCGCCAACCGGGACGAGGCCCGCTTCCCGGACGCCGACCGGCTCGATGTGGGCCGGACGCCCAATGACCACCTCGCCTTCGGCTACGGCCCCCACTTCTGCATCGGCGCCGCCCTCGCCCGCCTCGAAGGCACCGTCGCCTTCCCCCTGCTCCTCGAACGCCTGGGACCCGTGGGTCTGGCCAAGCCGGCCGACGAGCTCCCCTGGCGGCCGGCCCGGGTGATGCGCGGACTGGCCGCACTGCCCGTCGTACGGAACTGACCGCTCCCGCCCGCCCTGCCGAACCGTCCCCGAACAGGAGCACACCGGATGGACAGCCAAGACCCCGTGACGGTGACCGAGCCGCGCGCCGGCGTCCTGCTCATCACTCTCAACAGGCCCCACGTCCGCAACGCCGTCGACCAGTCCCTGGCCAACGCCATGGACGCGGCCCTGACCCGGCTGGAGACCGACCCGTCACTGGCCGTCGGCATCCTCACCGGAGCGGGCGGCCACTTCTGCTCGGGCATGGACCTCAAAGCCTTCCCCACCCAGGGCGTTCCGGTCGTCGCCGACCGCGGGCTCGCCGGACTGACCCGCGCTCGCCCGCGCAAGCCGCTCATCGCGGCCGTCGAGGGCGCGGCCGTCGCCGGAGGCTTCGAACTCGTCCTGGCCTGCGATCTCGTCACCGCCGCCGACACCGCGTTCTTCGCCCTGCCCGAAGTCGCCCGCGGGCTCATCGCCGCCGAAGGCGGAGCCATCCGTCTCCCCGGCCGCCTCCCCTACCACGTGGCCATGGAAATGCTCCTGACCGCGACCCCGCTGCCCGCCCCGGACGCGGCCCGGTACGGACTCGTCAACCAGCTCACCCCCGAAGGCGAAGCCGTTCACGCGGCCCTCGCCCTGGCCGGCCGCGTCCAGGCCCACTCCCCCGACGCCGTCCGCATCACCAAGCAGATCGTCCAGGACACCCGCGGCCTCGACGATCACACCGCCTACACCGTCCAGGACCCCCTCAGCACCCCGGTGTTCACCACCGCCGCCGCCACCGAAGGCGCCCACGCATTCACCGAGAAGCGCTCACCGGCCTGGCACCGGTAGAACGTTCGCCGAGAGCGGCCTTGGCCTCGCGAGGCGACGGCCTTGCTACGCGAGTTCAGCTCCCTGTTCACCGAACTGGATCAGCGCCTCGACGAGTTGGGACCAAGTACCCCCTCTTGAGAGGCCGCTGAACGACGCCAGAGCCAGGGGGCACTCTTCATTGGGGTCGCTGATCGTGACCGTGGCCGTTTCCAGGGAGTTCAACCCGGCAGGGAAAGTCCAGGTGATGACGCGGCCTCCCGACGGAGTGCAGTCGTCCGGGTAGCTCGGCCGGAGGATCGTGAGTCCGTCGGGCACGTGCAGGGTGATCTGGCGCGGGGAGGCGATGCGTTCCGGACCGCGGTTGACGACGAAAGTGTGGACGTCAGTGCTGCCGCCCGGCGGTGCGGGATCCAGGTCGAGGCGGACTGCCTCCAGGTCCGGCCGGGATCGACACCGACCGCTGCCCCGGGGGCTCGGAATGGGATGCGCCGGCGGGGCGAGCAACGGTGGTCGGTATCCGGACGCGCTTGAGTTGGGGGATGTCGGATCCGACATCGCGGTGAGACACCGCGACTCCTCCACCTCGACGGGACATCGTCACTCGTCGGCCGAGTTCCCCTTCCGCCACCTCCATCGCCAGAACTCGTCGACCCGCTGGTCGTGTTCGAAGCCGTCACCGAGTGGCCCCACCCGTTCGATCGCCTCGGCGGTGCGCGGGTCGTCCCGCAGGGCGAGACCGTAGGCGGCCTCCAGACGCACGAGTTGGTTGCCCTCCCCGAGCAATGCGGCCAGGGCGTCGGCAACAGCGGGCGTACGATCCGGGGAACCGGCCAGCGCTGCCGCGGCCTCGCCCCGCACATCGGCATCCGGCGCCTCGACCAGCAACAGCAGCGCCCGGGTGATCTCCGGGAGAAGGTCACCGTCCCGCCATGCTCGCCTCGCATGCCCTGAGCCGCACTCCAGCGTCCGGGTCACGCATGAGGGTGAGCAGGGCAGCCCTGCCCGCGGGCGTGCGGGGAAGGTATTCCGTGCAGAGGGCATAGGGCACTTCGCGGCGTACGCGCGGGTCGGGATGGCCGACGTGACGAAGACCGATGGCCTCCTGGCCCGGATGATCGCGGTTGGTGAAGGCGTCGAGCACCTTCGCGAGCATCTCGCCGTCCGTTTCCTCTGCCGCCCACGCGGTCAGGAGTTCGCCCTCCTTCTTCTCGTAGTAGGGACTGGTGTCGAGGAGCCCCCGCATTCGCAGGTAGTCCACGACGAACCGGCGACGCGCCCGGTCCGGGGCGTGACGATGGGCCACCACCGCGGACCAGGTCTCGAAGCTGCGGCGCTCGGTGAGGATCCAGCAGACCGTCGACCAGTCCACATGCTCCTCGTCGGGCTGCTTCACAGCGCGGGCGATCAGTTCGTCGACGGGGGTCAGAACACGGAAGGCCCACTCCAGCGCGGTCAGGATGGCCCCGTGCCCAGCCCGCACGACGAGGCCGCCGAGCGTGACCTGATCGACCCAGTCGTACTCGCCGTCCTGAACGCGGACCGTCGCGGCCGGACCGGGCGCGGCCGTCCTGCGCCGCAGTTCCTCGACCGCACCCGTCTCGTACCAGCCCCGGGCCAGGGCGAGCAGCCGTTCACGGGCGGCTTCCGGAAGTCGCAGCCGGGGCTCCTTGCCCAGCGCCGCCGAGAAAACCGCCGGGGAGCCAGTGTCGACGGCACGCCACAGTGGCGTGGTCCCGTCCGGCAGTACCCGGTCAGGGTCCGCGCCGCCCTCCACCAACGCCTCGGCCACCTGCGCGTCGTAAGCCGTCACCACCACGCACAGCACCGGCAGCCCGTTCGCGTCCACCGCGTCCGGATCCGCGCCCCTGCTCAACAGATCCCGAACCGCCGACACAAGCCGGCCGTCGAGTCCGTCCTCGCCCATGTTCCCGCCCCCGCTCCGAATGTCATCGTTGGCCAGCCCATACGCCGTCAGCTGTCTGCGGCCTCGACCTGGCTCGCAGCACCGCCCTTCCGCCAGCTGCGAGAGCCTCCCTACGGTGCCCAACTCACCCGATCCTCCGCCAGATTGCACTCTCAAACTATCTGGCAGCCGCGCGGGAAAGACCTGCCACCTGCCGACCGCGACACCCTGGAGGCACACCCGCCGAAAGCACACAAGCCGGAACCAGGCGATCAGAGCACCGAACCATCACCGCATGAGACGTCGGAACCGGGCCCAACTCCTCGACACCGCACCACCGTTGGAGGCGACCACCGAACGCCGAAACCCACCAGCGTCGACTCACGAGCGATCACCACGGAGTCGGCCTTGGTGTCTCGCGGGAGAATCGGGCGACCGTCCGCCTCGTGAAGCGCGCCGCGGAACTCACTGGCCTGGCGACCGCACGGGCATCCGAGGGCTACCGGACACTCGATCTGGACCAACACATCGGTGTTGTACGGCACGACCACGGTTCCCCCGAGGTGTCGGTGCGTGCCGTCCGACCCTGCCGCTGTTCGCCGCCGCGGCCGATGGGCTCGCGCCACGCGATCATGCAGGGACCGCGTTCCTCTCGCTTGCCCGACGCTGGCACCAGCAGGGTCGCGGTGAAGGGCATGAACCGCCCGGGAATACGGCGCCTTGGTGCTGGCAAGGACGCCGTCACCAGCCACAAATGGCGGTGACGTTCCCACGGCGTCATCCGTGCACGGCTCTACGACCGGAGGCCACCCCGGGGAGGCTGGAGTTGGCCGTCGAGCCGGTTGAGCGAAGGCAGGAAGGGGCGCATGTCTGGAGGCCCGTCTGGAATTCGGTATTGCTGGCCTCGCTACGGGCATGGTGAGCGGTAGGGCTCGGGGATGTAGAGGCCACGTTCCTGTGCGGTCAGGGCGGCTCCGGCCCGTGTGCACACGCTGCCGACGATGGCGTCGATGTCGGTAGGGCGGATGAGGAGCGTCCTGACGGCTGGACTGACGGCGATCATCATGCCGGTGCTGGTGAGGGTGGCCCGGCCGGTGTCGCCGCTGTAGACGATGGTGACGTCCGGTTGCCGGGTGCCTGAGACGCGCCACAGCCGAGCGGAGCCCTCCACCGCTGTGGAGGTGAGCAGGCGCGTACCGTCCGGGGTGATGTCGACCGCGACGGGCGCCGTGTGGCCTCGCAGGATATGGGGTTTCGCCGCCCGGTTCCGTAGGTCCCAGAGGTAGGCGTTGTTGTCGTGGCTGCCGGCGGCGAGGAAGGTGCCGTCGTCGTTCGCGGACAGGCTTCCGACGGCGCCGCCGCGCACGGGCAAGGCGACGAGGTAGGGGCGTGCGCGGGGAGACGTGGTGTCCCAGAGCTGTACGCCTTGCTGATAGGTGCCGATGGCCACGGTCTTGGTGCCGCCGAGGAAGGTCAGGCTCAGGACGTTCACGAACTCCTTGCGCGTCAGATGGGCGATGGCCGGCGGGGCGGACGAGGCGCTGAGCCGGGTGATGTCCCAGGCGATGGCTGTGGCGTCGTTGCCGCCGGTCACCAGGGTTGTCCCGTCACGGCTGAAGGCGAGGCTGGTGATGGAGTTGTCGCCGTGCGCGTACCAGTGGCTGACCCGCTTCGGGCGGTAAGGCTTGGTGATGTCCCACAGGCAGACGGGCGTACGGGCGCCGAACCCGGACGCCGCGACGGCAGCCAGGCGGCCGTCGCGGCTGATGGCGGCGGCATCGAGCGGGCGTCCTTCGCAGCCCATGGGACCCTCGGGGCGTGGCTGGTCGTGGGTGGTGTCCCAGAGCCTGGCGGTGCCGTCATCGCTGGTGGTGACGGCGAGTGGCCGGTCGCGGCTGGTCTGTAGCGTAGTGATCGCGTCTCGGTGGCCCTCCGGTGGGACAACCGAGTGCCAGAGGTAGGCGCCGCCGTCGGAGGTCGAGGCGTGCAGTGAGGTGCCGTCGGCTCCGAAGGTCAGGCCTTCTCCGGTCCGCGCGGGCAAGGACAGCGGAAAGGGACCCCAGTGGTCGGCGGTGTTCCACAGGCGTACGGTGCTGTCGCTCTCGCCGACCGCCAGGGTGCGCCCGTCCGGGCTGAGGGCGAGGTCGATGGCGATGTTGGGGGACGCGTACAGCCAGTTGAGGCGGCTGGTCACCGCGTGGGCGTCGACGCGGGCGAGCCAGACGGGGCAGGTCCTGCCATAGGCGGTCAGGGCGAGTGTGTGGCCGTCGGCGCTCAGAGCGACCGCGTGGAGCGTGGGCTGGCTGCCCGGCACCTCGACCCGGTGCCGCGCGGGGTTCCCGGGATCGGTGAGTCCCCAGGTGAAGGCCTGGTGGTCCGTGCCGATGGTGGCCAGGACGCGGCCGTCCCCGCTGAGCGACAGGTCGGTGATCTGCCCGGTGTGGCCCTGCCAGTGGTGCAACCGATACGGACGGCTGATTCGGGTCGTGTCCCACAGGCTCAGGACGCCCGAGGCGTCGCCGGTGACCAGCCGGGTTCCGTCCAAGCTGAACGCCATGCCGGTGACCTTGCCGACGCTGTGGGGCAGCGTCCACGGCGGGTCGTGGGCGAGCGCGTCGCGCAGTTTCCACATCCGTACGGGGCCGGTGGCGGCGGCGACTGCCATGACGCCGTGCGGGTCGATGGCGATGCGGGTGACCGCTGAAGCGGATACGCGGAGGATCACGGGGCGGTGCGGTGCCGGTCCGCGGGTGTCCCAGACGGCGACCCGGCCGCGCCGAGTGCCCACCGCGATCAGCCGGTGGTCGGGGCTCATCGCCGAGACCGTCGCGTCCGTGCCGCCGCCCAGATAGCGGGTGACATACGGCGTGGACGATGAGCTGAGCAGGGCGCCGTCGGATTCCGCCGAGCGGGCCGCCTTGCGGGCGGCGAATGCCAGCTGCGCGGCGAGGGCGGGGTCGGCACGGCGTACGGCGTCCGACTGTGCGACCAGCCTGGCGGAGGTCGCCTGGTCACGCCGGGTGTCAGCCTCCCTCTTCTGGACGACGGTGGATATCAGCGCCGCCGTGGCGGCCAGAAACAGAACGGCCAGAGCCGCCACAAGACGGCGCAGCCGGCGGATGCCGCGCTGTTCGTGGCAGCGGCCCGTCTTGAGGAAGGCCTCGATCAGCGGTGTCGTACGTGCCGGATGGGCGGCGGACCACTCCTCGGCGGCGGCCAGACGGCTGCCGCGGTAGAGCAGGCTGTCGTCGCGGTCTCCGCCGTTCCAGGTGGAGGCCGCGTCGGCCAGTTCTTGACGCAGGAGCAGGCCGACGCGGTCGGCGTCGATCCACTGGCGTAACCGTGGCCAGGCGTGCAGCAGCGCCTCGTGGCTGATCTCCACGGACCCGGCGTCGGCGGTCAGCAGGCGGGCGCGGGTGAACTCCTCGACCACGGACAGGGCCGCGGGTTCGTGGTGCTCGGTGTGGTCGATGCGCCGGCGGGTGTCGGCTTCGCTGCCGTCGCCGACCCGTACCAGGCTCAGCAACACGCGCCGGGCCGTCTCGCGCCCGGCGGGGGTGAGTTGTGCGTAGGCGCGTTCCGCCGTGGTTGCCACGGCCCGGTGGACACCGCCCGTGGCTTCGTAGCCGGCGACGGTGAGCCTGCCGTCGTCGCGGTGCTGCCAGGTGGCGCGCAATGCGTGGGAGAGCAGTGGCAGGGCCCCGGTTTCGCAGTCGCGTGCTCCGAGGTCCTTCATGAGGACGTTGACCAGTCCTGGTTCCAGGGTCAGACCGGCCGCTGCGGCGGGTTCGGTGATGGCCTGGCGCATCTCCTGGGCCGTCATCGGTCCCAGGGGCAGGGAACGGACGCGCAGTGCCTCGCGCAGCCCCGGGTGGGTCAGGCAGTGACCGTAGAAGTCGGCCCGCATGCCGATGACTACGGGGAGGCCGGCCCGGGCCAGGTCGCACAGTTGGTCGGCGAAGGATTCACGTTCGCCCTCCGGGGCCAGGGTGAACAGTTCCTCGAACTGGTCCACGATCAGCAGGGCGTGGCTGGCCAACGGCCTGCGGCCGGCCTGTTCGCGCAACTCGCGTACCGGATGGGCGGTGGGAGTGAGGTAGAGCACGGACGGCTCGCCCGGTACCCGGCCCGGCAGCGCTCCCTGGGCCACCGCCGGGGCGAGACCGGCGCAGAGCAGGGAAGACTTCCCGACACCGGAGGGTCCCAGCACCATCACCGGATGCCCCTCGCTGCCTACGTCCCCGAGTTGGCACACCAGGTCGGACAGGGCCTGGGCGCGTCCGAAGAACCAGCTCGCGTCCTGCGCGCGAAACGGCGCCAGCCCCCGGTAGGGGCAGGTGCCAGGCATACCGACGGCGAGCGCCAGCAGTTCACCGCCCGCCCCGAGCCTCTCGTCACAGCGGCGGGCGAACAGCTCGTCCGGCCGCCGGTGCCCGTTCTCGACCCGGCTGATGAATCCCTTGTCGCTGAAGACCGCCTCAGCCAGCGCCTTCAGTGACAGGCCCGCGGCTTTGCGCCTGCGGCGCAGCTCCGAGCCGAAAGTCACCTCGTCATCAGGATCGCCGTCCAGATCCATGCCCTCCCACCCCTGCCTGCCTGACGCAAAACACACCGCCCCATCACCCAACGACGGTGGGTACGCCGTCGTAACGCAACAGGTCAGAAGGCGTTGCGGGGTTGCAGCCGATTCAGCAAAACGCAACCGCTGTCGGCCGGCCGCGGATGGTCGAAACATCGGAGCAGCGGCTCCCCGAGACACCTCGGCCGCCGCATCCCACCCCTGTGAGTCACAGCGGGGGCAGCACGCCGCCACCCGCCGGACAGCTCATCTGACCGGAAGGACCACGTCATGTCCGTCCTGCTTCGTCACCCCGTGCAGACCTGCTCGGGCATCCTGCTCAGCGCCACCCCGCTCGCCGGCGATGCCGCTCCTGCGGCACCGGCCGCCTCGGCCGACACCGCCCGGCACCCGGCCGTCTTATCCGCGTCGTCCGCAGCGTCCGACGCGCACCTACGGCAGAACGCCGACGGCACTGTCACTGCCGCACTCCCCGGCCCTACCCGCGGCGCGACCGCCCTCGACAGGCCTCGCGACGCTTCCCGGGCCGCGGTCGCATGGAGCGGCTGACCGTGGAGTTCCACTCCTGGGGGGCTGTCCTGCGGCTACGGAAGCCCTACGCCGACAAGCTGGTGAGGCGGCTGCGCACCGGGGCCGGCGTCGCGACCGTCGCCAATCTCTTCCCCCCGCTCGCGGGATACGCCGCGGCCCTGTCCGCGATCCTCGCCCTGGGCGCCACAGCCATCGAAAACTGCACCGGCCCCCGCGGAGTCAACCTCTACCTGAGTTACAACGGCCTGCCCTGGTGCTCCGAACTCTGACCCGTCCCCTCACCCCGGCGCCGGCTCTCCACGAGCCGACGCCGGGCCCGCCCACTGCCCACTCTGTCCTTGAACCGGGAGCCGACCATGAGCCCATGCCCGACCGCCTCGCACCGCGGAACCCGCCGCCTGATCGCCCTCGTTGTCTCCGTCGCTACTGCGGCAGCCCTCATCGCGTACGACTCCACAGCCGCGACCGGACGCCACCGCCGCCCACGACGGCTCAGCTACCGGGACGCCTGCTCAAAGGCGTAACCATGCGTGTACGCGGTGCGCCTGGTGTGGTTGACGGTGTCCCCGTAGGTGCCGCCGTGGATCAGGACGGGTTCACCGCTGTGGTGCCGGACGAGCAGAGAGAGTCGCAGCCTGCCGCAGCCGACCGGCAGGGACGACTTGGCCAGGGTGAGCGAGTTCGGCACGGTCCGGTGGTGTTCGAAGCGCGTGATCAGGGAGGTGGTCACCGGCCCGCGCAGCGGCATGCCGCACGACCTGCCGTCCGGAGTCTGGGGCTGTGCCTCCACCCACGTGGACACCTTGCTGGGCTCAGTGCCGTCGTAGACGCATTCGGCGTAAGGAGGCCTGCTGCCCTGATTGCAGGTGGTCAGCTGCACGTCCTGGCGCACGGTCACGTACGGTTGTGAACTGGTGGGCGTGTATGAATGGCCGTTGGTACGCAGCAGGCTCTGACGACTGCCGCCCACCGCATAGTCCTTCTTCAGGAACCACTGGCCGATCGCGCCGGCGGGAGTCGCGGTGGTCACGCGGACAGCACCCCGCGGCGCAGTCAAACGCACGTCCACGGGCCCCTGCCGCTGCATCGTGGAGTTGAACTTGACCTCCACCTTGCAGGTGTACGTCACGTTTCCGGTGGACTGCGGGGCCTTGAACACCCATCGCAGGACCGGACTGACCGTGTCGTGGAAACCGGGTGCGATGTTGTCCCCGAAATGCACTCCATCGGGGCGCCCGAGGGGGATGTCTGGGCAGGACAGGAAAGCACCAGCCTCCACATTCTGCCCGCGCGTAAGACGGGTGACGGCCGTCATGGAGAAGGAGCTGACGTCCATGACGACCCGCTGCCGGGGCCGGGCCGTAAACCGCACCGAGGCTCCTGGCACGTCGAACCACGTGTCCTCGTGCTGCGGGAGACGGCTGCCGGCCAGCACGTCGTGGTACACCTTCACAACCTGATCCGGGTCGGCAGCCCGTAGCGGCGTGATCGCAGCCGCGCCCCCAGCTGGCGCGACCGCCGCCACCAAAGCCATGATCACAGGTGTCCCACGCCGCAGAACGGACCTGACCAGGGGCGCTACTTGCCGTGCGGTGTGCCTCATCTAAGGGGTCTCCATCAGGAACGATGCCATGGCTTGCCAGTCGAGCAACGACGCTGGGGCGCGGAAGTCACGTCGAGGACATGCGGGTGAACATCCACGCTGATGCGACACCGTCAGAGCCACAGCCAAGGCACCAGCTGGGTCGCGAGAACGAAGCTGAAACGGCCGACACCGAGATCACTGGCACCGTCGACCGGGCCCGAGGAAGACGGCGGCATCTGTCGCCCAGCACACCGCATCCGTATGGATGTGTGCAGCAGGGGGGTTCGTACGCTCACCGTTTGCGGCTGCTGCGCCAAGCCACCTTGAGGTCCTTCTCGATCGCGGCCTGGACCGGGCCCTCGGTGAAGTGGATCTTGCCGGTGCCCGAGGGCCCGGCGATCACCAGGTTCTCCGCGCGACCGATCCATTCCAAGGTGGCCAGGGATTTCTCGGTGGGTTCGGGATGGTGGAGTCCTCTGCCCGCCAGGAGGCAAGCCAGACCACTTCCTCGCCTTCGTCGGAATCGCCGCCTCCCTCATCTGCTACCGCCGACTCAGCTGCACGGCTGCACGGCTGCACGGCCACAATGTGCGGCATGTCGCTTCAGGGAACAGATGCCTACCGGGACGACCACACCCTGCCTCCGCTGGTCCAACGAGCCGTCGAGGCGGCGCGCACGCACGGTTTCGCCTTCTCCTGCAGGCCCGAACAGGGACGTCTGCTCCAGGTACTGGCCTCAGGGGCACTCCACAGCATCGCCGAGACCGGAACGGGCTACGGTGTCGGGCTGGCCTGGCTGGCCTCCGGCTCAGCCCCGGGAACCCGGCTGACCAGCATCGAACGGGACCCGAACCGAGCCCGCATCGCTGCGGAAGTCTTCCGGGACTGCCCCGATGTGGCGATCCTCCACGGCGACTGGCAGCGCGTCGAGGAGCACGGCCCCTACGACCTGCTCGTACTCGACGGCGGAGGCCAGGCCAAGGGCAATGGCGCCGCGGACCCCGCTCGGCTGCTCGCCGCAGGCGGCACGGTAGTGATCGACGACTTCACCCCGGCCGTCACATGGCCACCTCGCTTCAACGGCGCCCCCGACCAGTCTCGACTGCACTGGCTCGAACACCCCGAACTTCGAGCCACAGAACTACGCCTCGCGGCAGACCTCAGCGTGATCGTCGGCACCCGCCTACCCACCAGCTGAGAGCAGCCGCATCACCAAATGCAACGACGTCCAAGTAGCCGATGGCTGCATCTTCAGCGCGTTGCCGGTAGACCGATTTCTGACAGTTAGATGAAACTGTCCATCTCTTCACATTCCATAACCACTTTCCTTCATCATTTGGAAAAACCTTGAGCGACCTCACGGAACCCTCTTACCTCACGCTTAAGGAATCCCAAAGAACGGCGAAGCACCCAAAGAGGACAAAGGAATCCGTCGACCCAGTCGAGACGTGCAGGAAATTTGTCAAACCATGTAATTTTCTTGAGTTTAATTCACACTTTCCCTCTGGCCAGCCGGATGCTGCATTTTGCCCTTTGTGAAGATCAGCTCGTTTCTGTTGGCTCCGCGCACTGCGGGGCACCTGGGGAGGGAGCTGATCGTGCGTCACAGACCTGTGGCCCATGGCAGATCGAGAAGAAGAACGTTCCGAACGAGCCGGTTGCGGCAGATCGCCGTTGGCCTGGCGATGCTGGTCGCGGCCGAGACCACGCTGGTGTCGCAGGACACCGGGGTGGCGTTCGCCTCGGAGGCGTCCGCTTCGGCGTCCGAATCCGCGAAGTCGACCGGAACGGCCCAGTCGTTGGGCCCTGCGGAGGCGCAGGACGAGGCATCAGCGGTACTGATGGCCCGTCTGCAGGACCGGAACATCGAGGTGTTGTCGGCCCGGACAGCGGACTCCACGACGTACGCCCTACCCAGTGGGGAGCTGGAGACAGAGGCGTACGCGGGTCCAGTGCGGGTGAAGCAGGACGGTGCCTGGAAGGACATCGACACGTCGCTGTCCGACACGGGTGCCGACCTCACGCCGGCTGCCGCGGCGGCGGACATCGCGGTCTCCGACGGCGGAGACACGCAACTCGCCACGGTCACCAAGGGCCAAGAGTCCTTCGGGTTGAGCTGGCAGGACAAGTTGCCCACTCCCGAGGTGAAGAACAGCACTGCCTCCTACGACTTGGGCAGTGGCCAGACTCTCTCGGTCACCGCGCTGGCGCAGGGTTTCTCGGAGAACATTCAGCTCAGCCAGCAGCCGGACGGCGACGCGGTCTCGTACCGCATCCCACTCGACTTGGACGGGCTGAAGCTGTCCCAGGCCGACTCCGGGCACCTGCTGCTGAAGAACGACAACGGGGACCTGGTCGCCGAGGCGCCCGCGCCGGTGATGTGGGACGCCTCCAAAGACCCGGCCTCCGGCGAATCAGCCCATCAGGCACGAGTCGCGACGAAGATCGATACCGCTGATGACGGAGCGCAGGCCCTGGTGCTGACTCCGGACGCCGATTTCCTGGCAACGGCCACGTATCCGGTGACCGTGGATCCCACGACCACGCTGGCGGTCACCACCGACACCTGGATACAGACCCCG
The DNA here is from genome assembly GCF_053891435.1 of Streptomyces sp. NPDC002276. Lineage (NCBI taxonomy): Bacteria > Bacillati > Actinomycetota > Actinomycetes > Kitasatosporales > Streptomycetaceae > Streptomyces > Streptomyces sp. NPDC002276. Next base: position 167,533 of record NZ_JBSFCQ010000017.1, on the reverse strand, counting down.
GACTACCCCGACTCCCAGGTCTCCTCGCAGGAGTTGAAGTCGGGAACCTACGACTCAGGCACAGACATCGCGCGGTCGTACCTCAAGTTCGACGTGTCGAAGTTCGTCGGCAAGCACATCACCGACACCAACCTGGCGCTGTACAACTACTACTCCTCGACCTGCTCCACGGCCGGTTCTGGCACGACGGTCCGCCGGATCACCTCCACATGGTCGTCCACGTCACTGACCTGGGCGACCCGACCCTCGTCGTCGGGAACCGGAGCCGTGGTCAACACCGGCGCCCACGGTTATGACTCGTCCTGCCCGGCTGCCTGGTCGAACTGGGACATCGACGCCATCGTGCAGGCGTGGGCCGACGGCAGCACCAACTACGGCCTCATGGTCTACGGCACCAGCGAGAGCGACTCCACCACCTGGCGCCGCTTCCGCTCGGCCAACTACACGACCTCCGGTTACGCACCGAAGCTGACGGTCACCTACAACTCGTACGCGACCACGAGCGCGCTGGCGATCTCGCCGAGCTCGGTCAACGCCTACAGCGGCAAACGGTACGTGACCACCTACACCCCGACGGTCTCGGCGAAGGTGACCGACGCGGACGGCTCCACCGTCAAGGGCCAGTTCGAGATCACCAACGACCCGTCGTACAGCGGTGAGACCACCTACTCCTACACCGGCATCTCCGCCTCGGTCGCCTCCGGCGGCACCGCGAAGCTGACCATCCCCAGCGCGAGCCAACTGGCCGGGGCACACCTGCGCATGCGGGTGCGCGGCTACGACGGCACGGACTACGGGGCCTGGTCCTCGTACATCTACTTCGTGCCGAACGTCGCCAAGCCCGCCGCCCCAACCATCTCCTGCGACCCGTACAGCGAGACCACGTGGACGCCGAAGGCGGACAGCGGTGCGACCTGCACTCTGGACACCTCCTCGACCGACGGCATGGGCTTCTACTGGGGTGTGGACGACACCTCAGTGCCGAACCGTGTCTACGACACCGCCGACGGCAACGGCGGCGACCCGCTCACGGTCACGATCGCGCCGGACCAGGACTGGCACAAGCTCTACGCCAAGACCGTCGACTCCGGAGGAAACCTGTCGACCGCGACCACCACATACGCGTTCGGTGTCGGTGACGGCGCGGGCCTGCTCACCCCAGGCGACGGCGACAGCACCGCGCGCCGGATCAGCCTGACCTCCACCGGCAAGAGCATTTACACTGGTGTCACCTACCAGTACCGGCGCGGTGAGAACGACTCCTGGACCAACGTGCCGGTTGCGGATGTCACCAAGTCATCGGACGGCTCGGCGGTTTCGGCCTGGCCGGTCGCCGTGTCAGGTGGCTCGCCCGCGGCTCTGACGTGGAGTGTCACCAACTCCCTGTCGCAGGACGGTTCCCTCGACATCCGGGCCGCCTTCACCGACGGCACGGCCACCGTCTACTCCCAGCCGCACACCATCACTCTGGACCGCAACGCCGGCACCGCCCCCAGCGCCGATGTCGGCCCCGGCTCGGTCAACACCCTCACGGGTGACTTCACCGTGTCCGCGACCGACGCATCTGGCTTCGACCTCTCCGTGTCGCGCACCGCGTCCTCTCGCCGCCCGACCGCCGGATCCGACGCAGAGGGCCAGGTGGCCATCTTCGGCCCGCAGTGGACCTCGGGCACGACCTCGGAGATCACCGACTCCGACTGGGTGGACATCCATAAGACCTCGTCCACCTCGGTGGCCCTGGTGGACGTGGACGGCGATGAGACCGGGTTCACCGCCACCGGCTCCGACGGCTGGAAGCCCGAGCCCGGCTCCGAAGACCTGGCACTGACCAGCACGAAGAGCTCAGGCAGCACCACAAACGACCTGACTCAGGTCTCGGCCTTCACCCTGAAGGACGACGACGGCACCACCACCACGTTCGCGAAAGTGGATCCGGCGGCGACGACGTGGCAGGTGTCCAGCACCTACCTGCCGACCGACAACTCCATCACCAAGGTGGTCCCGGAGAAGGTCACCTCCGGCACCACCATCCTCGCCCGGCCGAAGTACGTGATCGCCCCCACCTCAGCGGCCACGGCCTCGACCTGTGAGGGCACGCCGTCCACAAAGGGCTGCCGGATGCTGGAGTTCGTCTACGCGACCTCCACCACCGCCACCTCCAGCGCGCTGGGCAACTACACCGGGCAGGTCGCACAGATCAAGGAGTGGGCCACCGACCCGGGCGCCTCCACGGCAACCTCCACGGTCGTGTCGCAGTACTCCTACGACACCTCCGGCCGCCTGCGTGAACAGTGGGACCCGCGGACCGGGCTGAAGACCGCCTACACCTACGACAGTTCCGGACGTATCACCACCCTCACCCCGCCCGGCGAACTTCCCTGGACGTTCACCTACGGCACGGCGGGCAACGCCGCCACAGCGGGTTCCGGAATGCTGCTGTCGGCCTCCCGCCCTAACCTGACGGCAGGTACCAAGAGCACCACCGACGGCACGACCGCAACCGTCAACGTGGTCTACGACGTACCGCTCACCGGCTCGAAGGCGCCCAACGCCATGGGCACCTCGGACGTAGGCACCTGGGGCCAGGACGACGTGCCGACCGACGCGACCGCCGTCTTCCCGGCGGACTCGGTGCCGGCGTCGAACACAGGTAGCGCCTTGGCCGCGTCCGACTACAAGCGGGCGACCATCACCTACACCGACGCCTCCGGGCGGGAGGTCAACACCTCCGCGCCGGGCGGGCACATCACCACCACCGGGTATGACCAGTTCGGCAACACGGTGCGTGAACTGACCGCCGGCAACCGCGAATTGGCGCTCGCCACCAGCGGTGACGGACTGGCCGAGCAGGTGGCGCTGAGCATCGACCAGATGACCTCGGCCGACCGCGCCGATGTGTTGTCCACCCGCTCGGTGTACTCCTCCGACGGTCTGCGTGAGACCGACGAATACGGCCCGCTGCACCAGGTGACCCTCACCTCGGCGCTCACAGCCGGCTCCGGCGGCACGGACCTGGCCGCGGGAACCGCGTGGCCGGCCCGGCAGCACACGGTCAACACCTATGACGAGGGCCGCCCGACCGACGGCACGGCCACCGTCACCAACCAGGTCACCACCACCAAGGTGGGCGCGTATGTGGACGGCTATCCGTCCGACGGAGACGTGCGCACCACGAAGTCGGAATACGACTGGGTCAAGGGCCTGCCCACGGCCAGCACCACCGACCCGTCCGGTCTGGCGCTGAAGACCACGACCTCGTACGACTCCCAGGGCCGGGTCACCAAGACCACCCTGCCCAAGTCGTCCGGCTCGGACGCGGGCGCCACGGTGACCACCTACTACGCGGCCACCGGCACCGGAGCGTGCAACGGCAAGCCGGAATGGGCCGACCTGCTCTGCTCCACCGGCCCGGCCGCCGGCATCACCGGCGGCGGCACCAACCCGACCCAACTCCCCACCAAGACCATCGAGTACGACCGGTGGGGCAACACCGCCAACACCTACGAGACCGCGAACTCGGTCACCCGCACCACGGCCAACACCTACGACACCGCGGGCCGGCTCAAGACAACGGCTGTCAGCGGCGGGGTGGGCACCGCGGTGCCGGACACGTCCATGACCTACGACGCCGACAGCGGTGACGTGGCCACGGTCACCGCCAACGGGCAGACCATCACCCACACCTACGACCAGCTCGGACGGGAGATCTCCTACACCGACGGCGCCGGCAACACCGCCGCCACGCAGTACGACGCGCTCGGGCGCGTGGTGAAGACCACCGACTCCGCTCCGTCGACGACCACGTACACCTACGACACGTCCAGGGACCCGCGCGGAGTGGAGACCTCCCGCACCGACTCCGTCGCCGGCACCTTCGCCGCGACCTACGACGCGGACGGCGACCTCACCACCGAGTCCCTGCCCGGCGGCTACACCCTGACCGTCGGCCAGGACGAGACCGGCGCCGAGACCTCCCGGGTCTACACCCAGGACAGCGACAGCACAGTCGTCGCCTCGGACAGTACCGACGAGAGCGTCCAGGGCCAGGTCGTGGGCGACACGAACACCGCCGGCCAGACCCGCAGCCGCGGCTACACCTACGACGCGGCCGGACGCCTCACCAGGGCCGACGACACCGACCCGGACGGCGCCTGCACACGCCGCGACTACACCTTCGACAACAACACCAACCGCACCGCCGTCGCCGTCGCCACCAGCGACGTCGGCTCGGCCTGCACCTCCACCGGCGCGACGACGACGTCATACGCCTACGACAGCGCGGACCGACTGGAAACCACAGGCACGGTCTACGACACCTTCGGCCGCACCACCACCCAGGCGTCCGGCGCGATCATCGGCTACTACGCCAACGACCTCGTCCGGCAGCAGACCTCCGGCACCAGCAGGCAGACCTGGAGCCTGGACGCAGGCGGCCGCCTCGCCGTCTGGACCACCGAGTCCAACAGCAGCGGCACCTGGACCCAGACCGGGTCCAAGACCAGCCACTACGGCTCCGACGGCGACAGCCCCGACTGGATTCAAGAGACCAGCAGCACCATCACCCGCAACGTCCAGGACATCAACGGTGCGCTGGGCACCGTCACCGACGCCACCGGCTCCACCGTCCTGCAACTGACCGACATCCATGGCGACGTCACCGTCCAACTCCCGCTGGACACCACCCAGGCGCCGACCGCGCTCGCCTACGACGAATACGGCAACACGGAGGGTGACACAACCTCCGCCCGCTACGGCTGGCTCGGCGGCAAACAACGCTCCAGCGAAACAGTCACCGGCGCCACCCTCATGGGCGTGCGTCTCTACGACCCCGGCACCGGACGCTTCCTGTCCACCGACCCCGTGCCCGGCGGCAACGCCAACGCCTACGAGTACTGCGGCGGCGACCCACTCAACCGCTACGACCTCAACGGACAATGGGGGTTCTGGAAGCGCTTCAAGCGCAAGGTCAACCGCTGGAGTGCCAGCGGCCTCGGCTGGGGCCTGTCGAAGGTCGGCCGCCTGACGGGATACCGCTGCTCGTACATGTACGGCATGCGGGTCTGCCGCGGTGGTTGGGGCCTCCACGGCAGAGGTGGAACCACCCTCGGCACCACCTACTTCACCTCGAACAACGCGAAGTACCTGACGAAGAATAGAATCCGGCACGAGAAGATTCACCGGCGCCAGTGGCAGCACTACGGACTCGGATTCCTCAGGCGATACCTCGGTGCCGGCGGCAATCCCTGTCACAACCGGTACGAGCGCCAGGCCAATCTGAGGTGGGGAGGGTACGCGGAGCAATGCCATCTGTGACCTATCGGCGATCTCGCATCGCTCTCCCTCTTCTCCTCGCCTCGACCACGTTCCTTGCGGCCGGGTGTGACTTGGCAGCGTCGGACCCGGCGAACCCGCCCGTATCCGGCGCCCGGGTGGAGGGAACGTCGATCGTCGTCAAATTCCCCGTCTGTCCCACCGACAAAATCCGGCGAGTCGAGGTCACCGACTTCGATGACACCAAGAGCGACAACCCACGCGTTCTGTGGTGGGCTTCCGACCCCACCACACAATCGGCGAGGAGCGGCATCGTCATCCTCTGGTCGGCAGAGGGGTTCGGACACCATGCCGCGGCCCCAGCCAGGTCCGCCGTCCCCCGCAACCTCGACGTCGGCTACGCGCTTCCTTCAGGTGACGGATACGACGACGTCTTCAACCTGGGCACGATCTCCAAGGCGAAGCTGAAGGCCGGTCAGTACTGGACCCACGACGGTCCCAGGACCGCGGCGCAGATCGACGCACAGCTCTCCTGCCACAACGACAAGACCACACCCAAGCCATAGACGACTCCTCCGACCAGAAAGAGACCGCAGCCGAATGAAAGCAAGATGCCGCCCCTAGCAGCGGCATCCGCCACACCGAGGCAACTCACGCGAAGGGCCGCCTCCTCCAACCAAGAACGAAGGTGGGAGGCGGCCCTTCGCCACGCCTGTCGCCGACCGCACCCTCACAGGGGCGGATCACCGAGATTCATATAGCAGGTCAGAGACATTGCTGACTGCGATCAGGGGATCAAGTTTCTGGCCCGGACTGCTTCTACGATTCGCCCCGAACCGGCCACCATCGCGAACGTCCCAACCGGTCCCCCCTTTTTTTTCGCGGTCCGCTGCGCCCGTCGGCACCTCATCGGCGACGGTCAAATTCCTGGTCTTCCTCACGGGTCCCGCCCCCAGTGACCGGCGTCTACTGCCCGGACTCCCAACAAGCTGCCTACACAAGTGAGACCCACCGACACCGATGAACCGCTCACGCCCAAGATCCGGACCAGTTCCGGGCCAACGAACGACTCTGGGCACGGACACGCACGATTTAAACTGGTCAGCGACCTGTAGCTCGTGTACCACCAGCAGACCAAGAACCTGCTGAGCGCTCCGCGCAAACGACCGAGTACCACCTGGGATCGCGAAATTCTCAGCGGCACCCCCAGCCGGACTACACATGGGCGTGGTCTGCGCCAATCTGTACGTGCTTTTCAAGCGGCGGGACTGGCTCTAGGCCGCTCCCCGCATCTGCGTCGTAGAGCCCCGGCGCCTCACCGCCTGTGCCCAGGGCTTCGGCGTAGTCGGCGAGCGTCCGTTTCGTTATCACTTGTGATGAAGAGAGGGCGAGCGGGCGGTTCCTGCTCACGTCCGTTGCGCCCGGGAGCCCTTGCGTCTTCCCCCGCACCGTCGGGTGGGGCGGGCCGACTGCGCTAGGAGATGATCCCGTGCGTGGCTGAAGAGGCAGGTACAGATGCGAATGACGCTTGTGCATGGGCTGAGCGACTGGGTTGGGCGTTCGGGCTCATCGCGGAGGAGCCGGCTGTGCGAGGTGCAGCGCTCGTCCATCTGGCCGAGGCTCAGAGGAAAGTCACGGACGCGCTCGACCGGTCCAACGAGATGTGGCTGCTGACGCGGCCCCTGGGAGCGGACGAGCAGTACCGGGAGCCAGCCTTTCGACAGGCACTCCAGAGGCATTGGCAAGCCCAGAGGCGTTCGCTGCCTGACGGGGTGTGGGATGGCCCTGTGGGCGGGGATCTGGCGACGTGGCCGGGGCTGCCCTACGCGCTGCTCTTCCTGGAGTGGGAGGCGAGGTACTCGCTGGAGTGGACGCAGCATGCGAAGGCGTGGGGTACGAAGGAGACCCTGATCCGTAAGGTGGCCCGTGCTCCCCGGGAGGAGGCGATCAGGGCGAAGCTCACCGACCTGGTCGAGCTCGTCGTCCATCGTGCGTATCGCTGCAAGGATCGCGAATATGTGCGGGTGGCCCGGGCTGTCGACAGCGCTGACCTACGGGGCAGGCTCGATCGGGCAGCCGGTTCGGACAGTCCGTGGGCCCGTTGCCACGCCGGGTATGTGCTCTGGCTCCTTGACCGCCCTGACATACCGAACACCCGTCGTGTCTGGCGGACCTGGGTGGCAGGCGAGGCTGCGTCGTTGCTGTGACCGGGGGCGAATGCAGGAAAGGTTCACGTGATCATGGAGTGCTCTACACCCCGTGACCTGCCTGGAAGACCGTGCCTGCCGACGCATCACCCCTGATTCCGCCTGCCCTTGACCGGCTCCGCGAGCAGTCCGACGTCGGGCCCGGGGAGGTGCCCGGCCTGCTGGAGCGGCTGGCTCAGGTGCCGGATCCGCGCGATCCGCGCGGCGTACGCCATGCTCTGGCCGTCGTGCTCACGCTGACCGCGTGCGCGGTGCTGACCGGCGCGACCTCGCTGCTGGCGGTCGGCGAGTGGATCGCGGACGCGCCGCCGCACGTGCTGGAGCGACTCGGCATGCGCGCCGATCCGGTACCGCCCCGGAGGCTGGTGCCCTCGGAGGCGACGGTCCGCCGGCTGCTCACCCGCATCGACGGTGACGCCCTGGACCGGGCGGTGGGCGGATGGCTTGCCGACCGCCAGCCGAGAGCACCGGGCTTCGCGGACTGTCCGTGGACGGCAAGTCCCCGCGCGGTGCGGCGAAGGCTCAGGGACGGAGGATCCATCTGCTTGCCGCGGTGGAGCACACCACTGGACTGGTCCTGGCCCGGCTCGACGTCGGCGAGACGACCGGTGAAGTCCCCCGCTTCCGGCCGCTGCTCGACACCGTCGCCGACCTGGCCGCAACCGTGGTCACCAGCGACGCACTCCATACGCAACGCGAGCACGCCGCCTACCTCCTGGGCCGCGGGGCCCATTACATCGCGATCGTCAAGGGCAACCAGAAGAAGCTACGCAGGCAGCTGAAGTCCCTTCCCTGGACGGACATCCCGTTCCAGGGCCGCACCCGGGGCACCGGACACGGTCGCGCGGAGATCCGCCGGATCAAGGCGCCACTGTGAACAACCTGCTCTTCCCCGGCGCCCGCCAGGCCGTCCAGATCAAGCGCCGCCGCACCGACCGCAAGACCGGCAGGACCACCATCACGACCGTCCACGCGGTCACCAGCCTGACCGCCGAGCAGGCCGCCCCCGTCCAACTCGCGAGACTGATCCGCGACCACTGGAAGATCGAGGCCCTGCACCACGTCCGCGACACCACCTTCGCCGAGGACGCCTCCCAGCTGCGGACCGGCAACGCACCCCGCCCGATGGCGACCTGGCGCAACCTCGCCGTCGGCGCACTCCGGCTGAGCGGCGTCAAGAACATCGCAGCCGACCTCCGTCGCAACGCACGCGACGCCCGCCGACCCCTCGCACTCCTCGGCCTCGCATGATCACAAAGCGGGCGCCCGCCGACTACGCCGAAGCCCTGGGGCACACCTGGGATCAGTTACGTATCCGTCATGTCCTGGTGGCCGGGGAGTGAGCTGGTCATTATGACTACATGACATTGGCCTCGCGTGCCTTCACGCAATTGGCGACCTGGCCCGACCTCACCGAGGCGGAACCGAGCTGCGGTGTCGGCCGGGCCCTGCGGTCCGCCCATGGCGAGATCGCGCATTTCCACTCCGACGACGACGTCGACCTCTATCTCACGGCCCGCGCCATAAGACGTTTCGAGGACCACCTCAGGGCAGCATCGGCCGTGCAGCTCGTACTCGGCTCGCATTGGGTGACGGTGCGCCTCGGCGTTCCCTCGGATGTGCAGCTCCTCATGACGCTCGTCAGCCTCGCCCTTCAGGCGCAGCAGTCACGGCCGGTTCCGGGCGATGCTCCGCGGGCGGAATGCAATGACCATCGCAGCTCGGTGCGTCCGGGCGAGAATTTCAGCGGCCGCTGAGGGGAGCCTTCACGAGTCGTCGCCGACTGCCGCGATCCCGCCACCCGCGCGCGTGCCGTTCCGCTACGAGGCTGTCGGCACCGCCCGCTGTTCCTGTCCGGCGTAGGAGGCCAGCGGGCGGATCAGGGAGTCGTGGGCGAGTTGCTCGGTGATGTGGGCGGTCCAGCCGGTGATGCGGCTCATGACGAAGATCGGTGTGAAGGCCGGGATGTCGAAGCCCATCAGGTGGTGGGCCAGGCCCCTCGGGTAGTCGAGGTTGGGGTGGATGCCCTTGCGGGTCAGCATGGCGTGCCGCAGGGCCGCGTGCAGGGTGGCGAGGCGGGTCACCTCGGGGTCGGTTGCGCGGGCGACCAAGCGGTCGAGGGCGTCCTGCATGATCGGGACGCGGGAGTCGCCGTGCTTGTAGACCCGGTGCCCGAAGCCCATGATCTTCCGCTTGGTGGCCAGCGCGTCGTCGAGCCACGCGTCGGCCTGTTGCGGGTCGCCGATCTTGTTCAGCATGTGCATCACGGCTTCGTTCGCGCCACCGTGCAGCGGGCCCTTCAGCGCGCCGATCGCTGCGGTGACGGCGCTGTAGACGTCGGAGAGGGGCGAGGTGACGACCCGCGCGGTGAACGTCGAGGCGTTGAAGCTGTGTTCGGCAGGTCAGGCCGGCATCCGCGAGGTCGGCGAAGGAGTCGTAGGCAGGCAGCCGGTTCACGTCGGTGGGCACCAGGTCGGCCTGGTGGCTCGGCTCTCCGACGGGCACGGCCCTCATTCGACGACGGCGAACGCGGCACCGTTGTCGAGGTCAAGCATTTGGTCAACGCGCTGGTGCGCAGGACGTCCGGGTAAAGCCCCCCCTGTGGAGGCCGAGCTTCCTGTTGAGGGGGTGCACCGAGACCACCGAGGTCTTCACGCCGACGGCGGGATGCATCACCATACGAATGCACGCGAGGTCGGCAGGAGGGGAGAAACTTGGCCGACAACGATCCGGCATTGCCCCTGCCGCACGCCAGCCCGAGGCGCCCTGGGACGCCGGGCATACCAGCCACCATGGACGCCTTGACATCCGTGGCCGCGCCTCTGTTGGCGGGCGCGGCCATCGCCACCATCGGGGTACTGTGCACGGACTCAGCGGCGTTTCGCTGGCCCGCGCTGTCAATGCTGCTTTTCACATGGGCCGCTATTTCCCTTGTTGCCTGCGTCCAAATATCCATCAGGGCCAGGCGATTCCTCTACACCCGTGACGAATTCCTGACCTGGACTCCATCCGGTGCCGAACTAGACCGTGAGATCACAGAAGCTGAATCGGCGATACGGAATGAACACTTTGAGCGGTGGCTCGGGCTGAGCATGGTGGCCACATGGGCTTATCAGGCGGGAGTATGCCTCCTGGCGCTCGGCACAAGCGCATTGCTTATTCCTAAAGCGGGTACGTCCACAGGGGACGCGGTACTGAGATGGATTGCCATCGGTTCCATCCTGTCCATGCTTGCTCTTCATGCCGTATTGGTCATCAGACGCTTCTTTAAAGAAGTGGATGACCTCGCAGGACTAATGGGCTCGATATATGTTGCGCCGAACACGCCATAGCTGGAAGGGCATCAAAACTTCATGGTGAGCACGGCCCAGTCGGCGCGGGGACCAACCGCCCGTCGCGTGAAACTCAGCTTTACGGACTCGGCCGAAGTGCGCCGGCTGCGCAACCAGTACGGCAGCCTGACCGAACTTCAGCCGAACCTGCTCTCAAGGCCGACCCGCTCCGCGCCGGAGTACTCGCCCCGTTCGAGTCCGACTGCCTGACGACGTACGGAGTCACGGTCGCCTTCGACACGGATACCGTCGGTCTCCCCCAACAGCAGCTTGTGGCCGGACAATGAATCCTCACCTGGATGCCGACGCTGGCGTTGCCGGGCCGTGGTCGACGAACCCGACGAGCGGATGGTGGCCGAAGGTCTTCTTCCATGCTGGGGTGGCGTCCTGCTTCTCGGAGTGCGCAAGGACCAGAACCCCGTCGATGTCCACGATCACCTGGCCGTCGGCGGCCGGACTGTCCGCGCCGGCCAACTCCCAATGGCGACATCGGCGAGGCAGTCCCCGCCCAGAGCGACTCCGAGCGCGACATCCAGCAGGACCTTGCCCGGGTCGTGCACCGTCCTCGGCTTACGCCACCGCGCCATTGCCGCCGATATCGCGGTGTCCAGGCCCACCGTGCGGACTGTCTCGACCAGCAGCACTGCCCCGGCCTGCGAGACCGCCCCACTGCCACCGCCCTCGAGGCGGACACGCGGGTACACCCCGACACGCGTGCCCAGCTGGAGAGTGCTTCCTTCCGTGCAGCCAACAGGACCCTGGACAGGTCCCATCGTTGCAGTTCAGAAGCACTCTCCGCTTATTTGATCAAGGCATGGGCGAGCACACTCATGAGAGAGACGAGGTCGATCAGCCCTTCGGCGCGTGAGCTATCGCGATCGTCTTCATCTTCAGGGTGCGCACCGCCGCCGGGTCGGTCACGGGCCGGGAAGTCTGCCCCTTGGCCACGGCGGCCTTCTTCGCCTTCAGGGCCTGTGCGGCTTCGGGGCTCGGCGTGGTGCGAGAACTCTTCTCCTTGGCCGCGGCGGCAACCGCCTCGGCCTTCTGCTTCTGTGCGCGTGCGGATTCGTCGTCCGTCGTGGAGTGCGAGGTCGCCGTGGCCGCGTGGACCTGCGACCCCGCCGCCACTGTCAAGCTGCCGAGTGCGAGAGCGCTGACCGCGGCGGTCCTGAACGTCGTTCCCATCCTGCTCGGCTTACGGGGAGCTGCATGGCGCATGGGAGTTCCTCTGCTGTCGGTTTGACTTGGACAGCTGGACTACGCAGCGCGGGGCCTCGGACGCGACACCCGGATGCGGTGATACGGATCACAGGGAACCGCTGTAGCGGGGGATCAGCGCTCGTGCGTACTTCCCGTACAGAAGACCCCTGGCCGTTCTGTGGACGGATATGAATGGCGGAAGAGTGGCGAGAGGCACGGCGGAAGAGGAGTTCGATGAATTCTATGCGGTGGCCTACCCCAGGCTCGTTCGGCAGCTTTACGCGATGACCGGTGATCTGCCGGAGGCCCAGGATGTCGTCCAGGAGGCGTTCATAAGGGCCTGGGGCCGACGTGGGATATTCACGAGCGACGGTTCCCAGGAGGCGTGGATCCGCACCACGGCCTGGCGGCTCGCCGTATCGCGCTTCCGGCGTCTGCGGCGCGGTGTGCAGCTCATGCAGCGCCATCACGACCAGCGCCACATCGAAGGCCCGTCCCCCGAGCGCATCGCTCTCGTCGAGGCACTTCGCACTCTTCCGAAGAAGCAGAGAAGTGCCGTCGTCCTCCACCACCTGTGCGACCTCAGCGTCGAGCAGATCAGTGCCGAGACCGGCTGGCCGGCCGGCAGCATCAGGGTCTGGCTGGTCCGCGGACGCCTGTCGCTCGCCCGCCACCTTTCCGCCCTGCCGGACCAGGAGGTGGGCCATGTCGGATGAGTACGAGCGTCCTGTCTGGCTCATCGAGAGCGTCGCCCAGTTGGAGAGTGTCCGGGTGGAACGGCCGGTGTCCGCACAGGAGTTGCGTCACCGAAGCGCCCGACGCCGTCAACGCCGTACCCGCTCCGCTGTCATTGCGGCGATCGCGGTGGTGGCACTCGGTGCGAGCGCCTACTGGAATTCCGTGGGCGCGGACCGATCGGCGGAAAATCCCGCCCGCCTCGGTGAGGTTTCCAAAATATCGGCGGCCCAGGAGAAACTGCGGGCTTACTACTCGGTTCTGCCGGATGCCTTCGCCACCCGACATTCGAATTCGAAGCTGCGGAAGCTGATGACCGCGTATTTCACGGACACGGCATTGAAGCGAGAAGCTGTTCTCGAAGGCCGCGGAGCCGGCAACTTGGCGGCCACGTGTGGGGATGTGGAGGCCACCACCACCTTCACCGTCGGCGACCCCCGCAGCGCAGGGGCCAACACCGTCCGTGCACGCGTGACGAGCAACAGCGCACCGGAACCGATCGAGGTGGATTTCGACCTCCTCACCATGAGAATCTTGAGATGGTCCTGCCCCGACGGGTCCTGACCTCTGCCGACCGTCACGGGCCGTAGGACCCGGGTACCGGAGGGCCGGCGGTGCATGCCCTGTGCTGAAAAGCTGGGTGAAGTCCTCGCTCCAGGGCCAGCGCTCGGGCAGGTACAGGGTGAGGCGGCGGGCGGAGCGGGCCAGGCGGGCGGGCACGTTGATCAGGCGATCACGAATGGTGGCGGTGGTCGCCCTGGCACGAAACGCGGAGGCCAGCGCGCCGGCGGCGCGGGTCAGGTTGTGTGCCAGGGCCGCCAGGGCAAACCACGCGGCATTGGCCTGGAAGTGACCGGACGGCGCGTGGGCGAAGCCGCTGTTCTTGACATCGGCGATCACCTGCTCGACGACAGCGTGCCGACGGTGGTCACGCTCGGCATCCCTCAAGGCGAGCGGGGAGTCGGTGAACGCGGCGTGGTAGCGCCAGATATCGAAAAGCATGCCCTGCTCGGCGGGGACGGTACCGGCGCTCAGGCGCTTGGCGCGGCGCGCGATCGGTCGGGCGGTGACCTGCTGTTTCTTCGGCTTGGAAGTGAAAGCGGTGTAGCGGATCTCGGCTGTCTCGGCGTCGGAGATCCAGCACTGGCCCTCCTCGTCCCAGCTCGCTTGGGGATATTTGATCGGTGTCCAGGCGTCCTTGTCGATGCGGGCGATGGCGGCTTTGGCGGAGGTGTTCATCCGCATGGTGGTGGAGAAGCGGGCACCCAGGGCCCGGCAGGCGTTGATGACGTCGGCGCCGTAGAACGCGGAGTCCGCCCGCAGCACCAGCGGGCCGCCGGCGCCGCAGGCGCGTGCGGTGCGGATGGTCTCGGTGACGAGCGCTGCCGCCCCGCGCGCGGAGTTCGAGGGTCCCTTGCGTAGCCTGATGGCAGCGATCACGGGGGCGGACAGGGGTGTGGAGGCGACGCCTAGCAGTGCATTCAGGCCCTTGACCTTGCTGTATCCGTATCCGGCGCCTCGTTTGGAATAGCCGTGGGTGCGGCGGATGGTGTCGTCGATGTCCACGTAGGCGGCCTGGTCCGCGCCGGGCAGCAGCGGGGTGTGACGGGCCAGTTCGTGCAGGAACCGGCGGGCCACGGCGTGCGGTTGCTTCACATGCCCGTGGGTGAAGGAGCGCAGGAACGACCCCGGCGCGGACGGGGCCCGCACTCCGGAGAACAGGCGGCCCATCGCGCCATGCCGCCCATCAGCGACATCAGTTTCGCCGCAGGGAAGGCGCCGGTGCCGTCCTTCGAAGTGGGCAGCCGGACGTGCTCGCCGGCCTGCTTGGGCAGACCGCACCGCTCGGTCGGCCGCACCACCGGCTCCAGTCCGCCGTATGCGATCAGGTTCGGGGCATCGAACGCGGATGAGACGTCCGCTGCGGCATGGGAACTTTGCATCTCGGAAGTGCCTTGTCGACCGTGCCTGATGTGGTCCTGGAAAAACCGCATCATCGCAGTTCGCAAGGCACTTCTTCGTTTCTGGGTGATTTCTGGGTGAACCATCCACGGACATCAAGCCGGGGTGATCCGGACTCAGCGCACCAGGGAAGGGGGGTTCTGGCAGTACCTGTATCACCAGGGTCTCCCCGACGTTCCAAACACCTGTCAACCTGGTTGAACCGAAAGCGCCGACAACACTCCATGGAAACGTACCGCAGCTTCATCATCATTCAATTCAGCTACCCCGAATACGCGACCGTGTCGGCGCATTCCTTTACGACAGAAGTGACGGAGACCAATGGCGGAGAACCAGTTCACCACTCACACAGAACTTTTCGATCTGAGGGGAAAGTACGCCCTTGTCACTGGCGGCACCAGAGGCATTGGCATGATGATAGCGCGCGGCCTTCTCCAAGCGGGCGCCCGCGTCGTCATCAGCTCACGCAACGCGGACACGTGCGCGGAGGCACAGCGTCTACTATCCGAATTCGGCGACGTTCGGGCAATTCCCGCCGACCTGTCCAGGCACGACGAGTGTCAGCGCCTCGCCGATCTTGTCCAGGCCGACTCGGAACGCCTGGACATCCTTGTCAACAACGCGGGAGCGATGTGGCGCGAGCCGCTGGAGACGTTCCCGGACGAGGCCTGGGACACAGTGCTCGACCTCAACCTCAAGGCGCCGTTCTGGCTGGTGCAGGCACTGCTCCCGGCACTTCGTAAGGCGGGCACCGCCGATGATCCCGCACGGATCATCAACATCGGCAGCATCGCCGCCATCCACGTCGCCCCGTCGCCCAACTACTCGTACGCCAGCAGCAAAGCGGCACTCCATCAACTCACCAGGGTGCTTGCCAGAGAGCTGGGCCCACAGCACATCACGGTGAACGCAGTAGCACCGGGAGTGTTCCCGTCGCAGATGATGGCGACCACTCTCGATGCCATCGGCGACACGATCGCGGCGGCGGCCCCTCTGCGCCGGGTCGGCCGCGACGACGACATGGCGGGTGCCGCCGTGTTTCTCGCCAGCCGGGCCGGGTCCTATCTCACGGGCGCCATCATCCCGGTGGACGGCGGCACCGCAACGACCGCAACAAATATCCATTAGCCTGCGGGACGGGCTTACGATGAGGAGACAACCGCGATGGATCTACGCACCGAGATCCGGGAGTTTCTCAGCTCACGTCGCGCCCGCATCGCACCCGAGCGGGCGGGCCTGCCCGCTTACGGCGGCAACCGCCGGGTCAAAGGTCTGCGCCGCGAGGAGGTCGCGCTGCTGGCGGGGGTATCGGTCGACTACTACGTGCGCATGGAGCGCGGCAGCCTCGCCGGTGCCTCCGACGGCGTGCTCGAAGCGTTGGCTTCTGCCTTGCAGCTCGACGAGGCCGAGCGCGACCACCTGTTCCACCTCGCGCGCCAATCGAGGGCGCCCCGCAGCCCACGCCGGCGCAGGCCTGCCGTGACTGTGCGCTCAACGCTGCAGCAGGTGCTCGACGCGATTTCCGGTGCGCCGGCCTGGATCGGTAACGGCCGTTATGACGCGCTCGCCATGAACCAACTCGCTCGCGCGCTGTATTCACCGGTGCTGGCCGACCCGCGACGGCCCGCGAACACAGCGCGGTTCGTCTATCTGAACCCTGAGGCGGCCGGAGAATTCTTTGTCGACTACGACCAGGTTGCCGGTGGCGTGGCCGCGAAGCTGCGTATGGAAGCCGGCCGCAATCCGCACGATGAGGAGCTGATCGCCCTGGTCGGCGAACTGTCAACGTGCAGTGAGCTGTTTCGGCAGCGGTGGGCATCTCAGGACGTGCGGCTGCACCGGTCCGGCCGCAAGCGTATGCACCATCCGATCGTGGGCCGGCTCGACTTGGACGTCGAATCCCTGGAACTGCCCGCCGAACCCGGCCTGCACCTCAACATCTACACCGCACCCGCGGGCACACCGACCGCTGACAATCTGGCGCTCTTGGCGTCGTGGGCGGCCACCCAACAGACGCTGGCGACCGAGCTCGAAGCACACAACGGATAGTCCAACCCCTTCAGCCGTACCAGGGTCCGTCTCCCCGACCAGCGCGGGCAGACCACACCGCTCGGCCAGCCGCACCACCTGCTCCAGCCCGCCGTACGCGATCAGGTTCGGATCATCGAACGCGGATGAGACCGCCGCCGCGGCGTGGGAAGACTGCATCTCGGAAGTGCCTTGTCGATCCTGCCTGATGTGGTCGCAGACAAACCCCATCATCGCAGGTCGCAAGGCACTTCTTCGTTTCTGGGTGAACCATCCACCGGCATCAAGCCGGTGGATCCGGGCTCAGTCGGTCAGATCGACTGTCTCGACCAGCAGCACTGCCCCGGTCTGCGAGACCACCCCGCTGTCACCGCCCTCGATATGGACGAGCACGCTCATGAAAGGACGACGCCAAGGGCCGACGACTCGACGCGTGTGGGCCGCGGAAGGCTTCGGCAAGCAGACCGCGCCCAGGAGCAGTAGCCCGTCCACGGACAGCGGCCGGATCCACGCGTTCAGATCAAAGCCGCGCTTCTGTAAGGCCATCTGACCGGTTTCGGCGCAACCAGCCATCGAGACCACCGTCGCCCACCATGTCTCCGGTCCGGGACAGGCAGACCCGCGTTGGCCTGCCCTGGAGGGGTTCACTGTGATGGTGGGCCAACTCGGGCCCAAATGGCGTCAGTTGCCGCGCGTCTCGCTCACGATGCTGTGCTCGCCGGGGCCGAGGCCCGACACCGTGACCGTGCCGTCGGTCACGGTCACGTCGCGGGTCGACGCGCGCTTCCCGTCCCAGAGGGTTCTCCGGCCGACGGACACGCGTTGCCGGCGCGCGTCACCGGGCAGAATGACGGACCCCTGGGTGTGCTTGGGTACGCGGACGGTGAGGCGGAAGACGCGGGTGCTGTTCTCCCACTCGACGCCCAACGGGCCGTAAGGCGTGGGGAGTTGACCCGTCGCCCAGTCGACGGGGCCGGGTTGCGGGCGCACTTCCCAGGTGGCGTAGCCGGGTGAGGTCGGCCGGGCGCCGAGGAGGTTGTTGGTGAGCGCGGGCAGGACTCCGGTGGACCAGCCGTGCGCCATGCTGGTGTAGGCGTCCTCGTACAGCGACCCGTTCGGGCCGATGCCCTCCCAGTTGGTGATGCCGGGGTCGTTCTTGTCCATCCAGCCGTACATACGGCGGATCTGGTCGAGCGCGGAGTCGACCTGGCCGGTCAGGAAGCGGGCCTCGATCTCCGGGTAGGAGGTGAAGGCGTAGACCCGCTGGGAGGCCTGGTCGAAGATCGTGTCGTTGTCCATGAAGGCGTTGCCGTACGGCCGTTTCGTCGTCGCGTCGAGATGGGCGAGCGCGGAGGTGGCGCGGTCCGCGTCGGCGATGCCGGTGACGACCGCGAGGGAGTTGCCGTCCTGCGCGTGGCGCACCGCGCCGGTCGAGGAGTCCAGGTAGGCACCCGCATCCGCGTCCCACAGCAGCGAGTTGACGGTCTGCGCGACCTTGTCCCCCCGCCCGCTCCAGCGCGTGGCGTCGGCCTTCTGGCCCAGCAGGGTCGCCAACTGGGCGGCGTTCTGGAGGGCTTGGACGTAGAGCGCGTTGTAGTAGGTGACCCGGCCGGTGCGGCCGAGGAACGCGTAGTCGCCGTAACCACCGGTCCCGTTGAGGCCCTTGCTCAGCAGGCCCGCGTCGTCCGTGACGCTGGGGTACCAGGTGTCCAGGACCTTCAGCAGGGTGGGGTAGTAACGCGTCGCGTACTGGCGGTCCCCGGTGTAGAGGACGTAGTCCCAGCTGCAAGTGACCCAGTACAGCGGATAGTCGAAGAGCGGCAGCGTGTAGTTGCCGATGGAGGCGGGCGGTATCCAGCCGTCGGCGCGCTGGTGGTCGGCGAGGTCGGCCAGGACGTTGCGGGCCGCGGCTGCCGCGTCGTCGTGGGTGAGATAGAGGGTGCGGGCGGAGACGGCGAGATCGCCGACGTACGGGTCGCGGTCGCGCTTGGCACCGTCCTGGAGGACCAACTTCCCCTCCAGCGTGGCACTCCAGGCGTTGCGCGGATCGACGTCGTCCTGGCGGAAGGTGTCGGTGACGAGTTCGTTGGTGTACGCGGCGCCGTACCAGTAACGATTCAACTCGTCGTCGGAGCACAGGAACCAGCCCCGGTAGGTGCTCGGTGTGCCCACATAGGCGGTGAACTGGAGGGCCACTGAGTCGATTTCGACCGTCCCCCAGGGCTGCGCGGCGGGGCTGTCCGTGGCGAGTGCGTCGAGGCTGATCTTGAGGTAACGGAATCCGTGCAGTCCGTCCGCGAAGACCTTGTCGCCGGCCTGGAAGCCTTTGTGGTCGGTCCAGTTGGCGCCCTTCGCGGGTACGGCGAACTGGTCCGTGCCCTGTCCGGCGCCGCCCGCCTGGTCGGAGCGGGTGAAGTCCGAGCGGTCGGTGAGGAATTGGCGGGTCTCGGAGAACGCGACGCGTACACCTGGGGAGTTGGCGGATGCGGAGGTGAACCTGATCTGCGGATATCCGACCACGACCTTGCCGAAGTCCACGGTGACGCTGGCCACGGGGATCGGCTCGACCGGCGCGGGCCAGACCTCGTTGACCCGGGTGAAGTTGCCGTGCGAGGTGTCCTGGGCGTGGGTCACCGTGATGCGCACGCGGTCAGTGTCGACCTGCTCCGTGAACGGAACGGCCTTCTGTACCGCGTCGTTGCCGGTGACCGTCGCGGCGGTGTGCCAGTCGCCGTCGCGCCACACGTCGACGGTGTAATCGGTGGGCACGCCGTCGCTGTTGGAGATCACCGTGATGCCCTTCAGGGTCGCGACCTGCGGCGCGGTGATGGTGAGGACGTCGGGGAACACGCCGAGGGTGTCGTCGTTCCAGAAGGTGTCCGGGTTTCCGTCGATCGCGTTGGAGGCGTCGTAGGTGCGCGGCTGACCGTCGTTGCCGTTGTTGCCCGCGTGTGCCGAGGAGGCCTCGGCCGTGGTGCCGGCGGGCCAGGCGGGCGCCGCCGCGGGCTGCGGGCGCCGCAGGACTGATCTGGAACCGCCGGGCTTGAGCAGCGCGTTGGGGTTCTTCACGTCTCCGGTCGACGCGACGATCCGTACCGGCCGGACCGTGCGCGAGGACGGCCCCTGGACGTAGCGGTGCCAGCCGCCGGCGCGACGCGACGGGCTGCCGGTGAGCGAAGCGGAGGCTTCCGCGGCGGGGAGCGCCTCCGCGGCGGGAAGTCCGGTCGAGAGGGATACTGCGGTGAGTCCGACGGTGCCTGCTGCGGCCAGAGCTGCGCGACGGGAAATGCCTTTGTCCGGTGTGCTGTTCGACGCCATGCTGTCCCCTTGTGCGGCAGTGGATTGAATCGTTTCACTCGGCAGCTGCGTGGTGACGCTATCCCGAACACCGGATTCCCGTACAGCGCTGGGACAGAAGTTGTTCGACGCGTCCGATGTCGGTCAGGTCGCGCGGGGATTCCGGTCAGAGGTGGCATGCACGGCACTCCGCGCACGGTCGGACGGGGGCAGAACTCGGCCAACTGACCGCCGCTTTCCGGTCATTGACACGCCGTACGAGTCGCGCCGCCCACCCCACGGACCATGGTCGCGGTCATCCGCTCGTCAGTAGGTGTTGTTCCTCGACTCGCTTCCTTGGACTGCGCCAGGCAGCCCGGAGGCGGTTGAACCTTTTTCGGAACACGGTGTGCATGCCGCAGGGACTTGATGGACTGGGGCAATGAAGATCTTGTCGCCTCGTGTGCTGCGGGCTCTTGAACGCTTCAACGCCGCATACCCCTGGGACCACAACGCCCACTACCACCGCTGGATCCTGCGGCAGTTGCCGAGGCGCTTCCACCGCGCCCTGGACGTCGGTTCCGGCAGCGGTGACCTCGCAAGGCGCTTGGCCGGACGAGCCGATGTAGTGCAGGCCGTCGATTCCGATCCGGTGATCACAGCTCAGGCCCAGAAGCTGACTCCTCCCGGGCTCCCTGTCACCTTCACCGTCGCGGATGCGACAGCCGCGTTCCCGGCCGGCCAGTACGACGTGATCACATGCGTCGCCACGATCCACCACCTGCCGTTCGCAGAGGCGCTCACCCGCTTCCGCCGTCATCTGGCGCCGGGAGGGACCCTGGTGATCGTCGGCCTGTCCCGCGCACAGACACCGGCAGACCACCTGCTCGGTGCCGTCGCCATTCCGGCCAACGCCGCCATGGGCTGGCTGAAGAACAAGGGGCGCCCGTCGCAGCGGCCCGTCTCCATGACGGCCCCCACCCGCTCGGCGGACATGGCCTTCGACGACATCGTCCGTGAAGCCGGAGACGTCCTCCCCGGCGCGCGGCCACGGCGACGATTGTTCTGGCGCTACACGCTCGTATGGAGTCAGTCCTGAGCAGCCCGTGGCCCCTTCGACCGAGGGTCGGTGCAGGGCACTTGCGGGTCAGGCAGCGGGGGTTGGCGCGACGGGCGGACAACTCGGTCGTAGCGAGGAGGACTTGGCGGACGCCGAGAAGTGCTCCTGTCGCCGTGACACACAGGTAGGCGACCGCGTGTCCGTCGACGAGGCGCTGGGGCGACGACGCCTCGCGGCACTCGTCCATGACGATCGCGCACCTCGACGCGGAAGTACCGCCTCGCCCGGCTCGCGATATCGGGGCGTGAGCCCAACAACCCGATGGTGTACGGGTGTTGTGCGGAGTCGACCACCTCCGCGCCAGCGGTTCCTCGACGATGAACAGCACCGACAGGCTGCGCGAGGCACGCAACCCGCCCAGCGCCCGGACGGGCCGTCATCGAGGCCTCCGGCAGCCCGCTGCTCGCCGAACTCCGGGACAGCCTGGAGCAGCAGATCGACGTCGGCCTCCGGCCTGCTCGGCGGAGCGTCGAAGACGCCGTGCGGGCGTCGAGCGCGCCACGCACATCACCGATCCCGCGCAAACAGAACGCTGATCGGTCGCTGACAGGATCTTCATACCCTGCCGGGATGTTGGCGCCATGTCCTCCTTCGTCCAATCCATCCAGCCCGTGCGCCACGGCATCGTCGGTCCCGGCCTGACAGTTCTCGCAGCCGCCACGGCCCTCGTCATGCTCACCTCCTGCGGCAACGGTGGGATCGGCACCCGCGACGAGGGTGTCGCTTCCATCGCCACCCCTTCCGCCACCGCCGGAAAGACGGCGGATCCGGACGCCGGACACGTGCGGATCCGGCTCGACGACAACCAGCAGGACGTCAACAGGCTCTGGGACGCCTGGACGGACTGCCTCCACGATCACGGTGTACCGGCCGACCGGAAACCCGCCCCCGACAGCCCGGCGCTCAAGGCCTGCGACTTGAGATACCCTCTTCAGCCGGTGGAAATGGATCCGGCGAAGAATCCCCGTTACAGCGACGGCGTGCGGGCCATGGTCAAGTGCATGAACGGTCACGGGATCAAGAGCGTGGTCTCCGAAGGGAATTGGGCGCTCGTCAGCGGTGACAGCCTGAATCTGCCCGACTTCGACAAGTACAAGGTCGCGTGCCAGGTCAAGTCCTTCAGCGACAACGGCTGACGGACCCGTCGACAGCGCACCTGCCCGAGCCCGCCTGCTCCTCGGACCGCTGTACGACTTTGGTCGCTCGTGGTCGCGACGAACGGAGGCTGTGCGGGCGGGCAGTGATGTCTACCGTTGGCGCGTGGACGTGAAGACGAAGGCGCGCGAGGTCCGGAAGCAGTTGGGGGCGGCACATCTGTGGTCCCGGCGGCAGATCGTCGGCGAGACGGTGCTGGCTCTGGTGCTGGGCCTGTTCGCGATGCTGAGTTTCTCCGACGGGGGCGCGCCGCGGATGATCGCGGCGGCGGTGACCGCCGTGGTGCTCTCGCTGCTGCGGCGGTCCTTCCCGGCGACCGTGCTGGTTCTCACCGGTGCGCTCGCCGGTGGGCTCGGCACCTTCGGGGTCGTGCTGATGGCCGCGAGCTGGTCGGCGGGGGCACGGATCGAGGCGCCGCGACGGGCACTCGCGCTGTTCGGGACGACCTTCGTCCTCTTCACGGGACTGTCCGTCAGCCAAGCGCCCTTCAACGTGTTCGCTGCGCAGACACTGGTGTTCACCGCGCTCGCGTTCCTGGCGACGACAGTGGTGCCCGGTCTCACCAGTCGCTACCGCGCCCAGCGGCGCAGGCTGGTGCACGCGCTGCACGAGCACAACGCCCAACTGCTGCGCGAACGCGAGATCATCGCGTCCCACGCCCGCCTGCGCGAGCGGCAGCGCATCGCGCAGGACATGCACGACAGCCTCGGTCACCAACTGGCTCTGATCGCCGTCCACACGGGCGCCCTGGAGGTGGACCGGGACCTGACGGACGGGCAGCGCGAGGTGGTAGGGGTCCTGCGGGAGGCGTCCGTGGCCGCGATGCACGAACTGCGCGAGGCCGTCGGCATCCTGCACGACGGCACACCGGACCGGGCCCGGGAACACGAGCCCGACCCGGAGCCCGCGGCCAGGGGTGTGGCGGGGATAGCCGACCTGGTGGCGGTGTCGCGAGGGGCGCATTCGGCCGTGGAGCTACGGCGGGCGGGCGAGGCACGGCCACTGACCCCGGCCGCCGATCACGCGGCGTACCGGATCGTGCAGGAGGCGCTGACCAATGCCCTGAAGCACGCGCCGGGAGCCTCCATCGCCGTCGAGTTGCGGTACGAGCCGGACTCCCTGGTGGTCGAGGTCGCCAACGGTCCGATACCCGTGACGACCGGCGGCGGACGGCACACCGTGGTCAGCGGCGGGCAGGGCCTCACGGGCCTTCAGGAGCGGGCCCGGCTGGTCGGCGGCATGGTGCATACGGGCTCCACGGCCGAGGGCGGGTTCCGGGTCGCGGGCGTTCTGCCGTACGGCCCGCCACTGCGCACGCCGGGCGGGGACCAGCGGCAAGTGGACTCGGCGCGGAAGGGAACGACGTTCGTCGATGGGGCGAACGACTTCCGGGGGCAGAGCGAAGGGGTGGTGCCCGGCGACGGTGGTGCGGACATCGACTGGTCCGGTGCGCCGGACAGGCAGAAGGAGTTCGACATCGCCATGGGACGCAAGGGGAAAGGCATTGTGATCGGATGCAGTGCCGCAGTGGTGGCCTTCCTGGTTCTCGGAGTGCTGGCCGTCGTGCTGGTCGTCAACCTGGTGGAGAAGGAGTCCGACAAACTCATGATCCAGCCGTCCGTCTACAACTCCGTGAAGGTCGGAGACACCGAGACGGCGGTGCGGGACAAGCTGCCGCACGGTAAGTCGTTCATAGCCAAGGCCATGGTCGGCAAGGGGCCCGCCGAGCCTCGGGGGTCGACGTGTGCGACCTACCTGTCGACGGAGGACTGGCCGAACGAGGGGGACAAGATGCCCGCCTACCGCTTCTGCTTCAAGGACGGCAAACTGATCGAGAAAAGGGCCTACTTGGTCAAGTAGCAGCCAACACCGCACGTCATGCAGGAGAGTTGTGATCAGAGTCCTCGTCGCGGATGACGAACCGCTCATCCGGGCGGGCATCAGGATGATCCTCACCTCCGCCGACGACATCGACGTCGTGGCGGAGGCGGCCAACGGTCGTGAGGCGGTCGACCTGGTCCGCGCCCACTCCGTCGACGTGGCACTGCTGGACATCCAGATGCCCGTGCTGGACGGGTTGTCCGCACTGGCCGAGCTGCGGCGAGTGGCACCGGCCGTACGTCCGCTGATCCTGACGACGTTCGGCGAGCGGGAGAACGTACTGCGTGCGCTGAGCCAGGGAGGCGCCGGGTTCCTGCTGAAGGACTCGGCACCGGCCGAGCTGATCCAGGCGGTGCGGGCGGCCGCGGCCGGGGACGCGTATCTGTCACCGGCCGCCACCCGCCATGTGGTCGACTCACTCGCCTCGGGACAGTCCGCGGCGCGCGGCGAGGAGGCGCGACGGCGGCTGGAGACACTGAGCACCCGCGAACTGGAGGTGCTCGCACTGCTCGGCGAGGGCTTGTCGAACGCCGACGCGGGCGAGCGGATCCATGTGAGCGAGGCGACGGTGAAGACGTACGTCAGCCGGATCCTGACGAAGCTGCGATGCGAGAACCGGGTGCAGGCGGCGCTGCTCGCGCGGGACGCGGGGCTGGAGCCCGGCTGAGGCACGGGCCCCCGCGGCCATCTGCGGTCGCGAGTGGTCGTGAGTGGTCATCGACCGCCAGGCCGGGCCCCCAACTGCTCCATCAGGGAGAACAGGTTGGCCACGCCCCAGTGCTCGGTGATCCGCCCGTCGACCACGCGCATGGCGTCGACGGTCTCGAAGTGAATCGCCTTGCCGGTGGGGGCGATTCCGAAGAACTCACCCTCGTGCGTCCCGTGGTAGGTCTTGTAGGTGGTGACGAGGTTGCCCTCGGCCGCCTGCCAGTGGATCACCGCGCGGAAGTCGGGAAACGCGGCCCGCAGCACCTTGTAGAGCTCCAGGGCACCGGCCTTGTCGGGCGTACGGCCGGGCTGCGGGGTGTGGTCGACGAAGTCGTCCGCGAACAACTCGTCGTACAGCGCGTAGTCGCCGCCGCCCTGGACCTCCTCCGTGTTGCGCCTGACCACTGCCTTGGCGGCCTCGCTCACGCTGGTCACGGTCATGACTCGCTCCTCTTCGCAGGGGGATGTGGGGGGACGCGGGGGGGGGGACGAAGGGGGCCGAGACTACCGGTTTCGGGCACACAAGTAGTTGGCAGTCGTCAGCGTACGGGTGAGTCGATGCGGTCCAGGATTCGCTCGGCGTCCTGGCCGAGGCGGCGCAAGCGCTCGCTGGACAGGATGTCGACCACGAGATGACGCACGTGGGCGGTGAAGCGCCCGCTCTCCCTGGGCACCCACCGGCCGGACCCGGCCAACAGGCACCACGCTCTGACTCCGGCGGCCACTCCGGTGTGATCTACCCCGGGCTGGCCCAGCGGAAGAGCGCGGGCACCGGCATCCTGTACTCGGAGGAGAACGACCCCTACGGGTCGACCGCCGAATGCCCCACCGCTCCCGTGCACTTCGTCCGGATGTGGGTCCTGCCCGACGAGGTCGGCATCGCTCCGGGCTACGAACAGCTGCAAATCGACGGCGAGTTGCTGTCCGGCGGGCTGGTGACGGTGGCGTCCGGCATGGACCGGCATGGACCGGCATGGACCGGCACCAGGACATCAGCGCCAACCTTCCACCTGTGGCGCCCTGAGACCCATGTACGGGACACCTCTCCCCATGTACGGGACGCCCCTTACGACTTGAGGCCGATGTGGCTCATGTGGCCCGAAGGTTCAATGGCGCCCATGCCGAGCGAAGTCGAAAGCGACGTCGAATGCCCCCAGTGCCATCACACCTTCGAACCCGGTGCGGTCCGCCCGGTCGACCCCGGTGTGATCCGCTGGTTGACCGAGGAGCTGACCTGGTCCGGTCAGGAGCCCACCGAGCGCATGTACTCGGACTATCTGTACTCGGCCGGCGACACCCCGGTGTCACGGCAGCGCTTCGTCCAGGACCTCGCCTACCTGGGTGTGCCGGAGATACGGGACGCGGACGGGACCTGTTTCCTCGTCAGAAAGTGACTTGCTCCGCCGGTGGCCCGCCTGGGTAGAGTCGGTCGGTGCCCGAGTTGCAGCGGCTGCGCGCCGATCATGCCCCGGCGGTCCTGGCATTCGAGTTGGCGAACCGCGACTACTTCGCCGCCTCCGTCACCGACCGCGGCGACAACTACTTCGCTCGCTTCACCGACCACTACGACTCCCTGCTTGCCGAGCAGGAAGCCGGGATCTGCGCCTTCCATGTGCTCGTCGCCGAGGACGGCTCCGTCCTCGGCAGGTTCAATCTGTTCGACCTCGTCGAGGGCGGCACCGCCGACCTCGGCTACCGGGTGGCACAGCACGTCGCCGGGCAGGGTCTGGCCACCGCGGCCGTCGAGGAACTGTGCAGGCTGGCGGTGACACGGCACGGTGTGCGTACGCTCCGGGCGGCCACCTCGGACGCGAACATCGCGTCCCAGAAGGTGCTGGCCAAGGCCGGGTTCGTCCCGGACGGCCGGGCGCTGCCGTCCGAGATCGGTGGCAAGCAGGGCACCTGGTACGAGCGCGACCTCACCCCAACAGACTGAGCAGCGCCGTCGCGGGCAGCGGCCAACGGGTGTGCCCGCGCGGGCCCGTCACCCGGGTCGCGGTGAGCAGTGAGTTCAGCACCGCCTCTTCCACGGCGTCCAGCACCGCTCCGAAGAGGGCATCGAGCCCGGCATCCGGCACCACCGCCGGTCCGGCGGGCGTGCCCAGGGGACGGGTGCCGAACGCGAGGCCATAGTCGCCGCTGCCGTGGCCGTAACCCGCGCCGACCCGGGCCAGCGCGTAGACGGCGCGGCGGGCGAGCCGGGTGAGTTGGCGGGCGTCCAGGGGCGCGTCGGTCGCGACCACGACCATGCAGGAGCCGGTCTCCGGACCGGAATCGGACTCCTCGGTGGCGACACCCACGTCGACGGGAGTGACCGTACGGCCGCGTACCCGCAGGGTGCCGGCGAAGTTGGCCTGCACCAGCACACCGACCGTTGTCTCCCGGCCCGCGAGCGGTACGCGTCGCGACGACGTGCCGATGCCGGCCTTGAAACCGAGCGCGGTCATCCCGGTGCCCGCGCCGACCGAGCCCTCGGCGACCGGCCCGGTGGACGCGGTGTCGAGTGCGGCGCGGACGTGTTCCTCGCGGACCGGACGCGACCGGATGTCGGACAGGAGACCGTCGTTGCACTCCCCCACCACGGGGTTCACGCTCCGGACGTCCGCCCCCTCGGGCCGTTCCAGGACCCAGCCGACCAGGGCGTCCGCGACCCGGAAGGCGGACAGCGTCGAGGTGAGCAGCACCGGGGTTTCCAGCGCGCCGAGTTCGGCGATCTGCGTGGTGCCGAGGAGCTTGCCGTAGCCGTTGCCCGCGAACACCCCGGCGGGCAACGGGCTTGCGGGGCCCACTCCTTCGGGCAGGATCGCGGTGACGCCGCTGTGCACCTGCGGCGGGCGGATCAGCGTGGTGTGCCCGACCCTGATGCCGGGCACGTCCGTGATCGCGTTGTGCGTCCCGGTGGGCAACTCGCCGATACCGAGCCCGAGTTCACGGGCTCGGCGGGGCACGGCGGGGGTGAGCGGAACGGGGCGGGGCGACTCGGGCATGGCCGGACACTACGGCAGCACCGAGCACGCCAGCGGGCGAGGGTCACCCGCCCCGCTTTGTCGGTGTCAGCCGGCGGCGAGGAGTTCCAGGGTGTCGATCACCCGGTTGGAGAAGCCCCACTCGTTGTCGTACCAGGCGACGACCTTCACATGACGGCCGTCGACACGGGTGAGGGCCGAGTCGAAGATCGACGAGGCCGGGTTGCCGGTGATGTCGGAGGAGACCAGCGCGTCCTCGGAGTACTCCAGGACGCCCGCGAGGGGTCCCTCGGCCGCGGTGCGGTAGGCCGCCAGCACGTCCTCGCGGGTCACATCGCGGGAAACCGTGGTGTTGAGCTCGACGATCGAGCCCACCGGCACGGGCACCCGGATCGAGTCGCCCGACAGCTTGCCGTCGAGGTTCGGCAGGACGTGACCGATCGCCTTGGCCGCGCCGGTCGTGGTCGGCACGATGTTGACCGCGGCGGCACGGGCGCGGCGGGCGTCGCGGTGCGGGCCGTCCTGGAGGTTCTGCTCCTGCGTGTAGGCGTGCACCGTGGTCATGAATCCGTGCTCGATACCGGCGAGTTGGTCGAGCACCGCGGCCAGTGGTGCCAGCGCGTTGGTCGTGCAGGAGGCGTTGGAGACGATCGTGTGCGTGGCCGGGTCGTAGGCGTCGTTGTTCACCCCGAACGCGAGCGTGACGTCGGCGCCGTCCGAGGGCGCGCTGACGAGCACCTTGCGCGCGCCCGCGTCGAGGTGGACGCGGGCGGCCTTGGCGGAGGTGAAACGGCCGGTGGACTCAAGGACGAGGTCGACATTCAGCTCGGCCCAGGGCAGGTCCGCGGGGTCGCGCTCGGCGAGCACCTTGATGCGCCGGCCGTCGACGACAAGGGTGTCCCCGTCGACGGAGACGGGGCGGCCGAGCCGGCCGGACGTCGTGTCGAAGGCGAGCAGCCGGGCCAAAGTGGCGGGCTCCGTCAGGTCGTTGACGGCGACGACTTCGAGGGTGCTGTCGCGTTCGAGCAGGGCGCGCAGCACGTTGCGTCCGATGCGGCCGAATCCATTGATGGCGATGCGAGTCATAAGTGAAGTCCCTTCGGTTCGACTCCAGGCTCGCGCGCGGCGACCTTCGGTGACAGTGGCGCGATCGCCACGGTTCAAAAGGATTTCGCCAAAGCCGTCGCGGGGCTTTCGCTCAAGGCCGTCGCGCCGCCTCGGCTACTCCCCCTGGGCAAAGGTGCGCCGGTATTCGCTCGGTGTGGTGCCGAGCAGGCGGTGGAAGTGCAGCCGGAGGTTCGCGCCGGTGCCGAGGCCGACGTCGGCGGCGATCTGCTCGATGCCCCGCTCGGACCGTTCGAGCAGTTCGCGGGCCATGTCGATGCGAGCGCGCATGACCCACTGCATCGGCGTGTAGCCGGTCTCGTCGACGAAGCGCCGGGAGAACGTGCGCGGTGAGACCGCTGCTTGCCGGGCCAGTGTTTCGAGGGTGAGGGGCTCGCCGAGCCGGTGCAGGGCCCACTCGCGGGTGGCGGCGAACCGTTCGCCCAGCGGCTCGGGCACGCTGCGCGGCACGTACTGCGCCTGGCCGCCGCTGCGGTAGGGGGCCGCGACCAGCCGCCGGGCCGCGTGATTGGACGCGGCCACTCCGAGGTCGCCGCGCAGGATGTGCAGGCAGAGGTCGATGCCGGAGGCGGCGCCCGCCGAGGTCAGCATGCTGCCCTCGTCGACGAACAGGACGTTCTCGTCGACTTTGACGAGCGGGTACTTGGCCGCGAGGGCCCGCGTGTAGTGCCAGTGGGTCGTCGCCCGCTTGCCGTCGAGCAGGCCGGTGGCGGCCAGTGCGAAGGCGCCCGTGGAGATCGCGGCGAGCCGTGCGCCCCGGTCGTGGGCGGTGTTCAGCGCGTCGAGAACGGCCCGCGGCGGGTCCTCGCGGTCCGGGAACCGGTAGCCGGGGACGAAGACGATGTCGGCCCAGGTCAGCGCGTCGAGGCCGTCGGCGACGTGGTACGACAGCCCGTCACCGCCGGTCACCAGACCGGGAGCCGCACCGCACAGCCGCACCTCGTACGGCATGCTCGCCCGGGTCGTGAAGACCTGCGCGGGGATACCGACGTCGAGCGGTTTGGCGCCTTCGAGGACGAGGACGGCGACACGGCGGAGGCGGGCGGCTGACACGGGACCAGCCTACGCAGCGGTACGCCCGCCCGGTCGCGAGGACCCGGGAAGGACCAGGTCAGACCTTCCAGGAGCGCAGCTGGTCGGCGACAGCCACAACGCCGACGCGGGTGTCGCGGATCTTGCGGACGAGCTCGGAGAGGGCGCCGTAGGGCGGGTCGATGCCCTCGCCGGACTGGCCCATGTACTGGGCGGCGACGAACGCGGCGTACAGGCTGTTGCGGTGCGGCAGCGGCTCCAGGCGCACGATGGTGTGCATGAGCGCGGCGGCCCGCCAGGCGGCGTCCGGATCGGCGGCGGCGAGGGTCGGCAGCTTGGTCTTGTGCCGGGCTACGGCGGCCACGAGCGCGGAGTAGTCCGAGACCGACATGTCCTCGTCGGAGAGGGCGGCCTCCTGGACGTCGAGCAGCCAGGAGACGTCGATGTACAGGTGCATCAGGCGGCCGCGGCCCCACCGCGCTCGGAGGGCGGCACCTCCTCGGGGAAGGCGTCGTCGAACTCGCCGCGCAGCCGCTCGGCCCACACGGACGCGCCGGCGACGAACCGGCCGCGCTGCATCTCGCGGACGCCGAGGTCGTGCAGGTACTGCTTGAGGCTCTTGCCCTCGGCCGCGGCGGCGGCTCGTACTCCGTCGAGTTCCTCTTCGGTGAAGGACACGTTCAGTGATGGCATGCGTCGATGGTACCTAGTTGGTGCCACCGGTGCGAGAGGCTCGTCCCCCGGGACCGGATCGCGGGGGACGGGCGCCTAGGCTGCGGGAATGATCTCTCGCGACTATCTCTTCGACATGTTCTCGCTCGACGGCCGGGTGGCCGTGGTGACGGGCGGTAGTTCCGGCATCGGCCGGGCGGTCGCCGGGGCGCTCGCGCGGGCGGGGGCCCGGGTCGTCGTAGTGGCCCGCAAGGAGGCCGAACTGGCCGCCACCGTCGACGAGTTGGCGGCGGATGGGTGCCGGGCCGCGTGGGTGAGCGGCGATCTCGGGACCCGTGACGGAGTGCGTGCGGCGGCGGAGGCCGCGGCCGGAGTCTTCGGTGAGCCGGACATTCTCGTGAACAGCGCGGGGATCAACCTCCGGCCTCCGATGGGCGAGTTGGGCGAGGACGTGTGGGACACCACGATGGCGGTGAACCTGGAAGCGCCCTACCTCCTGGGGCAGCGCTTCGGTCCCGGCATGGCCGAGCGGGGCTTCGGGCGGATCATCCACATCACCTCCCAGCAGGCGCATCGCGCGTTCGTGCAGAGCGGCGCCTACGGGGTGTCCAAGGGGGCGTTGGAGTCGCTGGCCCGGTCGCAGGCCGAGGCGTGGTCGCCGTACGGCGTCACCTGCAACACGCTGGTGCCGGGGTTCGTGATGACGCCGCTCAACGCGCGGCTGTCGGACGACCCGGAGAAGGTGGCCGCGCTGGCCGCCCGAACGATGGTCGGGCGCAACGGACTTGCCGAGGACTTCGCGGGCGCGGCGGTGTTCCTGGCGAGCCGCGCCTCCGCCTATGTCACCGGGCAGTCGGTCTTCGTCGACGGCGGGTTCTCCGTGCACTAGGCCAACACCCCGCGGGCGTCGCCCAGTTGGAGATCGGGTCGCGGGTGTCGTGGCAGACTGCTGGCCGACGGATCACAGGAGGACGGGAATGACACCTGCCGGATCAGGCGCGGACGGCATAGACACGAGCAGACCCCAATCGGCCCGCATGTACGACTACTTCCTCGGCGGCAAGGACAACTACCCGGTCGACTGGGAAGCCGCGGAGAAGGTCATCGCCCTGTTCCCCGCTGTCAGGCACATGGCCCGGGTGAACCGTGACTTCATGCACCGGGCGTCCCGGCTGTTGGCGGGGCGGGGCATCCGGCAGTTCCTCGACATCGGTACCGGGATACCCACCCGGCCCAACCTCCACCAGGTCGTCCAGGCCATCGAGCCCGGCGCCCGCGTGGTGTACGCGGACAACGACCCGATCGTCCTCAGGCACGCCGAGGCGCTTCTGCACAGCACGCCCGAGGGAAGTACGACGTACATCCAGGCCGATGTGAGAGAGCCGGCGAAGATCCTCGCGGCGGCGAAGGAGGCGCTGGACTTCGAGCAGCCCGTCGCCCTGTCCCTGGTGGCACTTCTGCATCTGGTGGCCGACGAGGACGATCCCCATGGCATCGTCGGCGAACTGGTCGCGGCACTGGCGCCCGGCAGTTACCTGGCCCTTTCCCACGCGACCGGTGACTTCGATCCCGAGACCTGGGAACGGGTCGTAGAGGTCTACCGCAGGGGCGGCACGCCCGCGCAGGTGCGGTCGCGCGATGAATTCACCGCGTTCTTCACGGGACTTGAGCTGGTCGACCCGGGCATAGAACTCGCGGCGCGCTGGCATCCCGAACCCGGGGAACAGCGGAACGGGACCGAACAGATCCCGCTGTACGTCGGAGTCGCCCGCAAGGCGTGACGCACCGAGCGCGGTGATCCTCTCGATCACCGCGCTCGTCGTGGGCAGTTGGTCACGCCGGGACGGGGTCCGGCTCCTGTGACGGGGCGGTGGCGTCCGGGCGCGCGGGCCGGAGGAGCCGTTCGGCGAGCGGGGCGAAGATCAGGCCGAGGGCGGTCCAGAGGATGAGCTGCGCGGCGACGGAGTAGAAGCGGAAGGTGAACAGCACGTCGGCCGGGAAGCCCGGGTAGACGATGGTGCCCTTCGAGTCCTTCAGCGGCAGCGGTGTCTCGGTGGCCTGGTTGCCGAAGTTGGCCTTGTTGTACGAGAGATGGCCGAGCTGCGGCAGCAGCAGCATGACGATCCCGATCGCCACGACGAACGCGGCACCCGCGAGGAGGCTGGCGTTCCAGTTGCCGAAGCGGGCCTGGAGCCGCTTGCCGAGATAGACGGCGCCCGCGAGGAAGGCGACGGAACACACGACCATGATCAGGTACAGCGCGCTGCGCTGCTGGATGGTCTCCTCGTGGCCGATCGCGGGCGGGTTGGCCGGGTACTTCAGGAACGGCACCAGGTACATGCCGAGGAAACCGCCGCCGGCGACGAGCAGCGCGAGGTTGCGGGCCCGCAGACCGCCGGTGCGGCCGAGGCAGACGGTGTAGGCGACGGCGAACAGGGCGCCCATCGCCATGCCGAAGAGGATCATGCCGGCGCCGATGCCGACGTTGGCCTGGATGGTGCGGCTGAACAGTTCGTGTTCGTGGCCCTCGACGGGCAGGCCCGCCGCCTTGTCCAGGGCGTTCTGGGCGGCGTCACGGCCGCTCTCGTAGTCGATGGCCTTCGCGATCTGCGGTTCGGCGAATATCCGCGCGAACACGAACGCGAGCAGGCCCGCTACTGCGCCGGCGAGGACGCCGCGCAGTATGAGCTTCTTTTCCATGTCGAGTTGTCCGTACGTCCAGGTGCCGGCGGAGGGTCAGTGGCAGGGGAAGCCGAGGAAGTGGCGGGCGTCGTGGACGAACTCGTGGACGTGCATGTCGTTGCCGAACACCGACACGGCACCCTGGTCGACACCGATGAAGTAGTAGACGGCCAGCGCGATCAGCGCGGTGCCGACCAGCCAGACGATCGACTTCGAGATCGGCAGGACGACCGGCGTGGACACCGGACGGGATGTGGAAATGCTGCTCAAGGTGAGCCCTCCTTCGGGATCGTGCGTCCCTTGCGTGTACGGGCGAGTGAGGGTTCAGTGTCTGACTCGCCCACCACCTTCCGGCGGCGGGCTCACAGTGGCGCGACCGTGCTGGAATTCCACCAGCTTCCTTATGCCATCACTACAGGGGGAGAGTACGGCGCGGCTCTCCGGACCGTCAATCAGGCCTGTGCCGGGATGTGCGACCCGCGTACGTCACACGGGTGGCCCATCCGCGTGGCGGCACGGACGGCGGGCGCCTACTACTGGACAGGATCAGCTTGTTCATCGCGCTTCGGGGGGCGATAGCAGCATCACCCTCTTCATGGAGCCGAGCATGACCACCCGCTCTTTCCCGCCCAGCCCGGACCAACACGACATACCTCACGACAGCGCCGAGGGTGAGTACGTCGATCCGATGCACAGCCTGGTGCATGCCGCCGTAGCCGACCGGCCGTTGGAGGAGGTTCTCCAGCTCATCACGTTGCTGGAGCAGTCGCCGAAGTACGCGCAGGCCACCGTCGACGCCCTGCGGGCGATCGGTGTGGACCGGTCCGTGGAGGACGTGACGCGCCTCGTGACCCTGCTGACGCGGCCACCGCGTCATCTCGACTCCGCCGACGAGACCATCCGCGCGGCGGCCGAATGCCGGCCGGTGGAGGAGGTCACCCGGCTGATGGCCCTGCTGCACCGGGCTCCGCTGGAGCCGCACTGCGGCGAGGAGGCGGTACGGGCCGCGGCCGGCCGCCCCGTCGAGGAACTCGTCCAGTTGATCGGCCGCCTGGCCGAGGAACAGGACGCACCCGTCCAGGCCCCGGGAACGGCGGCGGATCCGTCCACCGTTCCGGCCGATCCCGGCTCGGAGACGACTGGACCGGTCCCGGACGGCGCGCCCGCGCCGGAACACCCGGGCGACCGTCCGGCGCGCCGAAGACGTCCGCGGCCTTCGCCTACGGCAGTTCGGCGCGCCGAACTCCCGGTCTGGCCGCGGCTGTTCGCGGCGGCGGCGCTCCTGCTGTGCGGACTGTCCTACTTCCCGCTGCACCGTGACGGGGCCTCGGGTGCCGCCTACGGTTTCGCGCTCGGGGTCTCGATCCTGTGCGTGCTGCTGGCACCGGCGCTGGTTCTCCAGGGCGGGCTGCCGGTGTTGGTCGTGTCCACGGTGGTACCGGCCGCGCTGGCGGCGATCCAGCTGTTCGACGGACGGTTCCACTCCACGCGGTTGTCCGAGGCGTTGCGGATCACCGCCGTACCGCCCTGGTCGGCGGGGCTGTTGGCCGCCCTCGCCGCGCTGGCCGCGCTCACGGCCCTGCTCGCGCTCCTCACCGCACGGAGGCTCGGCAGGCACCTCACCCTTCCCGACCACCCCGGTGACCGGGAACCGGCCGAGGCGAACCGGACACCTCAGTAGCGACCGCCGTCGTACGACAGCCTCCGCTCGGCCGGAGCGGGGGCTCAAGGAGCGGTGGCGTCAGGGCTGTTGGCGACGCCGCTGCTCGCGGACGGCACGGCTGACGCCGAGGTCTCGGGGCTGGTACCGGCACTTTGGCCGGCGCCGGCGCCGGTACCGGAGGTCGTGTCCGGCTCCGCGCTCGCGGACGGCGAGGCCGAACCACCCGACTGTGACCCCGCACCGCTGGTCGCGAGCGGTGTGGGTGTCGGACTGGGTGCGCGAGCGGGTGTGTCGGCCGAACCGCCGCCCATCGACGTTCCCTTGCCCGATTCGTTCCTCACCGCGGCGGCTATCGGCTTGCCCATGATCAGCTCGCCCGCGGTGACCGTGACCATCGCCAGCGCGAACACCAGGCCTGTCGCCAGCGCGTACTTCTTCCAGCCGATGGACTTCCAGAGGGAGCCGGTCCGACAGGTGGTCACCGACTCGTCGTCGGAGGGGGCGGTGGTCGGGATCGCGTCACCCATCGGGGTGTCGTCGGGTAACGCGAACGCCGCCCGGGCGTCCGCGCGTTGTAGCGCCCGTTCCTCACTCGGTGTCAGGGCCAGCGCGACCGCCGGCACCCGTCGGCGGATCCCCTCACCCGTCCGTCGGAAAGCGTGCTGGAAGACCGCCGCGCCGGTGGTCGCACTGGTACTGACCACGGCGGCACCGATGATGGTCCCGGTCACCCCCAGCAAGGACGCCAGTACGGCGCCCACCACGGTGGCGAGCGCGCTCGCTACCACCTGCACCACGGTCAGGTCGAGCACCTTGCGTTTCGGTGTCCGCTTCTTCTCTTCCCGCTGTTTCTCTTCCTTCTTCTGACTCTCCATCAATGACCTTCAACATCCTTTGGCAGTCCCGGAACACGACAGCCGTCGATGACGGCATGTGCAAGGAGTCGACTGCCCGGTGAGCCGAGTTTCACCTCGGCCGGCGCCAACAGGGCCTCAACCGGTCGGCGGCCGACCCGAAAGCGTCTCGGTGAAGTGAGTGACGGGGCGTTCCAGGGTTTCGCCGTCCACGGTGATGTCGACCGCCTCGTTGTAGAAGGCGAGCAGGTCTTTGACGGCGCCCACGGCGGGGAGCGGCTCCGGATAGCTCCAGACGATGTTCGGCGGGACACCCGGACCGCCGGACCCGCCGCGCCACGACCAGTACGTGGCGGTCCCCTTGTAGGGGCATCCCGTGCTGTGGTCGGTCGGTTCGAAGAGGTCCAGGCGGACGTCCTCGCGTGGGATGTAGTACCGGGTCGGCAGGCCGGTCTCGAAGAGGAGGACCGGTCGGTGGGTGTCGGCGACGACCGTGCCGTCGATCCCGACCCGGACGTGACGGCTGCTGGGGAGGGCGTCCACCCGTTTGTGCGGGTCGCGGGGGTGGATGAAGATCTCTTCCTCCTCCTCGTACCAGTGGTCGAGGCCGCGCCCGACCCGCCGGAACCACTCGAAGGCGATGTGCCCGGCCAGGTCCTCCGCGGGGAAGGTCCAGGCCGCGTTCTCCACCGACTGGCCGTCGATTTCGAGGTCGTAGAAGACGTGTGATCCGGTGTGTGTGCCGGTCGGGGGGTTCTTCGCGGGGCGGAGCAGGTCCTCGCGGACCTCGTGGTGCGGGAAGGCGTAGAGGGGTACCGGGACTCCCGGCTCCCAGACGAGGACGGGGTGTCTGCTGTCGACGACGGTGACGTCGCCCTTGAGGCCGCGGACCCAGCGTCGGCTCGGTTCCCACAGCAGTCCTTCGGGCGTGGTCCTGACGTCGCGCGCGCTGGGGAAGGTGCTCATGACCGTTTCTCCTTCGGTCCGGTTCGCCTCGGTGACAGTGTGGTGCGGCGCGCGGGCGGCGGCGACCGGTCGGGCCCGAACACGTGTTTACTTGCCAGTTGTCGCTGGTGGAAGGTTCACTGGTCGGGTGCCGACCTTCGCCACCACGCTGACGGGCTTCTGGCCCTCGCGTCGTGCCTACGTCTTCGATGTGTTCTGTTGCTGTGCGCCGGTCCCGAACACCACTCCCGCACAGCACCTTTCAGCACACACGAGAACCGAGGTCCACCATGTCCGTGACCGATGAACTGCTGGCCAACAACGCCCGTTACGCGGAGACCTTCGAGGGTCCCCTCCCCCTGCCTCCCGCCCGGCACCTCGCCGTCGTGGCCTGCATGGACGCGCGGCTGAACGTGTACGCGATCCTCGGCCTGAACGAGGGCGAGGCCCACGTCATCCGCAACGCGGGCGGTGTGATCACACCGGACGAGATCCGTTCCCTCGCGATCAGTCAACGGCTCCTCGGCACCGAGGAGATCATCCTCATCCACCACACCGACTGCGGCATGCTGACCTTCACGGACGACGCCTTCAAGGCCGCGATCGAGGAGGACACCGGTATCCGTCCGTCCTGGGCGGCGGAGGCGTTCGGCGAACTGGACACCGACGTACGGCAGTCGATCGCGCGCATCAAGGCCGACCCCTTCATCGTGCACAAGGAGAGCATCCGAGGCTTCGTGTTCGACGTGGCCACCGGAAAGCTCAACGAGGTCGGCTGACATGCTGTTTCGCAGACGGCGAGAACAGCCCCCGCGCATCGAGTCGCCCAACTCGCCCGAGGCGCTGATCCGTTCGGTCGCCGAGAGCCTCAGGCGTCGAGCGGGCATCGATGCGCGGCCCACGAGATCACTGGCCACTGTCATCGATCTGATCGAGAACGACGAGACCGACATGGCCATCGACAATCTCGCGCACGTGATCGAGTGCTTCCGTATCCCCATCAACCGCGCTGAATACGACCAACTCGTGGCAGCCGCACAGCAGTTGGACGCGATGGACTCGCTCACCGACCTGAAGGTGGAGCAGTTCGTGAGCGAGCGGGCCTGAGTCAGGGGCGGGCGAGCGCCTGCCAGCCGTTGTCGAGCAGGTCGAAGGCGCGCGTGATGGCCTCGTCGGTGTCGGGGTGCCCCCGGGTGGCGCGGGGGGCTTCGAGGGCGAAGTGGGCCAGGGCCGCGCAGGCGGGGTCGCCGGAGGGAAGACCGCTCTCTTCGGCGATGACCCGCGCCAGGGCGGCGGCGTGGCGCAGCCACATGCCCTGGAGGTAGTCGCGCAGGGCCGGGGTGCTGTCGATCAGCTCGAAGAAGGCGGCGAAGCGGGGGTCTCCGTCGGCCGCGGCCCTGCGGTGGCGCAGGGCGTGGTCGCGCAGCGCGGCCGGGATCGACTGGCCGTCGGGGCGTTCACGTACGGCGGCGAGCAGTCGGGCCTCCTGGTCGGCGTCCTCGTCGAAGACCAGGGCTTCCTTGACGGGGAAGTGCTTGAAGAGGGTGGTCGTCGAGACGTCCGCGGCGTCCGCGATCTCGCGGATGCCGACGTCGTCGTATCCGCGTTCCAGGAACAGGCGCAGGGCGGCGTCGGCGATGGCCTGGCGGGTGGCGGCCTTCTTGCGCTCGCGGCGTCCCACCGGGACGGGCGCGCTCCGGGTCTCGGTCATGCCCGCCATCCTACCCCTCACGATTGACCGACTTCAAAAGTTGAGTCGTTGCACTTATTGGGTCGGTGTGCTTTTCTGGAGCCGTGGCCGCGAGGCATCGCCCGGCCACCTCCCTTCTCCCGCCCATCCGAAAGGAGCGACCAGCCATGCCCACGACTGCGTCCCCTCCCGCCACCGAACAGGCCGTCCCGAAGAACGTGCGCTGGGTCCTGCTCGGCGTGATGCTCGCGATGCTGCTGTCCATGCTCGACAACATGGTCGTCAGTACGGCGATGCCCACGATCGTCTCCGACCTCGGCGGCCTGGAGCACATCTCCTGGGTCGTCACCGCCTACACGCTCGTCACGGCCGTCACCACCCCGATCTGGGGCAAGTCCGGTGATCTGTTCGGGCGCAAGCCCATGTATCTGGCGTCGATCGCCGTGTTCATCGCCGGGTCCGCGCTGTGCGGAGCGGCCCA
This sequence comes from Streptomyces sp. NPDC002276, assembly GCF_053891435.1. NCBI lineage: Bacteria > Bacillati > Actinomycetota > Actinomycetes > Kitasatosporales > Streptomycetaceae > Streptomyces > Streptomyces sp. NPDC002276. Next base: position 128,548 of record NZ_JBSFCQ010000017.1, on the reverse strand, counting down.
GTCCATGGGCGAGTTGATCGCCTTCCGTGTCGTGCAGGGAGTCGGCGCCGGCGGGATAGGCGCGGGCGCGTTCGCACTGATCGGTGCGCTCGTGCCACCCCGTGAGCGGGGCAGGTACCAGGGGATGACCGCCTCCGTCATGGCGATCGGCACCATCGGTGGCCCCCTGCTCGGCGGGTTCATCACCGGCCATTTCGACTGGCGTTGGGCCTTCTACATCAACCTGCCGCTCGGCGTGGTCGCCCTGGTGTGGCTCTGGCTGAAGCTGCACACCCCGGCCGAGCGCGTCCGGGCGACCATCGACTGGGCGGGCATCACCCTGCTGACCCTCGCCATCACCGCGATCGTGCTGGCCGCCACCTGGGCGGGGAGCACGTACGCGTGGGGCTCCTGGCAGATCCTCTCGCTGGGGGCCGCCGCGATCGTGGGGCTGGCGCTGTTCGTCCGGGTGGAGAAGCGCGTCGACGAGCCGCTGCTGCCCCTGTCCGTGTTCACCGGCCACCGCAACTACCCGCTCGCGATGGGCATGATCCTGGTCGCCGGTGTGGTCATGTTCGGTGCGGGCCTGTACCTGCCGCTCTTCCAGCAGACCGTGCAGGGCGCCTCGGCCACCGACTCCGGGCTGCTGATGGTGCCCATGATGATCCCGGTCGTGATCGCGTCCACCCTCGCGGGCAAGATCATGTCCGCGACCGGAAGGTACAAGATCTTCCCCGTCCTGGGGATCGCGTTCCTCACGGTCGGCCTGGGCCTGCTCGCCGGCATGGACGCCGGTACGTCACGCCTGCTGACCGGCCTCTACATGGCGCTCGTCGGTACCGGCCTGGGCTTCACCCTTCAGATGTCCGGCACCATCGCGCAGAACAGCGTCTCGATGCGCGACATGGGTGCCGCGATGAGTTCGGTCAACCTCTTCCGCACCCTCGGCGGCTCCCTCGGTGTCGCCGTGTTCGGCTCGCTGTTCACCCGGGCCATCGGGTCCCACCTGGCGGGCACCGGCGGTACCGCCACGGACGTGAACGCCCTGCGAGCGCTGCCCGCGGGCGCCCGCGACACCTATCTCCACGCGGTCGTCGACGGCACCAGCCACATCTTCCTGACCGGCGCGATCCTCTCCGCCCTCGCCTTCGTCGCCGCACTCCTCGTCGTCGAGGTCCCGCTGAAGAAGGCCGACGGGCCCGCGACCGACGGCACCACGGCCGCCCCCGCCACCTCGGCCGGCTGACCACCCCCCGCCCCCGCACGCCCCGAACGGAGCACCACCATGAACACCATCCCCACCCCCCGTATCGCGATCATCGGCGCCGGTCCCGGCGGCCTGACCTGCGCCCGCATCCTCCAACTGCACGGCATCACCGCCACCGTCCACGACCACGAGTCGGGTCCCGGCATCCGCGACCAGGGCGGCACCCTCGATCTGCACGAGGACAACGGCCAGATCGCCCTGCGCGCGGCCGGACTGCTGGAGGAGTTCTTCCGGCTCGCCCGCCCCGAGGGGCAGGAAATGCGCCAGCTGAACCCGCGGGGCACGCTCCTCTTCCACCACATCCCCGAAGAGGGCGACCGATTCAAACCGGAGATCGACCGCGGCCAACTCCGCGATCTGCTCCTCGGTTCCCTTCAGCCCGGAACAGTGCGCTGGGGTCACACCCTCCAGTCCGTCGACGGCCCCGACGACGGCCCCCGGCGGCTGCGCTTCACCGACGGCACCACCGTCGAGGCCGACCTCGTCATCGGCGCGGACGGCGCCTGGTCCAAGGTCCGCCGAGCCCTCTCCCCCGCCGTCCCCGAGTACACCGGTGTCAGCTTTCTCGAAGCCTGGTTCCACGACGTCGAGAACCGGCACCCCCACATCGCCGAACTCGTCGGCCGGGGCAGCGCAGCCGCGGCCGACGGCGACCGCGCCCTGTTCGCCCAGCGCAGCAGCGCCGACCACATCCGCGTCTACGTCATCCAGCGCGTCCCCGCCGACTGGATCACCGCGAGCGACCTGACCGTCCAGGACACCGACGGCATCCGCGCACTGCTCCTGGAGCGGTACCGCGACTGGTCACCGGCCCTGCGCCGCCTGATCGGCGACAACGACGGCCCTTACGTCGACCGCCCCATCAACGCCCTGCCCGTCCCGCACACCTGGGACCACAACCCCACCGTCACCCTGCTCGGCGACGCCGCCCACCTCATGCCCCCGCTCGGCGTCGGCGTCAACCTCGCCATGCTCGACGCCTGCGAACTGGCCCTCGCCCTCGCGCACCACGACACCGTCGACGAAGCCCTCCACGCCTACGAGAAGACCCTGCTGCCCCGCTCCACCGAGATGCAACGACTCCTCGACCGCGGCGCCGAACAACTGCTGTCCACCGAACTCCCCGACTTCGCCACTGACGGCGCCCACTGACCGACCGGGTCGTGCTCCATCCCGACACGAAGCTGTCACACACGGGCCGGAATCCCCCGCCTGGCGGCCGGGGTTGGCACTGGTAGGACCCCGTTTCGAGGCCTTGCCTCGTGCGACGAAGGAGTGATCATGACCGTTGACGTCACCACGACGGATCTGCGGGCCTTCGCCCAGGAATGGCTGGAGTGGTATCGCGGTCAGGAGGAACGGCTCGCCGCCCCGCACGGATTCCTGGCGATCACCGGACTGCACTGGCTCGACGAGCGGCCGCAGCGGTTCCCGGACGCGCCGGGTGCCTGGTGGACCGACGCCGAGGGAGTCGCCGTAACCCTCGACGACGGTGAGGAACTCGTCGTGGGCGGCACGCCCGTGCGCGGTGAGCACCGGTTCGGCGTGCTGCCCGAGCGGGGCGGTGTCGACGCGGTGTGGGGTGACGCCGTGATCGAGGTGGCCAGGCGCGGCGGGCACGACATCGTCCGGCCCCGGCACCCGGACGCGCCGCTGCGCACCGCCTTCGCCGGTACCCCCGCCTACGCGCCCGATCCGCGCTGGGTGGTGCGGGGACGGTACACGGCCTTCGAGTCGCCGCGGCCGACGACCGTGGGCGCCGCGGTCGAGGGACTGGAGCACGTGTACGACGCCCCGGGCCGGGTCGATTTCGAACTGGACGGACATCCGCTGGCCCTGACCGCGTTCCCCGGACGCGGTCCTGGCTCGCTGCTCGTTCTCTTCACGGACGCCACCTCCGGAGTGACCACCTACGCCGCGAACCGGGCCCTCGCGCTCGCCGCGCCCGCCGGCGACGGCACGGTCGTCCTGGACTTCAACCGCGCGGCCAACCTCCCCTGCGCCTATACCGACCTGGCCACCTGCCCCCTGCCGCCCGCGGAGAACCGCCTGCCGGTCGCCGTCGAAGCGGGGCAGAAGATTCCACGGGAGCGGGGCGGAGTCTGACACGAAGCTGACAACCAAGCGCGCCTCTTTGTCGTCACCATGAGGGGCGCGCTTTTGTGCGGCCCTGACCCCCCCACCCTCCACGTGCACCGATCACGCGCACTGACCTCGCGCGGGAATGAGGGCCGTATGCTCCGGATTCACTTCACCTCGCGGGACCTGCAGAGCGTCCGGGTCACCCGCCAACCCCAGGCACTGTGGGAACTCGTATGTGGTGTCTGCCGGTTGGACAACCGGCACGGGGCGCTCGAATTCGGGCACTGGCGCCGTTCGGTGCACGACGAGTTAGCCAGGGACCCTCGGGCCGGACGGGCCCTGCTGCCATTACGGACGCTGATTCCTCCGGTGGGTTACATCCCCGACTTCCTCACGCCGTCCGTCACGGCCGGTGGTCTGGCCGGTGGGCTCGACGAGGTACGGGCCACCTCCCGCGCCCGGTTGACCCGTGAGCTGTCCCGGCTCGCCGAGACCCGCCCGCTGCCGTCGTGGGTCTCCACCCTCGACCGACCGGGGACCAAGCCCCTGGGGGCGTTGACGCGAGCGCTGGAAGTGTCCTGCGGGACACTGCTCGATCCGTACTGGCCCCGTGTCCGGGCCGCCGTCGTCGATGATGTCGAACTGCGCTCACGCGCGCTCCTCGACGGGGGCACCTCCGCCCTCCTCAACAGCCTGCGCCCGCACGCCCGTTGGCGCGATCCCGTGCTGGAGGTGGACTTTCCCGTCGAACGCGAACTGTATTTGGAGGGGCGGGGCCTGTTGCTCGTCCCGTCCTACTTCTGCTGGCGCAGGCCCACCGCGCTCGCGGACCCCACGCTCGGGCCGGTGCTCGTCTACCCGGTCGCCAAACAGCCCCTGGAGATCGTCCGGGAGAGCGGGGACGGGCTGGAGCGACTGCTCGGCCGGACCCGGACGGTCGTACTGGCGCATCTTGCCGGTCATGGTCCGCGGACGACGTCCGAGGTGGCCTCGGCGGCCAACATCGCGTTGCCCAGCGCCAGTTACCAGCTCGCTGTGCTGCGCGACGGAGGTCTGGTCACCAGTCACCGGGACGGCCAGTTCGTACGGCACTCGGCGACGCCCCTGGGGCTGCGTCTGCTGGACCGCTGACAGACCGCTGCGGTGGCCACCGTGCACAGGGGGACGATGGCCACCGCCGCCGTGGGTCAGCCCGCCTGCCCGCGGTGCGTGAGCGGTGCGCGCAGACCGAGGTGTTCGCGCAGGGTCGTGCCGGTGTACTCGGTGCGGTAGACGCCGCGTTCCTGGAGTGCGGGGACGAGCAGGTCGACGATGTCGTCGAGGCCGTCGGGGATCAGGTACGGCGTGACGTTGAAGCCGTCGACGGCGCCGTGCCGGACGTAGTGGGCGAACTTGTCGGCCAGTCCCTCCGGGGTGCCGACATGGCCGCGCTGGGGGCCGAGCGCGATGACGGTCTCGCGCAGCGACCAGCGGTTCGCGTCGGCCTTCTCCCGCCATTCGGCGACAACTTGGCGAGGGTCGGCGATGCGCCGTGCGCCGAAGGAGCCGTCGTTCTCGGCGACGACCGGGTCCTCCTTGGGCAGCGGCCCGTCGGCGTCGCGGCCGGAGAGGTCGATGCCCCACAGCAGTCCCGCGATGCCCAACGCCGTTGCCGGGGTGACCTGTTGGAGGCGGATCCAGCGCTTCTTCTCCAGGGCCTCCTCCTCGGTGGCGCCGATGATGATCTCGGTGCCCGGGAGGATGCGCAGGTCGTCCTCGGGCCGGCCGGCGGCCCGCAGTCGGGCCCGTAGGTCGTCGGCGAAGGCGAGCGCGTCGTCGAAGTCGTTGCCGTGCGCGGAGAAGATGACGTCGGCGTTGCGGGCGGCGAAGTCGCGGCCCTCGCCGGAGTCCCCCGCTTGGAAGATCACGGGGTGTCCCTGGGCGCTGCGCGGCAGGGTGGGTGCGAGGTCGACGTCGAACTGCGGTCCCTGGTGGCGGACTTGGCGTACGGCGTCGGGTGTCGCCCAACTCGGTGCGGCGGCCGAGCCGGAGACGGGCGCGTCCGTCCAGCCGTCCCAGAGGGCGCGGGCGACGGTGAGGAACTCCTCGGCGCGCCGGTAGCGGTCGGCGTGGTCGAGGTAGCCGCCGCGGCGGAAGTTGGCGCCGGTCCAGGCGTTGTCGGTGGTCACCACGTTCCAGCCGGCGCGGCCCTCGGAGAGCAGGTCGAGGCCGGAGAGGCGGCGGGCGAGGTCGGCGGGTTCGTTGAAGGTGGTGTTGGAGGTGCTGACCAGGCCGATGCGGTCGGTCACGGCGGCCAGCGCGGCGAGTTGGGTGATGGCGTCGGGCCGTCCTGCGACGTCGAGGTCGTGGATCTGTCCGTCGACCTCGCGCAGCCGTAGCCCCTCCCCCAGGAAGAACGCGTCGAACAGGCCGCGTTCGGCGGTCCGGGCGACGCGCCGGAAACTGGCGGGGTCGATCTGGGAGCCGCTGGCCGGGTCCGACCAGACGGTCCAGTGGTTGACGCCCTGGAAGAAGACGCCGAGATGGAGTCGGGCGTCCGGGCGGGGCACGTCGAGGGGGTCGGTGCGGGTCATCGGGCTTCCTCCTGGACGGCCGCGGCGGCGTACCGGTTCGCGGGCCGGTCGAGGCCCAGGTGAGTGCGCAACGTCGCGGCGGGCAGGGGCCGTTGGGCGTGCCGTCGTTCGAAGAGGTGGGGCAGGACGAGCCGGGAGAGTTCCGGGAGGTCCTCGTCCAACACCAGCGGATGCAGCCGTACTCCGTCCACCACTCCCCTCAACTCGCCCAGCAGCAGGGCGAGTCCGGCGGCCGAGCCGATGTGGCGCAGGCGTCCCCGGTCGGGCCAGGGCGCGTGGCGTTCGAGGTCGGCGACGCGTTCCTCGGCGGTGGCGTGGGCGGTGTCGAGGGCGACCTCGATCTCAGCGAAGGCGAGGGGCGTTCCGGCGGTGGCCGCGCCCGAGGTGACTTCCAGGAGATCACGGCCCTCGACGAGGGCGACGTCGAGCTGCCCGGCGGGCACGCGGTCGGGGCGGCCCAGGACGACGAGTTGGCCCTGCGGCGGGCGCGGCACGATCGCCGGGCCCTTGACCGTATAGGTGTCACCGGTGAAGTCGACGTAGTGCAGCCGCTCGCGGTCGAGGTAGCGGCTGGTGGCGACGGAGCGGATGACCGCGTCGTCCTCCCAGGAGTCCCACAGAGCGCGGACGACCTCGACGCCGTCACGCGACTCGCGGGCGCGGGCCGCGGCCCCGTCGACGAGCGGGCGCCCCCACACGGAGGCCGCCTCGGGCCGCGTCTCCTCGCTCACCACCCATCCGGCGCGCCCGGCCGAGATGTGGTCCAGGGACGCCAACTGGCTGGAGACATGGAACGGTTCGGCGTAGGTGAGCGGCACGACGGGCGCGACCCCGACGACACTGGTCGACGCGGCGATGAACGCGGCCCGCTCCACCGCGCCGATCCGGCCGACCACGTCCGGGCCGGTGCCGGGCGGGAGCGCGCCGTCGTCCAGGGTGAGCAGGGTGAACCCGGCGTTCTCCGCGTCGGCGGCGACACGGGCCACCCGGCGCGGGCTCAGCAGGTGGTCGGGCGAGTGGGCGGCGCGGCGCCAGGCGACGGGATGGGCGCCGTCGCCGTCGATTTCGAGGGCGAGCCGCAGGGCGGAGCCGGACATGGGGGTTCCTTCCGAGAACGCGTCGAGACGGACGGCCCGTGGGGCCGACGTGGGTCAGGGGCGTACGGAAGGACAGACGGCGGAGGCGGTACGGCAGTAGTCGACGTGCCGCCGGATGATCAGCCGCGCGCCCGGGACGGCACCGTGAGGTGCCGTGTCACGTGCGCGCATGGGGCCTCCACCCGTCCGGGAGCGATCGCCTCAACCTTCGTCGCCGGTCCCGGAAGATGTCAAGAACATTAGATGTACGTGCATGCGGCAGTGGCTCGCCATAATGCGTTGGCCGCGCGGACTAGGGGGCTGCTAACTTTCCGTAGGCCGTGAACGCACGCGAGGAGGTGAGACCCATGAACGCAGTATCCAGGTGGGTGCTCCCCCTCTTCTCCACGGTTGGGCCAGCGACCTAGAGGTCGCCGGGAGCGCCGCACGACAAGGCACTCCCGAAAGGCAACACCCCATGAACTCAACGCACTTCCACTTCACCGCCGAGACCACGTCCGACGGTGTCGTCCAGCACGACTTCACCATGGGCGAGATCACCGGCGCCCTCTGGTCGCCCGAATCCGGCGCCGACCGCGCGCCCTTGATCCTGATGGGCCACGGCGGCGGCAACCACCGGAAGTCCCCCGCCATGACGGGCCGCGCCCAACTCCTCGTGGCACACGGTGGTTTCCACGTCGCCGTCATCGACGCACCCGGCCACGGCGGCCGCCCCCGCACGGCGCACGACGAGCGGGAGATCGCCACGATGCAGCAGGCGATGGCGGCCGGCGAACCGGTCGGCGAGATCGTCGTCCGGTACAACGCCCACCTCGCGGAGCGCGCCGTACCGGAGTGGCTGGCCACCCTGGACGCCCTCCAGGAGCTGCCGGAGATCGGCACCGAAGGACCCGTCGGCTACTACGGCCTGACCATGGGCACCGCCATCGGCATCCCGCTGACGGCGGCCGAACCCCGCATCACCGCCGCGGTGTTCGGCCTCTTCTGGTACGACGACGCCCTCGCCGAGGCGGCCCGGCGCATCACCGTTCCGATCGAGTTCGCCCTCCAGTGGGACGACGAGCACATTCCGCGCCCGTCCGGTCTCGCGCTGTTCGACGCCTTCGCCTCGAAGGAGAAGTCACTGCACGTCAACTCGGGCGCCCACATGGAGCTGCCCAGGTTCGAGGCGGACAGCGCGGTGCGGTTCTTCGTACGGCAGCTGCGCCGCAGCTGACCTCAACGCGGCGGCCCCGCGCCCTCCCCGAACTCCAGTCCTGTCATGAGTTCGGAGAAGGCGCGGGCCGCGCCGGGGGCCGTGAAGAGCCGGTCGAGCCGGGCACGGGCCAGGCCGCGCCGGAAGGGCCCGGAGTCGGTGGCGTCGCCGGCGTCGTGGAGCATGCCGGTCATCCAGTGGGAGAACTCCTGATCGCTCCAGACGCGGCGCAGACAACGCGCCGAGTAGGTGCGCAGACCCGTGTCGTCGTGGTCGTGGACGAAGTCGCGTACGGCCCTGGCGAAGAGGTCGGCGTCGTAGAGCGCGAGGTTCATGCCTTTGCCGCCCATGGGCGAGACGATGTGCGCCGCGTCGCCGACGAGGTACAGGCGGCCGTACTGCATCGGGTCGTGGACCAGGCTGCGGAGCCGGAAGGTCTCGCGGTCGGTGATCGGGCCGGAGACGAGGGCCGGGTCGCCGAGCCGGGTGCGCAGGGCGTCCCAGACGCGGTCGTCGGGCCAGGCGTCGGGGTGGTCGTCGGGCGGGCACTGGAGGTAGTAGCGGCTGGTGTACGGGCCGCGCGGGAAGTGCGCGGCGAAGCCCTGCGGGCTGACGGCCAGCAGCGGGTGGGCCGGGGGCGGGGCGTCGGCCAGGACCGTCAGCCAGCCGATCCCGTGATCGAAGGCGTACGGCGTGAGGGCCCCGTCGGGGACGGAGGTGCGGCTGATGCCGTGGTCGCCGTCGCAGCCCGCGACGAAGTCGCAGGTGAGGGTGCGGAGTTCGCCGTCCGGGGTGCGGTAGCGGACGGTCGGGTGGTCGCCGGTCAGGCCGTGCAGGGAGACGTCGGTGGCCTCGAAGCGCAGGTCGCCGCCGTTCGCGAGGTACTCGGCGGTGAGTTTCTGGACCAGCATCTGCTGGGGGCAGAGCCGGGCGGTCGGTCCTTCGGAGCCGTCGTAGTCCGACACCAGATGGGGTTCGCCGTCGACCCGGAGCTCCAGGATGCCCTCGTGCGGGACCCCGCCCAGCACGCGGTCGGCCAGCCCCCAGGAGTCGAACATGCGCACGGCGCGGGTCTCGACGATGCCGGCCCGCTGGCGCTGCGCCACGTACTCACGGCTCCGGCGTTCCAGCACGACACAGTCGACGCCGCTCTGCCGCAGCAGGTTCGCGACGGTCATACCTGCCGGTCCCGCGCCGATCACCACCACGGTCGTGGACTCCGGGGTCTGACTCAACTCCCGTGATTCGTCGGCCACTTGACCACCTCCGGGAGCACTCTATGCCTCCGGGTCCCAGGCGATGAGCTGGTCGAAGAGTCGTTGCTCGCCGTCGATCTTCAGGGGTTCGACGTAGGTACGGCCGTACAGGAAGAGAACCAGTTCTCCGGCCGTGGCCCGGGCGGAGGCGTAGGCGGTGTCGGCGGGGATCGGCGCGGACGCGGGGATGGGCGTGGCCGTCGCGCCGGCGGCGGAGAGTTCGAGGCGCCAGGACCGGCCCTCGGTGGCGTGGTAGTCGACGGTGGCCGGGTCGTGCGGCCAGGGGCTCGTCGTCGCGTTGCAGGTGAACACGAACTCCTCGACACCGTCCACCGCCGCCTCCTCGGGCAGCGGCCGCGGGTCGCCGACGGTGAGCTGGGCGTCGTAGGTGTGCACCGTGGCCTCCTGGACCTGGTGCCGGGCGACGGCACCGGAGGTCTCCGGGGACTGCGAGTCGGCCCACCAGGTCCAGCAGCCGCGATCCGGGCCGAACTCCCGCAGTGCACCCAGGAGTTGCCGCGTGGACTCGGCCGACCAGGCGAGCAGGGCCTCGCGCTCCCGGGGTGCTTCCGAGGCGGCGGGGGTCGCCCGGCTGTCGGCGGGACCGGCGGCGACGACGGCGGCCCAGCGGCGGTGCACGGTGCCGAGATGGTGCACCAGGTCGAACAGGGTCCACTCGGGGCAGGTCGGCACCTGTGCGTCGAGGCTGGGCGCGGCGGCGACCGCGGCCCGGAACGCCGTCGACCGTTCGTCGATCAGCCGCAGCAGGTCCGCGAATTCGAGAGTCTTCGTCACGCCGAATGTCTATCACCGCGCTCCGCCGACGGGACAGCGGATTTCGCCACCCCAACTGTCAGTCCGTGAGGGCCTGTTGGACCGTCGGGTAGCAGTCGATGACTCCGTCGATGCCGACGAGCTGGATGATGCGCAGCACGGAAGGAGCGGTCTCGGCCAGTCGCAGCCAGCCGTCCGCGCGGGCCAGCTTGTGGTGGACGGCGAGGAGAACGTTGATGCCGCTGGAATCCATGAAGGTGACCTGGCGCAGGTCGAGGACGACGTGCGGGGCGACCCCGTCCGGCAGGTCCAGCGCCTCCTTCAGCGAGCCGGCCGTCTGCTGGTCGATCTCCCCGGCCGCGGCCACGACCACGATGCCGTCGACGACGTCGGTCCTGACCGACAACTGCCCCGGCTGCCCCGCTTGTTCGGTGTCCACCATCTGTCCTCATACACGAGTGGGTGAGCGCTACGGATCAGGACGTTCATCCGAAGTGCTGCCCCGCATCGTACGGTTGATGCCCGCGTGCGGTGGAGCCGATGGAAGTCGACGGAGTGGGTGGTGTCTCACGGGGTATGCGCGGGGCACGCGGAAGGCGGTGAAACGATCCGGATGGAACCAGACTCTTCGGAGGACGACGACACAGCGCCGCAGGCCAGGGCACGGACCTGGCCCCTACGGTCCACCGTGGCACTGGACGGGGACGGCTCGTGCATCGCCGAGGCCCGGCGGCTGGCCGCGATGTTCCTCACCCGGGCACGGGCCGAGTACGGGTTGCCGGTGTCGGCCCGCGCCATGGATCTCACGCAGTTGGTGGTCAGCGAACTGGTCACCAACGCCCGTAAGTACGCGCCCGGCCCGGTGTTGATGGATCTGCGGATCGTCGGTGCCCTGGTCGAGGTGGAGGTGTGGGACTCCGACCCGGTGCTGCCGGTCGCCCGCGCCGCCGACGCCCAACGGGTGGGCCAGCACGGCCTGGAGATCGTGCGGGCGGTCGCGCGCGGCTTCGAGGCGCGGCGCGAGCCGGTGGGCAAGCGCATCACCGCGCGCATCGCGCTGACGGACGGCCCCGACACGGGTCTCACCGACGGCGGCCCGCACCGGACGTGAGTCGGGGTGGTCAGGGCGTGGCCGGGACTCGGAGGGCTCAGGGCTTGTCCGGGAGGCGGTAGACGGAGACATGAGAAGTCGACTCGGCGGTGAACTCCGCCCCGTTCCAGTCCGCGTGTCTCGTCTCCAGTTCAAAGCCCGCCAACTGGGCCATGAGGTCGAGTTCGGCCGGCCAGATGTAGCGGTGCGGGCTGAGGTCGACGCGCGCCTGTCCGGTCCCGTCGAACCGGAAGTGGTGCGACACGACCTGCTGGTCGAGGACGTCGTAGGTGTCCAGACCGATGTAGTCGGGGTCGGTCAGCCAGACGGTGGCGTGCTGGCCCGGCGGCAGCTTGCGCAACTCGGGTACCCAGAGCTCGATCACGAACCGGCCGCCCGGTACGAGATGGCGGGCGGCGTTGCGGAAGCACTCGACCTGCGCGGCCTGGGTGAGCAGGTTCGAGATGGTGTTGTAGACGAGATAGACCAGGCTGTACTCGCCGGGGACGACCGTGGTCGCCATGTCGCCGACGGTCACCGGGATCGTCGCCTCGTCCGCCTTGGTCCGCAGTCGCTCCACCATCGGCCGTGACAACTCGATGCCGGTGACGGGGACTCCGCGTTCGGCGAGCGGCACGGCGACCCGGCCGGTCCCGACGGCGAACTCAAGTGCCGCGCCGTCTCCGGCGAGTTGGGCGAGTCGGTCCACGGTCGGCCCCAGCGTCTCGGGCGCGAACATGCCGGTGTCGGGGGTGTCGTAGCGCCGGGCGGTGTCGGCGTCCCAGAGATTCTCCTGCTGCATTCCGCCAACAGTCGTGCCCGGCCGCCGAGTTGTCCAACGGAATTCCGGCGCCGGGCGCTGGAGGAACTCGCCGATGCGGGCGGCGAGTCGGGGCCAGAGTTCCTGCGGGAGGTGGTGGCCCATCCCGTCGAGGATCAGCAGTTCGGCATCCGGTACGGCGGCGGCCGTGGCGTGGGCGCCGCTGACGTCGCACACGATGTCGGCGGCGCCGTGCACCACCAGCGTGGGCACCCGCAGGGAGCGCAGCCGTTCGGTGCGGTCGCCCGTCGCCACCACCGCGAGGCCCTGCCGCTGGATGCCGAGGGGGTCGTAGCCCCGGTCGAAGACGCGTCCGGCGCGGTCGGCCGCCGCCTGTGCGTCGAACGCGAAGCCGGGGGACGCGGCGAGTCGCAGAGCGCGCACCTGCCATGCGACGAACGCCTCCCGGTCCCGCGGTGGTGCGCCCAGTTCGGCGAACACGGAGAAGTCGGCCTCCCCCACGCCGGGTTCACCGGTCGTGGACATCATCGAGGTGAGCGAGCGGACCCGCTCCGGGTGCTCGATCGCGATCATCTGGGCGATCATGCCGCCCATCGAGGAGCCGACGAGGTGTACGGCGTCGAGGCCGAGCACGTCCAGCAGGCCGACAGTGTCGGCCGCCAGGTCGGAGAGCGTGTAGGCGGCCGTCGAGAGGTCACCGGCCAGGGCCGCCGCGAAGTCCGGGACGGGCGCGTCGGTGAAGTGGGTCGACCGGCCGGAGTCCCGGGTGTCGAACCGGATCACGTGCGAGCCCCGGTCCACCAGCGCCCGGCAGAAGCCCTCCGGCCAGTTGATCAACTGTGCACCGGCTCCCATGATCAGCAGGACCGGCGGTGCGGCGGGGTCACCGAAACGTTCGTAGGCGATCTCGATTCCGGACGGGCCGACGTTCCGCGCGATCTGTTCAGGCATGGCCGAAACGGTAGTCGGCGCACGGGCGCCGAAGATCGAACCACGGTCCGACGTTTTTCGCCCGCCCCCGGGGTTACGGTGGAAGTGGCCGAGGAATTCGCCCGACACGCGGAAGTGCCTCGCCTCGCCTAGAGTGTTGTGGTCGACGTGTTCATTCCGGTCGTCTCTCGCCGCCGACCCATTCCGTCGACTCCCCGTATGACGTACTCGCACAGTTCGAGCATTTCGGGAGGAAAACACCATGCCTTTCGCCACCAGTACGGACGGCACGCGGATCTTCTACAAGGACTGGGGGTCGGGGCAGCCCGTCGTGTTCTCCCACGGGTGGCCGCTGACGGCCGACGCGTGGGATCCCCAGCTGAAGCTGATGGCGGACAACGGCTTCCGTGCCGTGGCCCACGACCGGCGCGGGGGCGGACGTTCCGATCAGCCCTGGGACGGCAACGACCTCGACACGTACGCCGACGACCTGGCAGCGGTCATCGAGGCCCTCGACCTGCGCGACGTGATTCTCGTCGGCCACTCGACGGGCGGCGGGGAGGTCACCCGCTACATCGGCCGGCACGGGTCGGGCCGGGTCGCCAAGGCCGTTCTGCTCGGCGCGATCCCGCCGCTGATGCTCAGGACGGACGCGAATCCCGAAGGGCTGCCGATCGAGGTCTTCGACGAGATCCGCGCGGGGGTGGAAACGGACCGTTCGCAGTTCTATAAGGATCTCAGCGCCCCGTTCTTCGGCGCCAACCGCGACAACTCGACCGTCACCCAGGGAACTCGTGACGAGTTCTGGCTCTGGAGCATGACCGTGGGAATCAAGGGCGCCTACGACTGTGTCAAGGCGTTCTCCGAGACCGATCTCACCGAGGACCTCAAGAAGATCGACGTACCCACATTGATCGTGCACGGCGACGACGACCAGATCGTTCCGATCGTGGCCTCCGCCGACAAGTCCTCGAAACTCGTCAAGGACGCGACCTACAAGATCTACCCGGGCGCTCCGCACGGCCTGGCGTTGGTGCCCGAGTTCGCCGAGCGGTTCAACGCGGACCTCCTCGCCTTCGCCCGCGGCTGATCACTTCACCGTCGCGGAGCGTGACATGGGTGCTCGTGAGCGGCCCGGTCAGGCGGTGCGTCTGTCGGCGGACTCGTCGTGGTCGTGGAGCTGCGCGGACGCCACCGCGCAGAACGCCTCCAGGCCGGTGAGCAGCGCGTCGCGCCCGGCGGCCGGCATCTGTGCCAGCACCGCGCCCAACGCCTCCTCGCGGCGGGTCCGCAGGTCCGCCAGAAAGGCCCGCCCCGGATCGCTGAGGTACAGCCGCACCTCACGCCGGTCCGTGGGACTCACCTCGCGGTCGACGAACCCGGCGGCCTGCAACCGGTCGCAGAGCCGACTCGTCGACGGCGGGGTCGAAGCCAGGTGGTCGGCGAGGGTGCGCAGGTTGATGCCCTCGTGGTGTTCCAGGATGAACAGGACCCGCAGCTGCGAGGCGGACGCCGGCGCGGTCGAGGCGCGTCCCCACAGCACTTCCAGCAGTTCCGCGGCCGTGGCGGTGACCCGCGCCACCTCGGCGGGTTCGGGGCGGGGGTGGATGGAGGTCACGATCACACTCTCGCAGGCACAGGGACGGGTACCAGCCTACTAGGCACGCCCTACCCGTTCTCCGAGGGAGAGATTGGCATATCCACGAACGTGAACAGACTCATGACTGTCGAGCGGGCGCTGCGTACCGCGGCTCCCCACGAACTGCCCGACGTGGTCGGGCGGGAACTGGTCCGGTGGTACGCGGCGGACTCCGTGGAGCTGCTCGTGGCCGACTACGGCCTGACCGTGTTGCAGCGCGTCACCGAACTGCCGCACACCCTGCCGCCCGTCTCCGTGCACAACACCCCCGCGGGCCGCGCGTTCGGCGCCCAAGAGCCTTTCGTGGAGGGGAACTTCGGGGACGGCAGCGTGTGTGCCCACCTTCCGATCAGTGTGCGCGGAGACCGCCTCGGCGTGCTCTCGGTGACGCTCCCCGGCGGCGACCACGTACGCGGGTGTCTTCCCGAACTGACCGAGCTGGCCGAGGTGTTGGGCCACGAGGTGCTGGTGGCCGAGCGCGACACCGACCTGTATCTGCGGGCCAGGCGCAAGGACCGGCTCACGCTGGCGGCGGAGATGCAGTGGCAGTTGCTGCCCGGCCGCTCGTGCTCCCGCCCCGAGTTCGACCTCGGCGCCCAACTGGAGCCGGCCTACGCGATCCATGGCGACAACTTCGACTGGTCCGCCACGGCCGACCGGCTCACGCTCTACGTCTCGAACGGCATGGGCGAGGGCATCGAGGCCTCGCTGCTGACGAACCTGACGGTCAACGCCCTGCGCAACGCGCGCCGGGCGGGCATCCCCCTCGCCGACCAGGCGGCCCTCGCGGACCAGGCGGTGTACGCCCACTACCGGGGCCGTAGCCATATGTCCGTGTTGATGTTCGACTTCGAACTCACCACCGGGCGAACGCGGGTGGTGGACGCCGGGTCTCCGCAGACACTGCGGCTGCGCGACGGGGTGGTGGAACGGATCGCGTTCGACGCGCAGTTGCCGCTGGGCATGTTCGAGGAGACCGACTACATCGAGCAGGACTTCCAAATCGAGCCCGGCGACAGGATCCTCTTCGTCAGTGACGGGGTGTACGCCGTGGCCTCGCCCAGGGGTGAGGCGTACGGGGACGCGGCGCTGGCGCGGGCGGTCCAGCACACGAGGCTGCTGCCCGCGGCCGACGTGCCCCGGGCCGTGCTGCGCGAACTGACCGGCCACCGCGGCACACCGACCCCCGACGACGACGCCCTGGTGGTGTGCCTGGACTGGCGCGGACGCGGTCCCGCGGCGCCGTGATCATCCGGAGCGATGGGGCAGGCGGACCACCTGCACGAAGAAGTCGTCGATCTGCCGGACCGCGGCGATGAACTGGTCCAGGTCGACCGGCTTGGTGACATAGGCGTTGGCATGCAGTTTGTAGCTGCGGAGGATGTCCTCCTCGGCCGACGAGGTGGTCAGGACGACGACGGGGATGTGTGCCAGTTCCGGGTCGGACTTGATCTTCTCCAGGACCTGACGGCCGTCGTACTTCGGCAGGTTGAGGTCGAGCAGGATGAGGTCGGGCTGCGGGGCGCCGGTGTGCGCGCCGCGCCGGTAGAGGAAGTCGAGGGCCTCCTCGCCGTCCCGGACGACATGGAGGGTGTTGCCGATCTTGTTGTCCTCGAAGGCTTCGCGGGTCATCAGTTCGTCGCCCGGATCGTCCTCGACGAGGAGGACGTCTATGGGGGTCGCGTCGGGGAGGGTCATGTCAGGGCCTTCTGGTCGTCGGTGGAGGTGTCCGTGGTGGTGTCCGTAGAGGTGGCTTCCGCTGCGAACGGGAGCGTGAAGCAGAGGCGGGTGCCCTCGCCGACCGTGCTGTCGATCCAGATGCGGCCGCCGTGGTGTTCGACGATCTTCTTGCACAGGGCGAGTCCGATGCCGGTGCCGCCGTAGGCGTCGCGGCTGTGCAGTCGCTGGAAGATGACGAAGACCTTGTCGGTGAACTCCTCGGGGATGCCGATGCCGTTGTCGGTGACGCTCAGGCGCCACATGCCGGGGGTCTCGGGGTCGGTCTCGCAGGTGACGGACACGTGCGGGGCGCGGCCCGGGTGGCGGAACTTGAGGGCGTTGCCCACGAGGTTCTGCCAGAGCATGGTCAGCAGCGTCGGGTCGCCGACGGTCTCGGGCAGTGTCTCGGGCCGGTCGATCCGGGCCTCCGACTCCTCGACGGCCGCCGCGAGGTTCCGCAGTGCCTTGTCCAGCGCCTGGTCGAGACCGACCTGCTCCCGGGTGTCGTCGAGTCGCCCGACGCGGGAGAAGGTGAGCAGGTCGTTGATGAGCACCTGCATGCGTTTGGCGCCGTCGACGGCGAAGTCGATGTACTGCAACCCGCGTTCGTCCAGTTGGTCGCCGTACCGCTTCTCCAGCAGCTGACAGAACGAGGCGACCTTGCGCAGCGGCTCCTGCAGATCGTGCGAGGCGACATAGGCGAACTGTTCCAACTCGGCGTTGGACCGGCGCAGTTCGACGGCCTGGGCGTCCAACTCATCGGCCTGGCGGCCGAGTTCCTCCTCCTTCTCGTGGGAGGCGTCGAGTTCGGCGACGATCCGTCTGCGCATGCCCTCGACGGCTCCGGCCACCGCGGTGAGGTCGGCGGGCCCGTCCCCGGTGATGCGGTGCCCGAAGTCGCCCGCGGCGACCCGTTCCGACGCCGTGCTGAGCGCCTCCAGGGGCCGGGTCACCAGCAGTCGTACGAGTACGGCGAGGGCGACGCCGGTGAGCAGGAAGGCGGCGACCATGCCGCTCAGCACGGTGTCGCGCACCGTCCGCTGGTGGGCGAGGTGGGCCCGGCCCTGCTTCACCGCCCGCGCGAGTTCGGTGTTCTGGGTCGCCCAGAGGGCGCGCAGCCGGTCGAACTGGCGCTTGCCGCTGTCGAGGGTGGTCTGGTCGACGGCGTGCGGCCGGCCGGGGGTGACGGCGGCGGCCAGGGGTTCGGCGTAGGTCCGCCGCCAGTCGGCCGCCCCGCGCTCCACCGCCCGTAGATCGGCGAGCAGTCGGGGCCGGTCGCGGAGCTGTTCGCGGAGCCTGGCCGCCGAGCGGGCCTCGTCCTGTTTGCCGCTGGTGTACGGGGCGAGGAACTGTTTGTCGGCGGCGATCGCGTAGCCGCGGATGCCGGTCTCCTGGTTGACCAGGGCGGCCTGGAGCCGGTACGCCTCGGTCTGGGCGGGCTGTACGCGCTGGAGCAGGTCGTCGGTGACGGCGGCCGTCCGGCTCAGCAGGTTCGCGCCGATCGCGCTGCCGATCACCACCAGCAGCACCATGAGCGACAGTGCGAGGAAGAACCATCCCTGTACCGTCAGCCGGCGCCCGATCCCTGTTCCGCCCGCCATTGCCCTCACCGTTCGTCTCGTCGCGACACCCTCTCGTCCCACCTGCTCGTTTCCGGCGCGGTGAATCACGTCCGGGGCAGCTGTCTCATGTCCAGTGCAGGTGCAGCACGGCCACGTCGTCCGCCAGGCCGCCCCGGGTCTCGGCCAGGGCCTCGGCGCGGGCGATCAGTTCGTCGACGAACGGCGCCGGGGCCAGTGCGGCCCGCTCCCGGGCCAGCCGCAGCAGACCCTCCTCGCCCAGGCGCTCCGAGCCCCGGCCGACATGTCCCTCGAAGAGTCCGTCGGTGAAGAGGACCACGGCCGCGCCCGTCGGTACGGAGAGGTCCGCGACCGGCCAGTCCGCGAGACCGGGAACCAGGCCCAGTGCCGGACCGCCGGGCACCTCCACCCATTCCACACCGCCACCGTCCCGCATCAGCAGTCCGTGGTGTCCGGCGCGCACCACGCGGGCGGTGCGCTCGCCGGGTGCGGCGGTGAGACAGACGAGGGTGGCGAAGACCTCGCCGCGGACGCGCTCGGCGACGAGGAGTTCCTCCAGCCGCGCCACCTGTTCGGCGCCCGTGACACCGCTGAGCACCAGCGTGCGCCAGGCGATCCGCAGGGCGACACCGAGGGCGGCCTCGTCGGGGCCGTGCCCGGAGACGTCACCGACCACCGCGTGGACCGTGCCGTCGACGCTCTGCACGATGTCGTAGAAGTCGCCGCCGAGCAGCGCCTGCGCACGCCCGGGACGGTAGCGGGCGACCGCCTCCACGCCCTCGCCGCGCAGCAGGGGTCTGGGCAGCAGCCCGCGTTCCAGGCGGGCGTTCTCCTGGGCCTGCATCCGGCTGGACTGGAGGGCGACGGCCGCCCGCTCGGCCTGCTTGCGCTGGATCGCATAGCGCACGGCGCGTCCGAACAGGCCCGGTTCGACCCGGCCCTTGACCAGGTAGTCCTGCGCCCCGGCGGCGACGGCGGCGAGTCCGGTCTCCTCCTCGGCGAGCCCGGTGAGGACCACGACAGCGGCCCGTTCGGCGCCCGCCCGTACCCGGGAGAGCGCCTCCAGCCCCTGGGCGTCCGGCAGATGCAGGTCGAGCAGGACACAGTCCGGTACGTCGGCGGCGAGCGCCTCGGCGGCCTCGGCCATCGACCGCACCCACCGCAGACGTATCTTCAGCGCGCTGTCGGCGACCAGTTCCTCCACCAGCAGCGCGTCACCCGCGTCGTCCTCGACCAGCAGGACGGAGGGCTGCCAGGCCGGCCAGGTGTCCGGTCCGACCCCTTCGCCGCCCACCGACAGCAGGTCGTCGGCCCGTGGCCGTGGCACCACCATGGCCCTGCCCTCCCCACCGCGCTGTCCCCCGCGAATATAGTTGCCGTCGGACAACAGTCGAGAGCATACCGGTACGCCGGGACGCCCCGTACGCGGTCGGCGAGGCCCGCACCGGAACCGCCCGACGCGCCCCGCGTCCAGCGTTGTTGAGGGTACGACGGGCGGCCGGGAATCGGTGCGGAACCGCTTCGTTCGTCGCCGAACCGTAGGGCTGGCGGTGGTTGCCCGGACCGGTACCAAGTGGCAGGGGGGCGAACGGAGTTCGGGCGGTCAGCCGTCGGCGGTCGTCGGTGCCGGACCCGGTGCGATGCGCAGGGCGGCCCTTCCCGCCGGTTCCGCGTCGGCGCTGCGGCGGGTCAGCTCGGTCCACCAGGAACCGCCGTCCTCGATGTACCGCAGCAGGATTCCCTCGCGGATGCCCCAGGGGCAGACGGTGACGGTCTTGATGCCGGTCAGCTTCATCACCGTGTGCCCGACCACGGCTCCGGCCAGGCTCTGCGCGGCCCGCGGTGCCGAGACACCGGGGAGCAGGGCCCGTTCGGCCGCCGCGAGGGCGGCCAGCCGGTCGAGGCCCACCCGCAGCTCCGACCGCACCAACCTCCTTTCCACGAAAGGACCTTGGCGACCGGGCGCGGCACCGCAGAGTCGCGCCAGCTGCTGAAAGGTGCGTGAGGTCACCACCGTGGTCCGTGGCCCTTCCCAGCGGATCCGCGCGGCCACGTCCCGCAGTTGGTGCCGTACCTCGCGCCGCATCGCCTTGACCGTCTGCTCGGGCGGCCGGTCCTGGCCCGGCAGGAAGTCCCGGGTCAGCCGGCCGGCACCGAGCGGAAGGGACGCCACGAAGTCCGGCAGCCGGCCGCGCCCGAACGCGACCTCGAAGGATCCGCCCCCGATGTCGAACAGGGCGAGCGGCCCGGCCCGCCAGCCCATCCAGCGCCGGGCGCCGAGAAACGTGAGTTCGCCCTCCAACTCCCCCGGCAGCGTGGACAGTCGTATCCCGGTCTCGGTATGCACCGAGCGCAGCACGTCGAGCCGGTTGGGTGCGCCGCGGACGACCGCCGTCGCGAAGGCGAGGGGTCCTGCCGCGCCCCAGTGCCTGGCGGTCTCCTCGGCGGCCGACACCGCCTTCACGAGCTGGCGTACGGCCTCGTCGGGGATCTCCCCGTGCGGCCCGACGCGCTCGGAGAGCCGCAACTTCCACTTGGCCGTGTGCACCGGCAACGGCACCCCGTCCCCGACATCCGCCACCACGAGCCGAACCGTGTTCGACCCCACGTCCACCACACTCATCCGCATGAGCCGGTGAGTACCCAGGCTGAGCAGCGTCAGTCGCAGCTGGACAGTGACCTTGTCAGAGGAAGGCACGGGCCGCGGCGTAGACCTGGCCGCTGTCGCCGAGCGGTGTCGCCTCGATGCCTACGTAGCCGTCGTAACCGGCCTTGTGGAGCCAGGCGAGTTCGATGGCCCAGTCGACGGTCCCGGTACCGAACTCGTGGCGGCCCGGGATGTCGGCCGCCTGGACGTGGCCGATCAACGGGACGGCGTCCTGGATCTCCGCTCCGAGGGGCTCGCCGTTGAGGATCGCGTGGTAACGGTCGTAGAGGAAGCGGACGTTGGGGAGGTCGATCGCGCGCAGGAGAGAGAGCGCCGTGCGTGAGTCGGAGATCAGGGCGTGGGGACCCTCGTGTGCGCGATTGACGACCTCCACGAGGAGTTCGAGGCCGCTCCCGCCGACCTCCTCTCCCGCCCGTGCGAACACCTCTGCCGTGTTGCGGAGTTGAGCGGCGGGGGCGATTCCCGGGACGACGTCCCCGGCGAGTACGACGAGTCCGGGAGTGTTCAGCTGTCGGGCGGCGTCGGCGGCCGCCCGTACGCGGGTGAGGAACTCGTCGTGCGACGACGGGTCGCCCAGGTCGCACTTGTCCCGCCACGACTCGACGCACAGAGTGATCAGGCGCGTGCCGGTCGCCTCCAGCGCGCGGGCGAGGCGGGGCAGGTCCTTGTCCCACCACTCCCAGATCTCCACCGCGCGGAACCCGGAGTCGGCCGCGGCGCGTACACGGTCGTCGAGGGGCCGCTCGCCTTCGAGGAACATCAGCTCGACGCAGGCGGAGAAGTCGATCACGGGCGAACCGCCTTGCCGGCCACGGCTGTTCCGGCTCTGAGGGCGGCGACGGGGTCGGGCGCCTCGTCCAGTTCGATGAGTACGGTGCCGGCGCCCGGGGTGCGGGACATGGCGTCGGCCCAGCCCTGCCAGTCGACGATGCCCTTGCCCAACTCGGCCATATAGAGCTGTTGTTGAGTGAAGACCGTTTCGTCGATGGTGAGTTCGGTGTCGATGGGCTTGACCGCGTCCTTCCAGTGGGCGAGGGCGATGCGCGGGGCGTGGCGGCGGGCCACCGCCACCGGGTCGCCGCCACCGAGGGCGATGTGGCAGGAGTCGGGGCACAGCCAGACGTAGCGCGGGTCGGTCAGGGCCATGAACAGGTCGATGTCCCGCTCGTACCAGAGGGTGCTGTTGGACTCCGTGTGGAACGCGAGCTTCACGCCGAGACGCGAGACGGCCTCACCGACCGCGTGCGCGATGTCGGCCATGCGGGTCATGTACGCGGCGTCGACGAAGAAGGGCGGTCGCGTGCCGAACGTCGTCCGCATCGGCAGTCCGGCGACGAGGAGTTCCGCCCCGACGTCGGCGAGGAAGGCGGCCCGGCGTTCGGCGTCGGCGACGATCGCGGGCAGATCGGCGCCGCCCCGCCAGCCGGGGGCGTCGCTGTCGGCGATGAACGCGCTGACGACGGACAGCCCCCGGGCCGCCAGTTCACGGCGGAAGGCGGGTGCGCTGCCGAAGGCCCGCAGGGCCGACTCGATATCACCCGGCGCGAAGGTCAGCTCGATGCCCGTGACACCGGCCGCCGTCAGCGCGTCCATCACGCGGGCCCAGAAGCGCTCGGGGTGGGCCAGGGCCCATTCGCGCACGGCGTCGGCGGAGGGGAGGTCCCAGAAATCCGGGTGGTAGAAGGTGATGACGTCGGTGGCGAAACGCGGTGCCGTGGTGGTCATTCGGTGCCTCCGCGGGCGTTGTAGACGACGATCCCGTCGGCCGCGTCGACGGCCTCGCGATAGTTCCGGAACACGGTCAGCGCCTCGTCCCGGAGCACATCTCCTACGACGTCGATCCCGCGCGCCTCGAACTGCTCGGCCCAGTCGGCGCCGAGGGGGCCCTCGTCGAAGGTGGTGATCTCCTCCAGCTCGGGCCCCTCCCCCGCGACCACGAGACCGCGCACCCCGGACCACATCGTGGCGCCGTAACACTGCACGCAGGGACGCCAGTTGACGACGAGTTCGTGCGCGGGCAGTCCCTCGGCGCCCAAGTCCCAGCCGCCGAGGGCTCTTTGGGCGAGACCCAACGCGACGACCTCCGCGTGTGCGCCGGAGACGCCGGAGGCCAGTACGACGTTCACGCCGACGGAGACGATCCGGCCGGTGTCGCGCTCGGCGACGAGGGCCGCGAACGGACCGCCGTCACCCTCCCGCCAGTTGCGGTCGGCGAGGCGGTGCACGAGCCGCATCCGGTCGGCGCGGTCGCGGACCACGGCGGGCACGTCGGCCAGCTCGTCGTCGATCCAGGCCGGCAGCGCCACGCGGTATTCCTTGACTGTGCTGATCACGGTCGGACTTCCTTTCAGCGCGCGGCGAGCGGCGCGGTACGGGTGGTGACGGCTCGGGCGGTCCGTACGGCGGTCACCGCGCCCGTGAGGGTGACGTTGGCGGCCATCGGGGTGGGGATCACGCCGTTGCCGGCGAGGTACAGGTTGTCGTAGCCCCACACCCGGCCGTCCGGGTCGCAGACAGTCGTGCCGTCGTCGGCGACGCCCGCCCGGACCGTGCCGGTCACGTGCAGGGCGGAGCCGGGCGGGAGCAGCGCGAGTTCGGTGGCGGGGTCGAAGGGGCCGAACTCCTCGGCCAGTGACCGGACTTCGGCGGACGCCCGGTCGATGAGCGCGCGGTCGGCGTCGGAGTACTCGAACTCGACGCGGATGCGCGGCAGTCCGGCGAGGTCGGTCTCCGACTCCGAGAAGACGAGGCGGTTCTCGGGGCGCGACTCGACAGGGGCGTACAGGGTGAGGCCCACGGCGTGCGCGAGCGGGCGGCCGTCCTCGCCGACGTACGTCCGGTTCATGATCTGTCCGTGGAAGGGCTGTGCCGTTCCGTTCTGCGGCAGCCAGAGCGAGTCCGTGCTGAACTCGCCGGTGCGGGGCAGGGGCAGGTCGTCGAGGGCGAGGCCGAACCGGTCCAGGTCGAGCAGCACCCGGGCGGTGATGAACGCGTGCTCGTTGAGCCTGCGGCCCAGGGCCGGGGGGCGGATGCCCGAGGCGAACAGCAGTTGCGGGGTGCGCAGCGCGTCGGCGCACACGACGACGGTGTCCGCGTGGAGTTCGGTCTCCGTGCCGTCGGCGACGCGGCGCAGTCGGGCACCGGTGACCCGGCCGTCCGAGACGAGCAACCTGGTGACGAGGGTGTCGGTCAGCAGGGTGGACTCCGGGTCGCCGCCGGACGCGATGGGCGGGAAGATCGTCCCCGGTGCGGTGCGCGGCATGGGGCCGGATGCCGTCGCCGTGACGGCCATGGGCATGGGCTGCGGGCGCCGGTCGGCCGGTGCCGTGTCGTCGTAGCGCCTTCGTAGTACGTCGAGGACCAGGTGCCCGATCTCGGTGGGGCCGATCGGGGAAGGTGTGACGGCGAGCAGTCGGCGCGCGGTGTCGAGGTCCGCCGCCCAGGCGGCCGGGTCGCCGAAGTCGAACACCTCGTCGTCGGCGGGCCACGGGGTCGCGGCGGTCCAGTGCACGCCCATACCGCCCGCGTTCCAGGCGAGCGCGGTCGCGGGCATCGCCTCGGCGTCCTCGCCGAAGGCCAGCGCGTGGAACATGCCGGGTGTCAGGCCGGTGAGGCTGTCCGCCGTCTCGCGCACCACCTCGGCGCCGGTGTACATGCCCTGGATGCCGCTGACGACCTGTTCGTTGTAGCGCGCCCAGAGGACCGGGTCGTCGACATCGTGCAGATGCAGCCCGGGCGTCCCGCCGATCGCGCTGCCGCCCTCGATCATCGTGATGCCCAGCCGCGGATCGCTGTCCCGCAGCAGCCGGGCCACCACGGATCCCATGATGCCGCTGCCCACGATGAGGACGTCGGTGTGCGGGATGTCGGTCACAGGGGAACTCCAAAGTCGTTTCGTGTGGGGGGAGTTACGCGCCGGGGACGAGCGGGCCGAACAGCTCGGTGTCCATCCGGTCGAGGGCCAGCTTCACGGCGCCGATCAGCGCGGCGTCGCGGCCCAGGCGGGTGGCGCGCAGCTCGATCGCGGGGGTACGGGCCACGCGCATCGCCTCCCGCACCCGGGGCAGCAGCACGTCGGCCGCGTCCTCAAGACCGCCGCCGAGCACGATCAGCGAGGGTGCGACCGTCCAGGACAGGGTGGTGAGGATCGAGGTGATGTTCTCGACGAACTCGTCGACCTCGGCGAGCGCTTCCGCGTCTCCGGCCCGGGCGGCCTCGAAACGCTCCAGGGCGGTACGGCGCCGGTCCGCCTCGGGTGCGGTGAGCCAGGCGACGGGGTGGTTCGCGACCGAGCCGACCGGTATCGAGTGCGCCTCGACGATCTCGCCGGCGGCCCCGTCCAGACCCCGGTGCACGGCGCCCCGGATGAGGATGCCCAGGCCGGTCCGGTTGCCGAGGACCGCCCAGACGACGTTGTCGTGGTCACCGGCCGCGCCCCGCCAACGCTCCGCCAGCGCACCGAGGTTGGTGTCGTTGTCGGCGAACCAGGGCATCCGCACGCGCCGCTGGAGCTCGTCGGGCAGATGCACGCCCTCCCAGCGCGTGGTGTGCACCAGACGTCGTACGACACCTTCGTCGTCGATCGCGCCGCCGGCCGCGACCGCACCGGCGCGCAGCCGGTCCGGCGAGCCGCCGGCGTCGTCGAGTGCGTCCCGTACGAGGGCCGCCGCGTCGTCGAGTGTGGACCGCGGATCCTGGTAGGCGCGCAGGGGGCGGTCTGCCCGGCCGAGGATACGGCCGCGGACGTCGGCCACCACCGCGGACACGTCCAGGGTGGTGATGCGGACCGCCGCCAACAGGGCTTGTTCGGCGCGGAGTTCGTACCGGCGGGCGGGGCGGCCGGCGCAGCCGCTGGTCGGCACGCGGTCGAGTTCGGTGACCCAGCCCGCTTCGATGAGCGAGTCCAGGATCAACTCGTTGGTGCGGCGGGAGAGTCCGGCCCGCCCGGCGAGTTCGGTCAGGGTCATCGGTCCGGCCGACACCGCCAACGTACGCAGAATGACTGAGGTGTTGACGCGGCGGACGGCGCTCTGGTTCATCCCGTTCGTCGCGGACTTCAGGGGGGTCACCTCATTCCCGTTCCGGCGATGCCCTGCACGAAGTACCGCTGAAGGAAGAGGAAGAGCACGAGCACCGGCAGCATGACGACGACGGCACCGGCGAGCATCAGGCCGTAGTCGGTCACGTGCGCCGCCGCCTGGCTGGTGGCCGCGAGGCCCACCGGCAGCGTGTAACTGGACGTGCTCTGGGCGACGATGAGCGGCCAGATGAAGTAGTTCCACGAGTTGAGGAACGACATGATCGTGATCGTCGCGACCGCCGGACCGGCCAGCGGGAGGAAGATCCGGAAGAAGATGCGGAACTCACCGGCCCCGTCGATGCGGGCCGCCTCCAGCAACTCGTCGGGGATCGAGGACGCGTACTGCCGCATGATGAACACCGACATCGGCATCGCCAGGCTGGGCAGCGCGATACCGGCGAGGGTGTCCGCCAGGCCCATGTCCACGGTGAGCACGAACTGCGGGACGAACACCGCGGTGAACGGCACCATCATCGCCGCCATGACCGCGCCGAACGCGAGCCGCCTGCCCGCGAATTCGAGTTTCGCGAGCGCGTAACCGGCGGCCGACGCCGCCACGATGTTGCCGACCACCACCATGGCCGCGACCACGACGCTGTTGACCACGAACCGGCCGAAGCCCTGGGTCCTGAACAGCCGGGTGAAGTTGTCCAGCGTGAAGTGGTGGGGGACGAGGGAACCGGGGTCGGAGCGGATCTCGTCGAGGCCGCGCAGCGAGCCGCCGATCCCCCAGACGAACGGGAGCAGCGTGAGCAGCGCGCACAGGACGAGCGCGGCGTAGAGCAGGGGCCGGGCAACGGGCCGCGCCCGTACGGCACTTCGGGCGACGGCGGTCATGTGCGGGGCCTCAGCAATCGGAACTGGACGACGCTCACCAGGGACACGAGCAGCAGGGTCACGAAGGAGGCGGCCGAGGACACCCCGAACTCGCCGACCCCGAACTGGTGGTAGGTGTACAGCGCCACGGACTCGGTGGAGCCGAGCGGGCCGCCGTCGGTGAGCAGATAGGGCTCGTCGAAGACCTGGAGGTAGAAGACGGTGAGCAGCACCGACACCATGAGGGTGGTGGGCCGCAGCAGGGGGAGGGTGATGTGCCTCAACTGCCGCCATTTTCCCGCCCCGTCGAGGGCGGCGGCCTCGTAGACGTCCTGCGGGATCGACTGGAGTCCGGCGAGGAAGAGGACCATCGCGGTGCCGAAGTTGCGCCAGACGCCGAGCAGGATGACCACGGGCATGGCGAGGTGCTGGTCGTCCAGCCAGTTCGGTCCGGCGAAACCGAACGCGCCGAGCGCCTTGTTGACGGTGCCGCTCGGGTTGAAGGCGTACTGCCAGATCAGTGCGGCGGCGACGACGTTGGTGACGACCGGTGCGAAGAACACCGTACGGAACAGGCCGCGCAGCCGCCGGATGCCGGAGTTCAGCGCGATGGCCAGCGCGAAACCGACGCCCATGGTGAGCGGTACGCCGACGGCGACGAAGACGGCGGTGTTGAGGATGTCGCGGCGGAAGGTCGAGTCCTGGAACAGCCGGAGGTAGTTCTCCAGGCCGGTGAAGTCGACCGCGAAGGGATGCCGTAGGTCCGCGCCGTGCAGGTCGGTGAGGCTGAAGCCGAGCGCGGCCACCGTCGGGATCACCGTGTAGAGCAGGAACACGGCGAGGAACGGGGTGAGGAACAGCCAGGCGACAGCCGTTCGCCGCAGGCTCCGGTTGTGGACGCGCGCGGGGGCCGTGACCGGTCGGGCGTGCGGTGTCGTGTGTGGCGCCCGAGGGGTGAGGGTGGTGGTCATGGGCGGCTCACTTCGTGCTCGTGCCGACGCTCTCGGCGTAGGCCTGGAGGTTCGCGGCGGCCTTGGCCGGGGTCTCCTTGCCCTTGGCCACGGCCTCCATCTCCTTGCCGAGCCGGGTCGCGACCTGCTGCCAGGTGCTCACCTGCGGGAACGCCCGCGCCCTTTTCAGCTGCGTGAAGAAGGCGTCGAGGAGCGGCTGCCCCTTGATGGCCGGGTCGTCCCACGCCGACACGACCGCCGGCAGTGAGCTGTACGCCTTGAACTGCGCGACCTGGGTGCTCGGCTTCGCGAGGTGGCGGATGAACTTCCACGACGCGTCCGCGTTGCCGCCGGTCGCGAGCACGCCCCAGCTGCCCCCGCCGGAGAAGGAGGCACTGCTGGAAGCGCCGGCCGGCAGCGGTGCGGTGGCTACGTGCGATGCCGTCCAGCCGGTCTTCTTCGCGGCGGTGTCGAGCTGGCCGACGACCCAGGGGCCGGTGATCATGCAGGCCGTCCTGCCGGAGACGAAGTACGGCTGGGAGTCGAGGAAGGTGGGGGTCGCGGTGTCGGCGGAACCGGACGTGAAGAACGACGCGTTGTACTTGATCGCGTCGACCATCGCCGGTGTGTCGAGCGTCCACGTGCCGTCGGCGGAGAGCAGGGAGCCGCCGGCCTGCCAGGCGTACATCGCGGCGTCCTGGCCGTTGAAGATGTCCCAGCCGTTGTCGGCCCCGAGCCCGTGCACGGCTCCGGCACCCTCCAGCGCCTTGAAGAACGGCACCATCTCGTCCCAGCTGGTGGGCGCCTTGACGCCCGCCTTCTTCGCGAGGTCGGCGCGGTAGACGAGGGCGTACGTGTACGCGTACCAGGGCACCGTGTAGGCGATGTCCTTGGCCACTCCGGCGTCCCACAGGCTCTTGAAGAAGCTGCCGGAGTCGACGAGCCCGTCCGGCACCGGCCGCAGGATCGCCGGGTCGAGGAACTGCGCCTGCGACTCGGGGAAGAACTGGGCCACGTCCGGGCCCTTGCCCGCCGCGATCGCCGCCTGGAGCTTCGTGTAGTAGTCGGAGTTCGGTATCAGCGTGAACTTCAGGGTGACGTCCGGGTTCGCGGCCTTGAACGGCTTGATCACCTTGTCGAGCACGCTGGCGTCGTCCTGGGTCGCCCAGACATTGACGGTGCCGGTAGCCGGGGTGGTGCCGATCGGCTTGGCGGCGGTCTTCGCGGTGGCGGTCTCGTCCCCGCGCCCGCAGCCGGTCAGGGCGAGGGTGCCGAGGAGAGCTGTGCCCGCGGTCAGTCTGAGGACACCGCGACGGGAGGGGTTGGACACTCGATGGCTCCTGTCTCAGGACATCACTGAGGACAGTGATGTTTTTTCGCGAGAAAGCACCTCTTGCGGCTTGAAGGAGCCAATGGGTGCGATGACGCCTATGCGACTGGCGTTAAAGCTAGGAAGTACCTATTTCGACGGCGTGGCGGAGCCGTCACGAATAATTTCGGAACTTGTAGCGAAATCGGCCGCGCATGCCGTCCGGGGTGGGTCGTCGTCCGCCCGGAACGCCTCGAACCTAAGCAGCCCGACAGCTACAGCAGTGCAGTCGGATGACGGATGGTGCCCGGACCGCCGAGCCCTAGCGTCGGGGTTGGGAAAGAGGCGACCGGCCCATGTCCCCTCGGCCGAGAAGGGAAGTGATCACCGTACTCAGCTCACCCAACGCCCTGTTGTGGCGCGGCATCCTCGCGGTCGCGTTCGGACTGGTATCGCTGGTGTGGCCCGGCATAACCGTGGGCACATTCGTCTACCTGTTCGCCTTCTACGCCTTCTTCGCCGCGGCCAACGACGCCGTTCGCGCGTTCAGCGGCAACCGGGCGGGGCCGGTCTTCGGCTGGCTGCTACTGGCCCTGCTGTCCGCCGTGAGCGGAGCCGCCGCGATCCTGTGGCCGGGCATCACGGCGCTGGCACTCACCCTCTGGGTCGGCGCGTGGGCGCTGGTCACCGGCGCTGTCGAGATCGGCATGGCCACTCAGGAGGGCGAGTCCGCCGGAGAGCGCGCGATGTTCATGCTGACCGGGCTGGTCTCCGTGGCCCTGGCGTTCGCGCTGTTCGTGCGGCCGGACGTCGGCGCGGTCTCACTGGCGACCGTGTTCGGCCTGTTCAGCCTGATGTACGGGACGTCCGGCATCGTCCTCTCACTCCACCTGCGGCAAAGAGCGGCATAGCGGCACGCGTGGCGTCGGCGGACCCGCGCCGCGCGCTGTCCGAGACCCACCGAATCAATCTCACGAGACAGGAATCATCATGGACAAGCTTTCGGACCAGCTCGGCAAGTTGGCGGACCGGACGAAGAAGGTCGAGGACACCGCCACGGCCGCCAAGGCGAAGAACCGCGCGCAGCTGGAGACGACGAAGACCAGTCTCAAGGCATCCATCGATGCCGTGGGAGCCAAGACCGACGACGCCAAGGCCCGGGCGCAGGGCCGGCTGAGCGACGCGCACGACTCAGTGCAGAAGCACTTCGCCGACCGCCGTGCGGCGAGCGCCGAGCACAAGGCCGAACGCGACCTCAAGAAGGCCGAACGCCGCGCCGACGACGCCGAGCAGGATGCCGCGGACGCGATCGCCCTGGTGCTCTACGTACTGGACCAGGCCGAGTACGCCGTCGTGGACGCCGTGCTCGCCCGCGCCGACGCCGACGACCTCGCCGCCGCGACCGGAACCTCCGGGTGACGGCCCGCTAGGACC
Source organism: Streptomyces sp. NPDC002276 (assembly GCF_053891435.1). NCBI lineage: Bacteria > Bacillati > Actinomycetota > Actinomycetes > Kitasatosporales > Streptomycetaceae > Streptomyces > Streptomyces sp. NPDC002276. The sequence continues at coordinate 98,329 of NZ_JBSFCQ010000017.1, read as the reverse complement.
GGCCCTGTTCCGCGTGCGGGCGAGTTCAGGGCCGCCCGACAGGACGGCCGCACCCTCGCCGTCGGTGGCGAGGGTGCGGCCGTCCGGCGTCCCGATGTCACATCCTCACGTCCGCCGGTGTCTTCATGCCGAACCGCCGGGCGGACACACGTACTGGCCCGGACAGGCACACGTACAGGAGGACATCATGACGCTTCGCGTTCCGAGGGCCGAGCTTCCCGTCGAGCTGCGCGAGAACCTGATCAAGCAGCTCGGATCCGTGCCCGAACCCATCGAAGTCCTGTGGAACCACCCCCAACTCGCCGCCGCGAACCAGGAGTTCACCGCGAAGGTGGCCACGCTGGACGCGGCGGACGCGAGTCTGAAGACGTTCGCGCACATGGCCGTGGCAGCGCAGGTCGGGTGCGGTTGGTGCCTCGACGTCAACTACTTCTTCGCGCTGAACCAGAACCTGGACCTGACGAAGGCGAGCCAGGTGCCGCGCTGGCGGCAGGCGGACGTGTTCTCGCCGCTGGAGCGGGACGTGCTGGAGTACGCGGAGGCCATGACGACCACACCGTCCACCGTCACCGACGAGTTGTCGCGGCGCCTGCTGGACCGGCTCGGCCCCGCAGCGCTGGTCGAACTCACCGTGTACATCGGCTTCGCCAACATGGCCGCCCGGTGCAACACCGCCCACGGGATCACCTCGCAGGGCTACTCCGACTCCTGCGAGATCCCGTTGGCCGCGCGATCGGGGAAGATGTCGGCATGACCGAGGATCCCTTCGTCACCCACCGCGGCCTGCTGTTCACCGTCGCCTACGAGATGCTCGGCTCGGCCGCCGACGCCGAGGACGTCTTGCAGGAGTCCTGGCTGCGCTGGGCCGACGTCGACCGGTCACAGGTACGGGACGCGCGGTCGTACCTGATCCGGATCGTCACCCGGCAGGCGCTCAACCGGCTGCGCGCCCTGTCGCGCCGGCGTGAGGAGTACGTGGGCGAGTGGCTGCCGGAACCGCTGCTCACCAGTCCCGATGTCGCCGAGGACGTAGAGCTGGCGGAGAGTGTGTCGATCGCGATGCTGACCGTGCTGGAGACGCTCGGGCCCACCGAGCGGGCGGTGTTCGTGCTGCGCGAGGTGTTCGAGCTGTCGTACGGCGAGATCGCGGAGGTCGTCGGGAAGTCCGCGGCGACGGTGCGGCAGGTCGCCCGGCGGGCGCGGGAGCATGTGGCGGCCCGGCGGCCACGGGTGAAGGTGAGCCAGTCGGAACAGGCGGCCGTCGTGGAACGGTTCCTGCACGCCCTGCGCACCGGCCATCTGCGGGAGTTGATGGAGGTGATGGCGCCGGACGTGGTGCTGGTGACCGACGGCGGCGGGGTCGTCGCCGCCGCGCTCGCCCCGATCCACGGCGTCGAGCTGGTGGCACCGATCCTCGCCCGCGCGCACACCCTGGTGGCCGCGTTCGACACCACTCCCCTGTGGCTCAACGGCGAGCCCGCGGGCCGGATGGACGTCGACGGTGAGCCGTCCGCGATCAGTCTCGTGGTGGAGGACGGCCGGGTCACCAGGATCTACGTGGTGCGCAATCCCCGGAAGCTGACGCAACTGGACGAGCCGACCGAACTCGTCAGGTGAGTCCGCTTCGACTCCGAACTGCCCTCCGTACAGCATGAGTTGAGGAGCCATCGGCACTACGATCGACTCGTCTGTACGAATCCTGTGCGAAGCCGGAAACAGAAACGGAGCGCGGGGAACCGTCCCGCGACCGGGTGCATCGGTAGGGGCATGGGGTCGGCCGTACGGCAGGCCGTGGAGGGGGCGACGTCGTGGCGTATGCCGGAGCACTACGGGTCGGTGGGGTGGTGGCGGCCTGTAGTGGGCTGTTGCTGGGGTGCACAGGGGGCGGTTCCGCATCGCCGCCGACGCCGTCCGGGACCAACCCCAGCGCCACCGCTTCTACCGCTTCCGCCACCCCCGAGACGGACCCGGCCCGGGAACCGAAGACCGCGACGCAGGCCCAGGCACTGATCCAACGGGTCATCTCGGGGCCGGAGTTGTTCGGAACCGGGGTGGAGCGGGCGACGCCGTACGAGAGTGACCCCGGACAGTGGGCGGTGCTGGGGGACGACTGTCTGTGGCGCCTGGAGCCGTTACCCGGTGACGCGCTGGCCACCCTGACCCGGCACTTCGAGGTGCCCGCGACCGGCGGAAAGGGCGCCGTGCGGCTGTCGGCCACGGTCACCGTGCACCGCACCGCGCTCGACGCTTCGTGGGAGCAGGCCCGGATGCTGGAGGAGGACCTCGACTGCACCGAGCAGACCCAGCGGCCGGGTGAGCGGTTGACGGGCTTGCAGTCGCTGTCGTTCGCGCGCGGCGAGGGCGGCAACACCAGCGGCGACGATCTGCTGCTGGAGACCGGCCAGTGCCTCAGTGACACGCGCGGGGGCCCGTATCCGTACTGGTGGCAACAGGCGGTCCTGGGCTCGGTGGTGGCCGGTACCTCCGTGTGCGGGGGGCGCGGCCGGAGCGAGCAGGAGCTCAACTCCCTTGTGGCGGAGGTCCTTCCGAGGATGCTGCTGCGAGTGCAGGAGGAGACCGGCCGCACCACCGGGTCCGCGTCGGGCGCGAAGGGCGGTGGTTCGTGATGGAGCGGCTGCTTCCCTCCGATCCCTCCCGGCTCGGCGGATACCGGCTGCTCGGGCGGCTGGGCGCGGGCGGCATGGGCGTGGTCTACGTGGCGCGCGGTACGGCCGGGGAGCTGGCGGCCGTGAAGGTGATCCAGCCCGAGTTCGCCCAACAGACGGAGTTCCGGGCCCGGTTCAGACGTGAGGCGGACTCCGCGCGCGGGGTGGACAGCCCGTGGGTGGTGCCGGTGCTGGGCGCGGACACGGAGGGGCCCGCGCCGTGGCTGGCGACCACTTTCGTGCCGGGCCCCTCGCTGGCCGAGGCGGTGGCGGAGTGCGGGCCGTTGCCCGCGCGGGTGGTGCGGGTCCTGGGCAAGGTGCTGGCGCGTGCCCTGGACGCCGTGCATCAGGCGGGTCTGGTGCACCGGGACGTCAAGCCGGGCAATGTGCTGCTCGCGCTGGACGGGCCCCGGCTGATCGACTTCGGTATCGCCCGGCCCACGGCGGCCGAGGAGACCGAACTGACCTCGGACAGCATGGTGGTGGGCACACCCGGGTTCCTCTCCCCGGAGCAGGCCCGTGCGCTGCCGGTGGGTCCGGCGAGCGATGTGTTCTCGCTGGGCTGTGTGCTGGCGTACACGGCGACCGGACGGCTGCCGTTCGGTACGGGTACGGCGGACGCGCTGCTGTACCGGACCGTGCACGACACCCCGGACCTGGACGGGGTCGAGGACGTCGAACTCCGCTCCCTGCTGGCGCGCTGCCTCGCCAAGGAACCCGAAGCCCGGCCCCAAGTCGCCGAGATCGACGCCGAGTTGGTGGAGGACGCACCGGCCGGTTCCATCGGCTGGCTGCCGGACCCGGTGGTCCGGATGGTCGCCGACCGGTCGGCGCGGATGCTGGCGCTGCCCGGTATCGAGCCGACCGAGGTCCCTGACGAGTCCGCTCCCCCACGTCCGGGCCGTCGTCGGGTACTTGCCCTCGCCGCGGGCGGTACGGCGTTGCTCGCGGCCGGTGGCGGGGCGGCGCTGTGGGCGGCGCTGCGCGACAACGACCGTACGACACCGGCGGGTTCGGCCACCGGCCGCTCCTGGACCATCGGTGTCCAGGCCGATCTGAGCGGCCCGCTGAAGGCGGCGGGGACGGCGCAGGAGCGGGCCGCACGGCTTGCGGTGGAACAGTTCAACTCCCGCGAGGACAAGGCATTCACGCTCACTCTGCGGGTGCTGGACGACCGGAGCGATCCGGCCCGGGCGCAGGCGGTCGCACGTCAACTGACCGCCGACCGTGATGTGTTCGCAGTGCTCGGCCCCACCGGTTACGCCTCGGCGCAGAGCGCGGTGGCGGTGTACGAGAGCGCCGGGCTGCCCCTGATCACCGTCTCCGAACTCTCGGTCTCCGCCGTCCAGTCGGCGCTGCTGGCCAAGCCGAAGAGCTACTTCCGGGCCGCTCCACTGGCCGCGTACTCGGCGTTCGCCACCGTCACCGCGCTGACCACGCAGGGTTCCCGGCGCCCGGGGCTGCTGGTCGACCGGGCGGGCGGGATCACCGGCATGGAGTCCGTCAACGTCGTCCACAGCTCGACCCACGCGGCCGGCATCGCCCTCTACGCCCGGGTGGTGCCCGCGCTCGCGCCGGACGTGTCGACCGTCGTCGCCGACATGCTGGCCCACGGCGTGGACGGCTTCTACTACACCGGCACTCCCGAACGTGCCGCCCCGCTCGCCCGCGCCCTGGCCGCACGGGACTTCAACGGCCCGCGTTTCCTGGACACTTCGTCGGCCACTCCGGCCTTCGTCTCGGCGGCGGGCCCGGCGGGCGAGGGCTGGCAGGTCCTGGCTCCGTACATCGACCCGGCCGCCACGGCCGTACGGCCGTTCGCCACCGCCTATCGGAAGCGCTACGGCACCGCGCCGGGCGACTGGGCCGCCGAGGCCTACGACGTCACCCGCCTGCTCGCCGACCGGCTCACGGCCCTCGCCGGGAGCGGGGCGAGCGCGAGCAACGGAACCGGCGGGAGCGCGCCGCACCGCCCCACCCGGGCTCAAGTCACCGGCGCGCTCGCCAAGTCCGGGTTCAAGGGGCTGGTCACCACCTACACGTTCGACGCCGACCACCAGCTCGTCACCCGGCAGGTACAGCGCTACCAGGTCAAGGACGGCCGCTTCGTCTACACCGGTCCGGTGGGGCTGTCTTCCTGACCGTTGGAGAAAGCCGTCACCGAGCAGCAACGGGAGCCACGGGATGCGGGCACTGCGGGCCGAGGACCCGGAGGAACTGGGCGGACACCGGCTGCTCGCGCGCCTCGGTGCGGGCGGGATGGGCGTGGTGTATCTGGCCCGTACCGCCGACGGAACGCCCGTCGCGCTGAAGGTGATCCGGGCCGAGTACGCGGCCGACCCGGCCTTCCGTGCCCGCTTCCGGCGCGAGGTGCGGCTGGCCACCGGCCTGACCGGCCGCTGGGTGGTCGCGGTGACGGCCGCGGACACTGAGGCGCGGGAACCGTGGCTGGCCACCGCGTTCGTCCCCGGCCCGTCGCTGGCCGAGGCGGTGGACGGACTGGGGCCGCTGCCCCCGGAAACGGTCGCCGTGCTCGGTGCCCGACTGGCCCAGGCGCTGGGCGAGTTGCACGCGGTGGACCTGGTGCACCGGGACGTCAAACCCGGCAACATCCTGCTGGTCCCCGACGGCCCCCGGCTCATCGACTTCGGCATCGCCAAGGGTGCCGGGGCGACCGCGCTCACCGCCCCCGACGCGGTCGTCGGCACCCCGGGCTACCTCTCCCCCGAACAGGCCCGGACGCGCGGCGGCGAGGTCGGTCCGGCCAGCGATCTGTTCTCCCTGGGCTGCGTGCTGGCGTACGCGGCGACCGGGCGGCGGCCGTTCGGCACCGGTGACGCGCCCGTGATCCTGTACCGCACCGTCCACGAGTCCCCCGACCGCACCGGCCTCGCTCAACTCCCTTCGCCACTGCGGTCGGTGATCGACGGCTGCCTCGCCAAGAATCCCGCGCTCCGCCCGACGGCGGCCGAGGTCCGCTCCGCGCTGACGCACGACGAACACCAAGACGAAGTCGCCGTCCCCCCGACCGACTGGCTGCCGCCCGCCGTGCTCCGACTGGTCGCCGAGCGCTCGGCCCGCGCCCTCGACCCGCCGCCGCGCACGGCGGGGCCGATCGTCCCCGAGGCGCTCAACACGCGTACAGCGCGGGGGTTTTCACGCCGCCGTGTGCTGACGATCGGCAGCTCGGCGGCAGCCGTCCTCGCCGCGTCGGGCACCGGGGCGGCCGTCCTGCTCACCCGGGGCCACCCGGCGACGGGCGGTGCGGGCCACGACATCCCCACGCACACCCTCGCCCTGCACGCCGATCTGACGGGGCCTCAGAGAGCCCTGGGCAAGGCACAGCAGCGCGGCGCACTCCTCGCCGTCGCCGCCCACAACGCCCGCGGCGACGCCAACTACCGCCTGGCCCTGTCCTCGTACGACGACAGAGGTGACGCCGCACGAGCGCGGGAGATCGCCCGGCGGGTGCTCGCCGCGCCGTCCGTGAGCGCCGTCATCGGCCCCAGCACGACGGTCGGCGCCCGTGCCGCCGCGCCGCTGTACGCCGCCGCGTCCATGCCGGTGGTCCTGGTGTCGGTCGACGACGCGACCGCCGGACTGTCCACCACGAGCCTGCGCACCCTGTGCGTGACCAGGGCCTCCGACAGCTCACAGACGCTGCCGATCCTCTCCTACCTGACCAGGGACCGCCCCAGCCACCGTACGGCGGTCGTCCAGGACCGCGCGGCGGGCGAGACGGCCGTCGACATCAACCGGAACCTGGTGGCGACGCCGCCCAGCGGCGGAACGGTCACCACGCACCAAGTGGCCGCCGGCACAAGCGACTTCGGCCCGGCCATCGCCCACGCCCTGGCCACCGGCCCGCAGGCGGTCGTCTTCGCCGGCACGTCAACACGCCGGGCCGCGGCCTGCGCCCGGGCCCTGGCCGCGGCACGGTTCACGGGGGCGGTGGCCGGGTTCGAGCCCGTCATGCGTGCCGACTTCCTCACGGCGGCCGGGCAGGCGGCCGAGGGCTGGGTCTTCGAAGCGCCGTACACCGAGGCGCAGTCGGCCGACACCAAGGCCGCGAAGACGTTCACCGCGGCCTACCGGGCACGCTACGGCGAGGCGCCCGGCCGCTGGTCCGCCGAGGCGTACGACGCCGTCGGCCTGATCGCCCGAGCCCTCGACGCACTCGGCACCACGACCGCGATCGAGCCCGCACAGGTCGCCGAGGGCCTCTTCCATCTCTCGTACGACGGGGTGGCCAAGCCCATCCGTTTCGACCAGGGCACCACCCACACGATGGACCCGGCGGACACCGCGTTCCTGTACCAGGCGAGGGACGGGGCGTTCCGCTTCCTGGGGCGCTACGACCAGGTCCGGGCGGCGAAAACCTAGTTACACCGCCGGAGGGCCACTGGCATCCTGTGGCCGTGCACCTCAGCGATCATGCGACCAGTGTCGAACTCCGGCCCCTGCGCTATCAGTTCCCCAAAGTTCGCGGTAACCGTTACGACGACAACTGGCTGATCATCGGCGCCAAGGTGACGACGTCCGAGGGCAGTTGGTCCTTCGCCGATCCCTCCATGCTGATCCACGAGGCCCACCAGGTCACCGCCTGGCTGCGCGGGGCGGCCACGGGGACGGTGGACGTGACCCGGCTCGACGCCGAAGGCTATATGTCCCCGGACACATGGTTCAACGAACCGGTGCTGGCCTTCAGCCTCGCCGAGCGCGGCGAGGCCGGGGCGCTGGTCCGCGTCCACCTCTCCCTGGAAGCCCTGCCCCCATGGCGGCAGGGCGAGGCCAGACCGAACATCTACCAGTACTTCGAGGAGATACAGGTGGATACGGCGGCACTGCTCCGCGCGGCCGACGAGTGGGAGCACGCTCTGGCTTCCTTCCCCACCCGCTGATCGGCGCCGGTCCCACCGGGACGCCTTACCGGGCCGCCTCCTGCCCCGCCGCCACCGTGCGGAGATACGCGCCGAGGCGGGCGATGGCGGACGGGTTGCGGGGGCTCTCGACGAGGTCGACGTAGTCCAGGACGAAGATCCGGCGGTGCTTGACGGCTGAGACGTTGCGGAGCGGGGCGTAGGAGAGGAGGAACTTCTTCTTCTGTTCCGCGCTCACGTCGCCGTAGTCGCAGATCACGATGACATCGGGGTCGCGCTTCACGACGGTCTCCCAACCGACCGTGGTCCAGGAGTCGTTGACGTCGTGCATGACGTTGACCCCGCCGGCCTCGCTGATGATCTGGTCGGGGGCCGCGTAGCGGCCCGAGGTGAACGGGGCGTCCTGGCCGCTGTCGTAGAGGAAGACCGTGGGACTCTTCGCCGGTGCCTCGCTGTGCACGGTGGCGATCTGCTTCTTGAAGTCGGCTATCAGGGTGGCCGCGCGCTTTTCGACGCCGAACAGCTTTCCGAGGTTGGTGAGGTCGGTGTAGAGGGCGTCCAGGGGCGGCATGATGCCGCGCGAGGTGTCGGTGCGGCCGTTGCGGCAGGACTCGGTGAGGACGTACGAGGGGATGCCGAGCTTCTTGAGGGCGTCGGGGGTGAAGCCGCTGTCGTCGCGGAAGCCGTAGTTCCAGCCTGCGAAGACGAGGTCGGCGCGGGCGTCTAGGACGTTCTCCTTGGTGAGTTGGTCCTTGGACAGCCACTTGACCTGCTGGTAGCCGTCCTTCCAGGGCACGTCGGTCAGATCGCCCTTGTCGTCGGGCATGGCGAACCCGGCCATGCGGTTCTCCAGCCCGAGGGCGAACATCAGCTCGGTGATGCCGACGTCGTTGGTGACGACTCGCTTCGGGACGGTCTTGTACGTCACCTTCTGGCCGCAGTTGGTGAGGGTGACCGCCTCGGTGGGCCGGGTGTCCGCGGTCGACTCGACACTCGCACCGCAGCCGGTGGCGGTCACGGTCGCGGCGAGACAGAGAGCGGCGGCGAGCAACTTGCGCATAAGGGTCCTCACGTGGTGGGCGGGAGCAGATCGAACAGGAGCTGGACGGCGCCGGTCTCCGGGTGTCGTACCGGGTGCGCGCGGACTCCGAACACCTCGGCGAGCAGGGCGGGTTGGAGCACGTCGTGCGGTGCGCCGGACGCGACGATCCGGCCGTCCGCGATCACGTACAGCAGGTCGCAGTGCGCGGCGGCGAGATTTAGGTCGTGCAGGGCCGCGAGTACGGTCAGGCCGCTGCGCCGGACCAGGGACAGCACGTCCAACTGGTGGGCGATGTCCAGGTGGTTGGTGGGTTCGTCGAGGACCAGGACGCGTGGGCGCTGGGCGAGTGCGCGGGCGATCAGGACGCGCTGCTTCTCTCCGCCGGAGAGGGCGAGGAAGCCTCGGTCGGCGAGGTGGGCGACACCGGTGCGTTCCATGGCGTCGGCGCAGATCTCCCGGTCCGACGCGGCGGTCCGGTCCCGGTGCGGCAGCCGCCCCATCGCGACCACCTCGGTGACGGTGAAGTCGAACTCGGCCGACGACTCCTGCGGCAGCGCGGCCAACACCCGTGCGGCGGCCCGTGGTTCCATGGCGTGCACGTCGTCGCCGTCGAGCCGGACCGCGCCCCCTGCCGGTCGCAGCGCCCGGTACAAGCACCTCAACAGGGTTGATTTTCCACTGCCGTTGGGGCCGACGAGCCCGACGAAGGCCCCGGAGTCCACGGCGAGCTCGATGTCGTCGACCAGCCGCGTCGCGCCCGCGTCGACCGACAGTCCCTCGATGTCGAGCCGCATCAACGCCCCCCGAACGCATAGCCGCCGCGCCGCATCAGCAGCAGGAAGGCGGGCACTCCCACGACGGCGGTGATGACTCCGACCGGGAGTTCGGCCGGGGCCAGCAGCAGCCGGGACAGCACGTCCGCCCACACCAGGAGCACCGCTCCGGCCAGGGGCGCGACCGCGAGGACCCTGCGGTGGTCGGCGCCGACGAGCATCCGTACGAGGTGGGGCACCATGAGGCCGACGAAGCCGATGGCGCCGCTGACCGCCACCACCGTTCCGGTCACGGCCGCGGTGACGAGGAACAACTCCCGGCGCAGCCGGGCAGGTTGGACGCCGAGCGCGGCGGAGGTCTCGTCCCCCATCGCGAGCGCGTTGAGCGGTTCCGCCCGCCACCGCAGCCACGCCCAGCCGGCCGCCACGGTGACGGCGGCCAGCGGCACCTGGGCCCAGGTCGCGCCGCCCAGGCTCCCGAGCAGCCACATCATCGCCGAGCGGGCCGCCTCGCCACGGGCCGCGCCGAACACCATCACGGTGGTGACGGCTTCGAAGCCGTAGGCCAGCGCGGTCCCGGTGAGGATCAGCCGCAGCGGGGTGAGGCCGTGCGGCGAGCGGGCCACCGCGTACACCAGGACCATGGCGGCGAGCGCCGAGGCGAACGCGGACGCGGACAGCGCCCAGACACCGAGACCGGCGAACGCGCCCAGCAGGATGACCGCGTTGGCGCCGACCGCCGCGCCGGAGGAGATGCCGAGGACGAACGGATCGGCGAGCGCGTTGCGGACCATGGCCTGGACGGCCACGCCGACGGCCGAGAGCCCGGCGCCGACGACGGCCGCGAGGACGACCCTCGGCAGCCGGATCTCCCAGACGATGGTGTAGTCGGCGGCGTCGTCGGCGTGTATGGTCCCGCCGCTGACTCCGGCCCACAGAAAGCGGAACACGTCCGCCGGTCCGATGCCGGCGGCCCCCAGTGCGACACCGCACACGAGGGAGACGCAGAGCAGGACCAGTAGCCCAAGTATCAGCAGCGGCTGGGGTGTTCGGGCCGGGCCGGAGCTCGGAGGTCGGCGCACGATCGGCGGTCCTTCACCTAGGGCCGCCTGGTGAGCCTCGGTCGAGGAGACAGCCCGTACGACCGTGCCGGCCGCTCGGATCCCCTCTCGCAGTCCACGGCGAGCAGTCAACGGGTCGCACCACCCACGGGCGATCGGGCTCACGCGACGACCAGGGGTCGCCACGCACACCGTTGCGGGTCAGCGCCGGATTCTCACCGGACTTCCCCCGCGGGAGGCTTGGGGAGCCTAACAAACGGGGACGAGCAGGTCGGAGGCGCCCGCGCCGGAACCCCGGCCGGTCACGCGCCCACTCTCGCGATGAACGTGGCGAGGTTCGTCACGGTCCGGCGGATCTTCTCCTCCAGGGTGAGGGACTCCTGGAGGCGGGCGCCGACGCCCGTGTCCTTCTTGCCGCGTACGTAGAGGGAGCAGGCGAGGTCGCTGCACATGTAGACGCCGACGGAGTTGCCCTGCTGTCCGGCCTTCCCCGACCTGGGGGCGACCATCAGGGAGACGCCTCCGGTGTGGGTGGTCAGGCAGACCGAGCACATGCTGCGGCGCTGCTGCCAGGAGCCGGCGCCGGAGGTGCGCAGCTGGACGCCGACCGGGCGGCCGTCCAGCTCGGTCACGACGTAGGCCCGGTCGGGGGCCTGGGGATCTCGCCAGCCCAGGAAGTCCAGGTCGTCCCAGGATCGTTCGGCGAGGTCGCGGGGGACGGACAGGCGTTTGGCCTCGCCCTTGGTGCAGTTGACGAACGCGGCGCGGATCTCTTGCTCGGTCAGCGGCTTCATAACGGCCACGCTAATTTGCCTAATCGACTTAGGCAAATGCATAATCTTCGAAGCCACAGAGTGAGACGAGTGGGAATCGACGCGGAGGACGGCCATGGCAGGGACCGGACGGGTGGGACTGACCACGGAGCGCCTGGTCCGGGCGGGCGCTGACCTGGCCGACGAGATCGGCTTCGAGCAGGCGACCCCGGCGGAGCTGGCCCGGCGTTTCGGCGTCAAGACCGCGAGCCTGTACTCGCATGTGCGGAACGCCCACGACCTCAAGACCAGGATCGCCCTGCTCGCCCTGGAGGAACTGGCCGACCGGGTCTCCGCCGCGGTGGCCGGACGGGCCGGCAAGGACGCCCTGACCGCCTTCGCGAACGCCTACCGCGACTACGCCCTCGACCATCCGGGACGCTTCGTCGCGGCCCGGTTCCGGCTCGACCCGGAGACGGCCGCCGCCAGTGCGGGCGTCCGGCACGCGCAGCTGACCCGGGCGATCCTGCGCGGCTACGACCTGACCGAACCGCACCAGACGCACGCGGTGCGACTGCTGGGCAGCGTCTTCACCGGCTTCGTCGGCCTGGAGTCCGCCGGCGGCTTCGACCACAGCGCCCCCGACGCGCAGGAGAGTTGGACCGAGATCCTCGACGCGCTGGACACTCTGCTGCGCACCTGGCCCACAGCGCCCGCGTCACGACCGTAGAAGCCCGCATCACGACCGTGGAAGATGGCGAACCGCCGTCCGGCGCCGACGCGGACGAATACTCTACGGATACACACGGACACGACACGCTGATCGCGCGGCCGACCGAGGAGGAATCCCGTGTCATCGCCCCTCGAACCCCAGCACGCTCCTATCGGCGATGTGGGCGCGGCGCTCATGATCGTCGACTCCCGGCTCAAGACCGTCCACGACGGCAGGACCGGGGTCGATCCCGAACAGCAGGCGCTGATGGAGCAGTTCATCGCGTCGCTGGGTCCCGAGGGAGTCGAGGACGTCCTGGCCGGCACGTGCACCCTCATCTACATCTTCATGACGTGGCTGAGGAAGGCGCACGAGAGTCAGGGCAAGGACGTCATCGAGTACGTGGTGCCCACCCTCGTGGGCACGCTGCGCATGATGCCCAGGAGCGTTCCGCCCGGGGCCGTCCCCACCATGGCCGGTCTGGTCGTCGCCGCGGGCATCGGACTGAGCCCCAATCTGTGGCGCGAGCAGTACGGGGACTGGACCAAGGACGAGATGACCCCGCTGGAGGCCACAGCCTTCCTGCTCGCGGAACACATCAACCGCATCACGGACGACCCCGACTCGGCGACCCGTCTGATCACCGACGCGCTGTCGCGCGCGGACGAGGACTGACGTACCGCGAGCTTCACGGGACCCGGGCCGGCTGGGGGCGGGCCGCGCGCAGATCGTCCAGCTTCTCCGCGTCGCCCGTCCCGGCCGCCGCCGTGTACGTGACGATCCGGAGGTCGGTCCCGGCGGCCATCACCACGTCGAGGTCGAGGTCGATGTCCCCAACTCGGGGGTGCTCTATGGTCTTTCGGTCTCCGACGTGGGTGCGGGCCGTGCCGTTTGACCACAGGCGGGCGAAGCGCGGGCTGTCGCGCAGCAGGCGGTCAACGAAGGCGACGAGCCGCGCGTCGTGGGGATGCGCGGCGGCCGTGACCCGCAGGTCGGCGACGAGATCCTCCTCCTCGACCTCGTCGCCCGCCCAGGACCGCACGGGCCAGCCCGCGATGGGCGCACGTCCGTGTCCGCCGCCCGGCCGGAACATCCCGGCGACGAGGTTGTGCTCGTCCCAGCCGTAGGTGCGGGGATCGCCGATCGCGGCGGACCACATGTCGTTCCAGCCGATGAGGGTCCAGTCGGCGGCGAACACCGCGGTGGGGCTGTCGGCCAACTGCCCCACGAGCCGGTGCACCCGCGCGGGCATGTGCCTGGACACGTCCCCGGTCGCGGGCGGCGCGAGGTGGGCGCAGCGGAACAGGTGGTCGCGTTCGGACGGTTCGAGGCGCAGCGCCCTGGCCAGCGCGGTGACCACCTGGGCCGAGGGGTTGCGGGCGCGGCCCTGCTCCAGCCGGACCACGTAGTCGACCGACAGGCCCGCCAGCCGGGCCAGTTCCTCCCGGCGCAGTCCGGGGATGCGCCGCTCCCCGTCCGGCTCCAGCCCGCTGTCCTGAGGTGACACGCGCTCTCGCCACCCCCGCAGCGCGATGCCGAAGTGGTTCGTCGTAGCCATGCGCACCATCGTTGTCGAAACGCCGTACGGCACACGGAAGTTCGGCCTGCGCACTACGGATTCTTTACCCGACGGCCCCGACGCCCCCGAGCACCTCGGCGCCTTCGGTGACGTCCGCCCAGTGGGCCCGCGTGAACGCGGCTGCCGCGTCGAGCGCTTGGGCGCCCTCGTCGAGCATCACCGCGAAACCCTGGAAGACGTGCGGCACTTGGGACCAGACCTGAAGATCGACCCGTACGTCGCACTCGGCGGCGCGCGCGGCCAGTCGTACGGCGTCGTCCAGCAGGATCTCGTGCGAGCCGACCTGGACGAGCAGCGGCGGCAGGCCGGTCAGGTCCGCGAAGACGGGGCTGGCGTAGGGCGTGGTGGGGTCCGTGTCGCGGAGATAGTCGTGGGCCCGCCTGCGCATGCCCTCCGGGGTCAGCACGGGATCGACGGTCGCCTTGCTCACCACGCTCGCGCCGGACATGCTCAGGTCGGCCCACGGGGAGAACACCGCCGCCGACGCGGGCTGGGGCAGCCCCGCGTCCTTGGCGGCGACCAGCGTCGCGGCGACGAGACCACCGCCCGCGGACTCGCCGACGAACGCGATCGCGGAGCTGGGCAGTCCGTCGTCGAGGAGCGCCCGGTAGACGGCCAGGGCGTCGTCAACCGCCGCGGGGAACGGGTGCTCGGGGGCCAGCCGGTAGTCGACGCAGACGGCGCGCGCGTCGGTGCGCCGGACGATCTCGGCGGCCAGGCCCACGGCGTCGGCCGCCGAGCCGATCGCGTAGGCGCCGCCGTGCAGGTAGAGGACCACGGTCGCCGGGTCGCTCGCGGAGGTCTCGACGGTGACGACCGGTACACCGCCCAGTTCGCCCACCGTGGTCGAGACGTCGGGGGGCAACGGGATGGACGCCATCAACTCGGCGAAGACGGCGCGCTGTTCGGCGACGTCGCCGCCGAGGTCGAGCGGAGCGTGCCGCAGCAGTTCGTCGAGGGCCTGGCGCTGTTGCCGGGACATGGCTGTGCCTTTCGTGGTTCAGGTGAAAGCCGTGAGGGGAGTTGAAGGGTCAGCGCGGCGGGCCGACGATGATCTGGCCGTACTGGTCGGCGGCCTCCGCCATGAGGTCCCGGGAGATCTCGAAGCCCTCCGGACGCGGGGTCTTCAGGTCGCGTCCCGCGTGCCGGAACATGCCCTCGATGCCGCCCGGTGTGCAGATCATGAGGAGGTCCGCCGTGTCGGAGGTGATCCGGTAGCCGTGCGGGACGTTGCGCGGAAGGAAGACGATGCCGCCCTCCGACAGCTCCATCTCCTCGTCGTCGCACCACAGCAGCGCGCTGCCCTTGATCAGCATGAAGACCTCGTCCTCACGTGTGTGCGTGTGGTATGGCGGCGCCTCGCCCTTGGCGACGGAGAACCGTCCCACGGTCAACTGCCCGCCGGTGGCCGCCGCGTCCAGCAGTACGGCGAACTCACCGCCGTCGAGCCATTCGAGTTTCTGCTGCTGCTCGGGCTGTGCGAGGTAGGCCAGGGTCATGACGGTGTCCGTTCTGCGTCCGTGCCGCGTTCTGTACCGCGCGATCACGGGGATG
This sequence comes from Streptomyces sp. NPDC002276, assembly GCF_053891435.1. NCBI lineage: Bacteria > Bacillati > Actinomycetota > Actinomycetes > Kitasatosporales > Streptomycetaceae > Streptomyces > Streptomyces sp. NPDC002276. The sequence goes on along the minus strand of NZ_JBSFCQ010000017.1, from coordinate 83,310 downwards.
ACTCGGTCGGTTCGATGATCCTCTTCGCTCCGCCCCGGCCGCCAGGCATACGGGTAGGACCAGCAGTACCACTCCCCCGGGGCCCGCCCGAGGTGTCACGCGCGTCCGGGACGGTCACCGTCGTGTGGCATCCTCTGCTGCCATGAACGTCTCGACTGATCAACAACTGCCGTCCGAGGGCGAGGACATGGAGATCCGGGCGGTCTCCGCCGAGCGACTCACGTTCTTCGGGGACGCGGTCGTCGCCATCGCGCTCACGCTGCTGGCCCTGGAGCTGCCGGTACCGGAGGGCACGACCAACTCCGAGCTGTGGCACTCGGCTTCGGACCACCGCGAGAGCTATCTGGCGTTCATGATCAGCTTCGTGGTGATCGCCGCGCACTGGCGCTCCCACCACCGGGTGTTCCGCTATGTCACGGCGTCCAACGGCAAGTTGACGGCCCTCACCATGTACTGGCTGCTCACGCTGGTGATCACCCCGTTCGCGACCGACGTGATCGGCGGGCACGGAGCGTTCCAGGCCCGGTTCGTCTTCTACGCCACCGTGCAGTTCACGTCCTGTCTCCTGTTCATACTGATGGTCGACGAGGTCCGTCGCGACGACCTCTACCGCACCGGCACCCCGCCCGAGCTGTTCTCCCGGACGATCCGCGGGATCGGCATGGTCGCCGCGGGCTTCCTGGTGTCGATCCCGGTCTCGTTCCTCACGCACTGGGCCTATCTCTGCTGGATCGTGGTACCGGTCGCCGACACGATCGCCGCCCGGCGCCGGAGCAACAAGCTCTCGGCATGAGCCTGTTGGGCCTGCTGCTGTCGTAGCGCCAGGCGGACGGCGGGCGGTGCCGCCAGGCCGGTGAGCAGGAACAGCGCGCCCACGACGTACCAGCCGGGGCGGCCCCAGGTGATGCACAGCGCGATGAGCAGCCCCGGGCCGAACGCCTCCGCCAGGCCCGCCCCCAGGCCGAACACGCCGAGGTACTGGCCCGTGGCGTGGCGCGGAGCGAGCGCGAAGGACACCTCGAAGCCGGCCGCCGCGTGCCACAGTTCGCCGACCGTGTGGACGACCACGGCCGTGATGAGCAGTGCCGTGGCGGCCCACGCCGGGGTCCCCGCCGCGAGCGAGATCAGCGCGCAGGCGACGAGGAAGGCCACGCCCGCCCGCCGGTAGGCACGACCACCGGCCACCGGAGAGTCGATGCCACGACCGGCCCGTACCTGAAAGGCGACGACGATGACCGTGCCGGTGAGCATCGTGCCCGAGATGAGCCAGTGCGGTGCGCTGGTGGCACCGATCAGCCAGAGCGGGACGGCCACGGTGAGCACCTTGAACTGGATGGCCATCACGCCGTCGAGAACGGTCAACAGGAGGTAGGGACGGTCCCGTAGAGCGCTCCATCGGGAGCCCTCCAGCACGGGTCCGGGCGCGACGGACGGCAGCAGGAACAGCGTCGCCGCCGCGCAGACGAACGCGATCGCGTTGCCGACGACCATGCACCGATAGGCGCTCAGGGTGCCCACCTGGACGATCCAGCCGGCGCCCAACGCGCCCACGGAGATCCCCACGTTGGTGACGGCACGCAGCCGGGCGCGGAACTCCTGCGGCCGGTCTCCTCCGTAGTGCCTGATGAGCGGGGTACGGGCGGCGAGTCCGGCCGCCTTCGCCGCGGCGGCCAGACCGATCACGAGGACGAACGACCAGAAGCCGTCGGCCAGTACGAACCCGGCGGTGGCCAGTGCCTGCACCAGCAGCGTGATCACGTAGACGCCACGGGCGCCACGCACGTCGGCGAGATGTCCTACGGCGATGCCCACGGCCGGGGCGACGAGTCCGGCGACGCCGAGGCCGAGGCCCACCTGCTCCGCAGGCAGCCGTACCGCCTGGGTGAAGTACAGGACTCCGGCCGTCAGATAGAGGCCGCTGCCCATCGTGTAGACGAGGTTCGAGGCGACGAGCACCCGCTGCGGTCGGCTGTCGGGGATCAGCTTGGGCATGAAGTGGCTCCGGTTTCGGGGCAGTTGTGGTCGTGACGGATCACGGGCGCCAGTACAGGGAGGGATCGGGGTGTTCGGTGAAACCGAGGTCGCGGTACAGCGGTTCGCCCTCGGCGGAGGCGTGCAGGTCGACCCGGGCGACACCGCTGTCCTGGAACCAGTCGAGGAGGCCGCGCACGATCGAGCGGCTGTGTCCGCGTCGCCGGTGGGCCGGGTCGGTGACCACGCCGAGCACGTGCCCGATCCGGCCGTTGCGCAGCTGCGGTCCGGGCAGTCGCTGCTCGACGGTGCCGATGCCGCAGGCGGCGAGGGTGCCGTCGGCACCGTCCACGACGAGGACGCGCACGGTGTCCGCCGTCAGCTGTTCCTTGAGCACCACGGCCAGGGCGTCCAGCCAATCGCCGTCCACCGACGGGGGGTTGAAGAAGTCGCCGGCCAAGTCCTCGAAGAGGAGCACCCGTAGCCGTACGAGTTCCACGAGGTCGTACTCCACGGCCCGCCGGACCCGGGACGGATCTGTGTTGTCGCGTTGTCGCATGGCGATCAGACTGCTGTAATGGCCTTATGCACCTCAACCCTTACGGCGAGGATGCCGTGAACCTGGCCGCGGATCTGGTCAACCGGCCCCCCGCCGACGCCGAGGAACTCGCGGATCGCTGTCGCGATGCCGGTCTGGTGCTGGAGCGGCCGACGACCGCCGAGGACCTCGACCGCGCCCGCCACGCGTTGCGGTCGTGGGAGAAGGTCGTCGACGCCACCGACGAGCAGGAGCGCGCGGAGCTGGTCAACCGGATGCTGGAGGAGGCCGCCGCCTATCCACGCATGACCGACCACGCGGGCAGCGGCTGGCACCTGCACTACCGCGACGACCGGAAGCCGCTCGGCGATGTGCTGTTCTCCCTGATCTCGGTGGGTACGGCACTGCATCTCACGGGACGCGGAATGCACCGCCTGAGGCGCTGCGCCGTGACCGAGTGCGGCGCGGCCTTCGCCGACACCTCCCGCACGGGGCGGCAGCGCTACTGCTCCCAACTCTGCGCCAACCGCGACGCGGTACGCCGGCACCGGGCCCGAGGTCAGGAAAAGGAGGCATCCAGTATGTACAAGGGAAAATCCAGTTCATCAGTGCGCAAATCGATCACTGGATCGGTGTAATCGGCACATACGTCCCACCGTCAAGGGATCTAGCGTCGGAGTGCACGGGGCCGCACGGACCAGAAAGGCATCCCCACACTCATGCCCATCCCGCATACCGCCGTCATGCCCGAAGCCGAGTTCGACACCCTGACCGTCTCCCGCCGGACCGGACAGTCGGCCGCCGCCGACCTCCTGCTGCCGGTCGACGAACTGCCCGAGACGTCGTCCTCGCCCGACCTGATCTGCCGCCGCGTACGCGACGAGCTGATGCTCGACGGCAACGCACGCCTCAATCTCGCCACCTTCGTGACGACGTGGATGGAGCCGCAGGCAAGGGAGTTGATGGCGGAGACGGCCGAGAAGAACCTCGCCGACCGCGCCGAGTACCCGCAGATCACCGCCATGGAGGAGCGCTGCGTACGGATGCTGGCGCGCCTGTGGCACGCACCGCACCCGGAGCAGGTCAGCGGCTGCTCGACCACCGGTTCCAGCGAGGCCGCGATGCTCGGCGGACTCGCCCTCAAGCGCCGCTGGCAGGAACGCCGGCGCGCCCAGGGCAAGGACACCGCGCGCCCGAACCTCGTCATGGGCGCGAACGTGCAGGTGTGCTGGAAGAAGTTCGCCAACTACTTCGAGGTGGAGCCGCGTTACGTCCCGATGGAGCCGGGCCGCTACCACCTCACCGCCGACGCGCTCACCGCGTACTGCGACGACAACACCATCGGTGTCGTGGCGATCCTCGGCTCCACGTTCGACGGCTCCTACGAGCCCGTCGCGGACATCTGCATGGCCCTGGACGGCTACCAGGCCGCCACCGGCACCGACATCCCCGTGCATGTCGACGGCGCGTCCGGCGCGATGGTCGCCCCGTTCCTCGACCCGGACCTCATGTGGGACTTCCAGCTCGAACGGGTCGCCTCCATCAACACCTCGGGGCACAAGTACGGGCACGTCTTCCCCGGCCTGGGCTGGGCGTTGTGGCGCGACGCCGAAGCCCTCCCGGACGACCTGGTGTTCGAGGTCGACTACCTCGGCGGCAGCTCCCCCAGCTTCACGCTCAACTTCTCCCGGCCGGGGGCGCATGTCGTCGCGCAGTACTACAGCTTCCTCCGCTACGGCTTCGAGGGACTGCGGGACCTGGCGGACCAGAGCCGGACCACCGCCCGCGCCCTCGCCGCGCGCATCCGCACCATCGCCCCCTACGAGTTGATCACGGACGGCTCCGAACTCCCGGCGTTCGCCTTCCGGTTGACCCCCGGCACACCGGGCTTCACGGTGTTCGACGTCTCCCACGGCATGCGCGCCCGTGGCTGGCATCTGCCCGCCTACAGTTTCCCCGCCCCGTGCCAGGACGTCTCGGTGCTACGGCTGGTGGTGCGGACCGGGTTCACCGCCGAACTCGCGGGCATGTTCGTCGCCGACCTGACCGAGGTCACCCGCAACCTGCATACCGCCCTGCCGACGCTCGCACCACCGCTCAAGCCACTCGTCACCGCCTGAAACGGCGGACCGCGTCGAGGAGTTGGTCGATGTCGTCGGCGCTGTGCGAGAACGCGGTGACGAACCGGACGATGCCCGGCTCCCAGCGGTCGTGGTAGAAGGCGTAGCCCTCGGCGAGGAGTCCTTCGGTCACGTCCTGGGGCAGACGGCAGAAGACGATGTTGGCCTGCGGGGCGGCCAACAGGCCTGTTCCGGCGATGGACTTGAGGCCGTCGCCGAGGCGGGCGGCCATCTCGTTGGCCTGCCGGGCGTTGCGCAGCCACAGACCGTCGGTGAGGTACGCGTCGAGCTGGGCCGTCTGGAACCGCATCTTGGAGGTGAGTTGACCCGCGCGCTTGGCGCGGAAGGCCAGCTCGCCGGCGAGCGCGGGGTCGAAGGAGACGACGGCGTCGGCGGTCATCGCGCCGTTCTTGGTAGCGCCGAAGGACAGGACGTCGACACCGGCTTTCCACGTCATCTCCGCTGCGGTGGCGCCGAGTTGGTCCAGCGCGTTGGCGAAGCGGGCGCCGTCCATGTGGACGCGCAGTCCGGCGTCCTTGGCGATGCCCGACAGCCGGCGGATCTCCTCCAGTGTGTACACGCTGCCGCTCTCGGTGGCCTGGCTGATGCTCACCACGGACGGCTGCACGCTGTGCACGTCACCGGCCCGGCGGCGCACCGCCGTCTCCAGCGCGGCGGGGTCGATCCTGCTGTCGGGGCCGGGGACACCGACGAGCTTGGCGCCGTTGGTGAAGAACTCCGGTGCCCCGCACTCGTCGGTGTTGATGTGACTCTCCGGGTGCGAGAGCACGCTGCCCCACGGCGGGGTGAGGGCGGCCAGGCTCAGACCGTTGGCGGCGGACCCGGTGGAGACCGGGAACACGTCGACGCCCCGCTCGAAGATCTCACCGAGCCTGCGGCGGGCCCTGTCGGTGTAGGGGTCGTTGCCGTACGGCAGCATCTGTCCGGCCGCCGCGTCGGCGACGGCCCGGGCTATCTCCGGGGAAGCTCCGGCCATGTTGTCGCTGATGAAGGCACGACTGGCGGGGGTGGTGGCGATGGCGGTGGCGCTCATGGGCGGGAGTTCCTCGGTCTCAGGTGCTGATGGGGGAGGCGAAGACGACGGTGATGTCGACCTCGTCCGCGCCGGTGCGGTAGAAGTGCGGGGCGTCTCCGGCGAAGGCGAGCATGTCGCCGGGACCCAGGTCCTGCGGGGCGTCGACGGGTCCGGCGGTGACGTGGCCGGTGGCGATGAGCAGGTGCTCGATCGTGCCGGTGGCGTGCGGTACTCCGGCCAGCTCCGTCTCCGGCGGAATGCGCAGCCGCCAGATCTCCAGGCTGTTGCCGCTGCTGATCCGGCGGAGCAACTCCCTTGAGACCTCGCCCGGTTCGATGTCCGTGGCCGCCCGGAACACCGGCCCGGTGTCGGCGTCCCGCGCGAGGAGGTCGGCGATCGGGATGCGCAGGGCGATCGCGATGGCGTCCAGGGTGTCGATCGTCGGATTGCCGTTCCCGGCCTCCAGCTGCGACAGCGTGGCCTTGCTGAGCCCGGCCCGCCGGGCCATCTCCGCGGCGCTCATCCCGCGCTGCTGACGGCGCAGCCGGATCTTCGCGCCGACCGCGGCCGCCGTACTGCTCACCGGCCGGCGGCCGGCCGGCGGGGGCGTCATCGAGGGCTCCGGTGGGTCGCGGAGTAGGACACGCGGATACGGCCCTTCTTGACCTTCAGCGTCGGCAGCACCAGCTCGGCGAGGTCCCCCAGGCTGCGCACATGCGTGCCCCCGCACGGCGCGGAGTGCAGCGTGTCGAGCCGCACCACGCGCCGCCCGTCGGGCAGATACCGAGCTGAAACCGGCAGGTCGTCGGCGATGGCTGCCGCCACCCCGTCCCGGAGCACGGCGGTCACCTCTTCCCGCCCGTCCGGATCACCGAGCCGCGCGTCCGAGTCCGGCGCCTGGAACTCAATACGCGCCTGCCCGGGGAAGTGAATACTGCCGACCATCTCCCAGCCCTGCGTCCGCCCGACCGCCTCGACAAGGTGCCCAGCGGTGTGCAGCGCGGCATGCAGCATCCGGGCCTCAAGATCGATCCGGGCCCGCACCCGCTCCCCCACGTCGAGCGACGGAAGCCCGCCACCCACCGCCACGACCAGTCCCGAGTCGTGGTCCCGCTCCGGAACGATCTCGACGTCCTCCAGCCACCCCCGGTCGGCGGGCTGTCCCCCGCCCTGCGGATGGAACAGACAGTCCTCTACGGCGACCCAGGGCGTCCCGCCCCTATCGCCGACCGCGATGACGGTCGTGTCGACCTGTTCCAAGTACGTGTCGTCGAGGTAGGCGCTGATCTGCGCGCCCTCCCGAGAAGCCGCGATTGAATGAACCATGCGTTCACTATACCGAACCCGCGAGCGATACTGAACGCATCGTTCGTTTTATTCAACACCCGAAAAGGCAGTTGCCGACACCGTCCCCGCCATGAACGATCTCGGACCATGACGACGAGCACCGACCACCACCCCTCCACCCGCCCCCTCGCACTCGTCACCGGAGTGGGGCGCACCGTCGGTATCGGTGCGGGCATCGCGCGTCGGCTGGCGGCCTCGGGCTGGGACATCGCCTTCACCTACTGGACTCCCTACGACGAGCGCATGTCCTGGGGTGTCGAGTCCGGCGCGACCTCGGCCATCACCGACGCGCTCAAGGAACACGGCGCCGCGACCACGGCCGTCGAGGCGGACCTGTCCGACCCGGACGCCCCGGCCCGCGTCTTCGACGAGGTCGGACGCGGGCCGGGCGGTGTCACCGCCTTGGTGATGTGCCACTGCGAGTCGGTCGACTCCGGTCTCCTCGACACCACCGTCGAGAGCTTCGACCGGCACTTCGCGGTCAACGCGCGCGCCAGCTGGCTGCTGATCCACGAGTACGGCCTACGGTTCGCCGCCGCTCCGGGCACCGGCCGGATCATCGCCCTCACCAGCGACCACACCGTCAACAACCTCCCCTACGGCGCGAGCAAGGGCGCCCTGGACCGCATCACGCTCGCCGCCGCGCACGAGTTCGCCCACCTCGGGATCACCGCCAACGTCATCAACCCGGGCCCGGTGGACACCGGTTGGATGACCGAGGAGGGGCGGGCGGAGGTCCTGCGGCAGACACCGCTCAACCGTCTCGGCACGCCACGGGACACCGCCCACCTGGTCGACTTCCTCTGCTCACCGGAGGGCCAGTGGGTCAACGGCCAACTCCTCCTGAGCAACGGGGGTTTCGCATAGCGGACGTCACCGGGCGCAGTCCGCGGACAGCCGCAGGCTCTCCGCGACCGCGTGCGGGATGTCGTCGACGGGGAACAGTGCGTGCCGTACGGTCCGTTCGGCGTCGATGATCAGGATCAGCCGTTTGTGCCGGAGTCGGCCCGCCGCACGGAAGGTCGGCAGCCGCAGGGCCGCGGCGAGTCGCTGAGCCTCGTCGGAGAGCAACGGATACGGGATCTCCTCGGTGCGGGTGAACTCCTCCTGTTCGTAAGGGAGTTGAGTGCTGACTCCGCGCACGTCCACGCCCGCCCGGCGGAAGTCGGGCCAGGCGTCACGGAAGAGGCGGTTCTCCAGCGTGCAGCCCTCGGCACCGGGGATCGCCGGCTCGCCCCAGTCGATGCCACTGCCCGGGTAGGTGAACAGCACGGTCGCGGCGGCGTCCGGTGAGACGACGGGCAGGTCCGTGCCCTGGATGCCCGGGAGTTGAAGATCGTCGGGCAGGCGGGTGCCGGGCAGGGCGTGCACGCGGGTGTGTTCGGCGCCGTCCTCGGCCGCGGTCGCGGTGAGGGTGCCGTCGCCGAGCATCCACCGGTCGCCCCAGTCCTGCATCGCCGCGAGCAACGGCAGCAGCGCGAGCCCGGCGTCCGTGAGCACGTACTCGTAGCGCACCGGCCGCCGCTGATAGAGCCTGCGGTGCAGCACCCCGCTCGCGACGAGCCGGCCGAGCCGCTCGGTCAGGACGTTGCGGGACAGGCCGATCCCGGCGGCCAGCGCGTCGAAACGGACATGGCCGCGGACGATCTCCCGCAGCACCAGAACGTTCCACCAGTCCCCCAGGACCACGGCGGCCTGGGCGATGCCGCAGGTCTCGTCGGCGTTGTGCATCCTCATGCGCCCATAGTAGGTTCTCTTTCAGGACTAACTTTGTTTCATGACGGAACTTACCGCCCGCCGACGTCCGGGACGCGGGCCCTGCGTGAGGAGTTGCACCGTGACCGCCATCAGCCGGGTCGTCGCACGCGAGATCATCGACAGCCGGGGCAACCCGACCGTCGAGGTCGACGTGGAACTCAAGGACGGGTCGCTCGGCCGCGCCGCCGTCCCCTCGGGCGCCTCCACCGGAGCCAGGGAAGCCGTCGAACTGCGCGACGGCGACCCGACGCGCTTCCACGGCAAGGGAGTTCGCCGCGCCGTCGACGCCGTCAACGAGACCATCGCCGACGCCGTGACCGGACTCGACGCGGAGAACCAGACGACCGTCGACCACACGATGATCGAACTCGACGGCACCGACACCAAGTCGCGCCTCGGCGCCAACGCCCTGCTCGGCGTCTCCCTGGCCACCGCCAAGGCCGCCGCGGCCGCCCACCGGCTCCCGCTCTACCGCTACATCGGCGGCGTCGACGCCCGCCTGCTCCCGGTACCGATGATGAACATCGTCAACGGCGGCGCCCACGCCGACAACCCCCTGGACTTCCAGGAGTTCATGATCGCCCCCATCGGCGCGGCCACCTTCGCCCAGGCCGTCCGCATGGGCTCCGAGGTCTTCCACACCCTGCGCCGCGATCTGATCGCGGCCGGACACAGCGCCAACGTCGGCGACGAGGGCGGCTTCGCCCCCGACCTGCGCACCGCCGACGAGGCCCTCGACTTCGTCCTGCACGCCATCGAGCGCACCGGCTACAAGCCCGGCACCGACATCACCCTCGTCATGGACCCCGCCACCTCCGAATTCTTCCGCGACGGGGTCTACGACTACACGGGCGAGGGCGTCCGCCGCACCCCCGCCGAACACGCCGACTACCTCGCCGAGTTGGTCGACCGCTACCCCATCGCCTCCATCGAGGACCCGATGGCCGAGGACGACCACGACGGCTGGCGCGACCTGACCGCACGGCTCGGCGAGCGCTGCCAGCTCACCGGTGACGACGTCTTCTGCACCAACGAGACGCTATTGAGTGCCGGGATCCGCGACGGGATCGCCAACTCCGTTCTGGTGAAGGTGAATCAGATCGGCACCCTCACCGAGACCCTGGCCACCGTCGCGACCGCCCACCGGGCCGGGTACACCGTCGTGATGTCCCACCGCTCCGGCGAGACCGAGGACACCACGATCGCCGATCTCGCCGTCGCCACCGGCTGCGGACAGATCAAGACCGGGTCGCTGTCCCGCGCCGACCGCACCGCCAAGTACAACCAACTCATCCGCATCGAGGAGGACTTGGGCACCCAGGCACGGTACGCCGGGCGGGACGCGCTGGGACTGCGCCGCTGAGGCGCCCGCCTCAGGAGACCTTCGCGCCCAGCAGGTCGACCGGGGCGATCAGCGGCGGCGCGCTGAGCTTCGTCCCCGCGATCTCCCCCAGGGCGGCGGCGATCCGGCCGGTCAGGTGGGCCTGCCGTCCCTGCTCGTCCTCGAAGGTGTCGAACACGCCGAAGGTGGTGGCGTTCTCGCGGAACGCGAACCACGTGACCGTGCCCTGTTCCTGTTCGGCGAGCTCCTGGGCACCGCGGAGCAGGGCCTCCACTTCGTCGGCGTGCTCCGGCTTGGCCTCGACGCGTACCAGCAGACCGACCTTCATGTCACCACTCCTTGTGCATACGTCCAGGGCGCCGGATGTCCGGCGCACCTCGAACCTATGGCGATGGTCGGTGATCACATCAGCGGCGGAAACGACACGGTTGATAGCGTTCCCGCCATGCGAGTAGCGGTTGTCGTCTACGACGGGGTGTTCGACTCGGGGCTCTCGGCCGTCCTGGATGTGCTGAACAACGCCAACGCGCTGGGCGGACAGCTCCATGAGTCGTCGCCCACCTGGGACGTCACCCTGGTCGGGCCCGGCCCGAAGGTGCGGACCCGGGCGGGACTCCTCGTGGCGCCCGAGCCGCTCGAACTGGCCGACACGGCCGACCTCTTGGTCGTACCGGCGTTCGGGGAGAGCGATCCCTCGGCACTGGTCGACCATGTGGGCGGCGAGGTGTCCCGGCCCGTCCGGGACTTGATCGCGCGCACCCGCGCACGGGGGACGACCATCGCCTCGGCGTGCGCGGGCACCTTCCTACTGGCCGAGGCGGGGGTGCTGGACGGGCTGCGGGCCACGACGTCCTGGCCGCTGTCGCCCGCGTTCCGGGACAGATATCCCAAGGTCGAGCTGGATCACAGCCGGATGGTGATCAGCTGCGAGGGCGTCATCACCGCGGGCGCGGCTTTCGGCCATGTCGATCTCGCGCTGGCGATCGTGCGGGCGGCCAGCCCCGCGCTCGCCGACCTGGTCGCCCGCTATCTCGTGGTCGACGAACGCCCCTCGCAGGCCGCGTACACGATTCCCAGCGCCCTGGCCCAGAGCGATCCCACGGTCGCGGCCTTCGAACTCTGGACCCGTGAGCATCTGGCCGAGCCCATCGGCATTCCCGCGGCGGCCAGGGCCATCGGGGTCAGCGAGCGGACGCTCCAGCGTGCCGTGCGGCGCACCGTCGGAACGTCACCGATCCGGTTCGTGCAGGACCTGCGGATCGAACGCGCCTCCCATCTGCTGCGCACCACCGGCCTCTCCCTGGAGACCATTGCCAGGAGGGTCGGCTACGAGCACCCCAACACCCTGCGCGTGCTGCTGCGCGAACGCACCGGGAAGACCACGTCGGCCCTCCGCGACAGCAAGTAACGTCGGTCCAGGGGCAGTTCAGGGGATGAGGACGATCTTTCCGCGTGTGTGGCGCTGTTCGAGTTCGGCGTACGCGTCACGGACGCGGTCGAGCGGGTAGGTGGCGGCGACGGGGATCTCGATACGGCCGGCGGCCACATGGTCGGCCATTTCGGTGAGGACCTCGCGGGTGGAGGCGCCTTCGCTGCCCGCGCTTTTGGTGCCGAGTTCCTGCGCCTTCTGGAACGAGATGATCGTCTCGATCCGGTCCCGGGGGATGCCGAGATCGACGGCGAGTTCGACGTAGTCGGGTCCGAACAGGTCGATGAACGCGTCGATCCCGTCGGGTGCCGCCGCGGTGAGGGCCTCGGCGAGTCCGTCGCCGTACGGGACCGGGGTGACGCCGTGGGCGGTGAGCCAGTCGGCGTTGGCGGGTGAGGCGATGCCGAGGACGTTCACGCCGCGTACAGCGAGGAGTTGGACCGTGACGGTGCCCACTCCACCGGCGGCGGCCGAGACGGCGACGGTCTCGCCGGGCTTGGGGGCCACCGCGTCCACGGCGGCCCACGCGGTGCAGCCGACGACGTAGAGGGAGCCGGCCACCTCCCAGCTCAAGGCGCCCGGCTTGGGGATCAGTTGGGTCACCGGTACGACGACGTGGGTGGCGTGGCTGGAGCGCTGCCAGGAGAAGCCGAGGACCTCGTCACCGACGCCGAAGTCGGTGACGCCCTCGCCGAGCGCGGTGACGACTCCGGCGAGGTCGCTGCCCTGGCCGGACGGGAAGGTCGCGGGGAACAGCTCGCGCATCGCGCCCGAACGGATCGCGGCCTCACCGGGGTTGACGCCCGCCGCCCGGACCTCGACGAGGACTTCTCCGGCGGCGGGGCTGGGCATCGGCACCTCGGTGACGTACAGGACGTCACGGTCGCCGTACTCGTCGAAACGGACTGCGCGTGCTTGTGCGGGGCTCATCTGGTCTCCTTCGTCAGGGGTGTTGGCCCAGGGTCCGGGGTGCGTGGGTTGGCGACACGGAGTACGGCGAGCGTGCTCGCGAGGTGGCCGAGCTGCGCGGCCGGGAGCGGACCGGCCAGCCAGGTCGCGAGCTCCCGGTCGAAGACGGGACCCGCCTCGGCCACCAAGTCCCGCCCGGCCGCCGTCAGTTCGACGATCGAGGAACGGCGGTCGGTGCGGTGCGGCCGTCGTACGCAGCGGCCCGCCCTCTCCAGCCGGTCGACGGCCTGGCTCGCGCCACCGACCGTGATGGAGAGAGCGGCGGCGATGTCGTTGACCCGGCAGGAGCCCGCGCGTTCGACGACGAGCAGCACGTTCAGGCTGCCCAGGGTCACAGCGCAGTCCTGGCGGAGCCGGGCGTCGATCCCGTTCCACAGGTCCGTCTCGAAACGCACCAGGTCGTCGAACAGCTGCCGCAGGTCCACGGGCGGGCTCCTTCCGGCCACATGCATTAGCTCTAATCAACTTAGCTCTAATGCACTTCGGACGCACCCCTGACGATCGGATCGGTCACGGCTGCCGGGGCGGCACCGCCCTCGCTGAGGCCGAACCGTGCGTGGAACCGGCGCAGGAAGCCGGGCGCGTACCAGGCCGAGCGGCCGAGCAGCCGCATCGCGGCGGGGACGAGGACACCGCGTACGGCGACGGCGTCGATGAGGATGGCCAGTCCGCTGCCCAGGCCGAACAGCTGCATGAAGCTGAGCTTCGCCGTCCCGAAGGCGAAGAAGCTCACCGCGAGGAGACAGGCCGCGGCGGTGACGATGCGTCCGGTGTGTCCGAGGCCGTTGGTCACGGCGGACTCGTTGTCGGCGCCCTGGTCGTGGAGTTCCTTGATCCGGCTGGTGACGAAGACCTCGTAGTCCATCGAGAGGCCGAAGGCGATGCAGAACATCAGCACGGTCATGGAGACGTCCATCGGCTGTGCCGTGAAGCCGAGCAGGGAGGAGAGATGGCCGTCCTGGAAGATCCAGGTCATGACGCCGAGGGTGGCGCCCAGGCTGATCATGTTGAGGAGCAGTGCGCGCAGCGGTTGTACGACGCTGCCGGTGAAGAGGAAGAGCAGGAGGAAGGTGGTGAGGGCGACCAGGGCCACGGCGAGCGGGAGCCTGCTGCCGACGGAGTGCTTGGAGTCGACGAGTACGGCGTCGACTCCGCCTACCAGAGGCCGAGTTCCGGCTGGCGGGGCGATCGCCCGCACCTTCCGGACCAGGCTCTGGGCCGCATCCGACTTCGGGGTCAGCGTGCTCACCACGTTGATCTGCTGCGCGTCGGTGCGGCCGAGGACGGTAGTGCCGGGGGCGGTCAACCGCCCATCTGCATAAGTTCCCTTGCTGGTCTCGACGCGGACGACGCCCTTGAGCCCGGACAGTTCGGTCGCGTACGACTCCAGTGGGGCCTTGGCCACGGGCTTGTCGATGACGACGTGGAGGGCCGCGTCGTCGCTGCCGTTGAACTTCTCCCGCAGGACGGCGGAGACCTGGCGGCTCGCCGCGTCCTCGGGCAGGACCCGTTCGTCCGGGGTGCCGAAGGTGATGCCGAGCAGCGGGCTCGCAGCGAGCAGCAGGACCGCGAGGACGGGCAGCGCGGTGAGCGCGGGCCGCCGCATGACGGTGCGGGCCAGCCGTCCCCACAGGGGCGCCCGGGTGCCGGAGCGGCCACGGTTCGCCCACGGCAGCCGCCCGCCGTTGACGCGGTGGCCGAGGACGACGAACAGGGCCGGCATGACGAACAGGGTGCTGACGGCCGCGATGACGACGACACCGACCCCCGCATACCCGAAGGAGCGCAGGAAGTACTGCGGGAACACCAGCAGGGCCGCGAGCGCCGCCGCGACGGTCGCGGCGGAGAACGCGACGGTACGGCCCGCGGTGCTCACGGTCCGCCGTACGGCGTCGTCCACGCTCGCCCCGGTCGCGAGCTGTTCCCGGAACCGGCTGACCATCAGCAGCGCGTAGTCGATGCCGAGGCCGAGCCCCAGTGCGGTGGTCAGATTGACCGCGAAGACGGAGACGTCGGTGACGCTGCCGAGGAGGAACAGCTCCGCGAAGGTGCCCGCGATGGCGATGGTTCCGATCGCCAGCGGCAGCAGGGCGGCGACCGCGCTGCCGAAGACGAGCAGCAGGAGTACGAGGGTGAGGGGCACGGCGATGGACTCGGCGAGGACGAGGTCCTTGGCCGACTGGGTGCCCATCTCGCTGGTCACGGCGGCACCGCCGCCCGCCCGGACCGTGAGGGAGTCCTCGTACGGTCCGGCGTAGGCGTCGATGACGCTCTTCGCGTTCTCGTCCCGCTCGGTGTCGTTGCCCTTCACATGGGCGAGCACCACGGCTTCGCGGCCGTCCTTGGATCTGAGGTCGGGGCTGGACGTGTCCCAGAACGAGATCACGTTCTCCAGGTGCTGTTCCCTCTTGAGCTTGGCGACCAGGGCCCGGCCACTCCGCTCCGCGGGCGTCCCGTCCACGCGGCCTTCGGTCGCGCTGACGAGCAGGACCAGGTTCGTCTCCCCGCCGAACTTCCGGTCGATGACCTTCGCGGCCCGGGAGGAGGCGGAGGACGGGTCGTCGTAGCCGCCTCCCAGCAACTTGCCGAACGCGCCGGCGCCCAGGACCCCCATGAGGGCCACGGCCACGACGGCGACGACGAGTACCAGCCGCGACCGGCGGATCACCAGCTCGGCCATACGTTCAAACACGCCCGTTCTCCTTTGCTGTCCGTACGTCGAAAAAGGCGCGAAACAGCCGGAGTCGGCCAATGAGGCATTCTTCGTCGCCGCGCACGACGCTAGTGAGGAGCAAGAGGATTTGGCAGTGTTAGATTTTCCTCACACCTCGCAACTTCACGTCCCCCGGCGCGAGTTGCGGTCGTACGGTGAACGCATGCCCGCCGAAGGAGCCACGACCGCCCTCCCGTCCCTGCGCGAGCGGCGCCGGGCCGCGGCCACCCAGGAGATCGTGGAGGCCGCCGAGCGCCACCTCACCGAGCACGGCCCGGCAGCCCTGTCGCTGCGCGCGGTCGCCCGCAGCCTCGGCATGACCGTGCAGGCGCTCTACCACTACTTCCCGAGCCGGGACGCCCTCATCACGGTCCTCGTCACCAAGGCCTACGACGACCTGGCCGACGCCGTGCAGGCCGCTGTCGACACCCCGGCGGACGACCCGGACCTGCCCCGCCTGGTACGGGCGGCCGAGGGCTACCGGCGGTGGGGCATCGCCCACCCGGAGCACTTCCAACTCCTCTACGGCACACCGCTGCGGGACTACGCGGCACCGGCCGACGGTCCGACCACCCAGGCCACGCGGCGGATGAGCATGATCTTCGAGCGCGAACTGTTCGAGGAGTTCACCCCGGAACAGCTCGCGGCGGCCGACATGCCCGCACTCTCACCCCAACTCCGGGAGTATCTGGAGCAGTTGCCGCACTACGGCCAGGGGCGTCTGCCGTCGCCCGCGACCGCCCTCCTGATGAGCGCGTGGGGACATCTGCACGGGCTCGTCGCCCTGGAGGTGTTCGGGCACACCGCTTTCCTCGGCGGGCACCAGGCCGAGTTGTTCCGCATGGCGATGCGCAACCTGCTGGCGGACATCCACCGCCGTCTCACGTGACACGGTCCGCCCGGGCACATAGCGTGCCGAGGTGGATCTCTTCTCCCGCTCCTGGACAGCTCTGCTCGCCGCGGTCGCCGACCTCAAGGACGCCGATTTCGCACGGCCCTCGGGGTGTGCCGGGTGGCTGGTGCGGGACCTGGTCTGCCATCTGGTCATCGACGCCCAGGACGTGCTGATCACCCTCGTGACTCCCGCCGACACGGAAGTGACCCGCGACGCGGTGAGCTACTGGGCGGTCAGCCGGACGCCGCCCACCGGTGACGACCCGCTCGACGCGCTGATCGTCCGGCTGGCCGCCGCGTACGAGGAGCCCGGGCTGCTCAAGTTCCATCTGGACGACGTCGGTTCGGCCGCCGGCCGTGCCGCCCGGCTGGCCGACCCCGGTCTGCGGGTGAGCACTCAGGACCAGGTCCTCACCGCGGGCGACTACCTCTCCGCGTACGTCCTGGAGTGGACGCTGCACCACCTCGACCTGGTCGGACACCTCCCGGACGTGCCGGGACCGCCCGTCGAAGCACTCGCGGGGGCACGCGAGTTGCTGGAGCGGATCGCCAACACCCCATTCCCCACGTCCTTCTCCGACCGGGACGCGCTGCTCGTCGGCACGGGACGGCGGGCGCCGACGGAAGCGGAGACGCACCGACTCGGCTCACTCGCGGCGCAGTTGCCGCTGTACCTCGGCTGACCTGTCGGCAACTCGGGCCGTGCGCGCCCGAGTTGCCGACATGTGGCGAGCGGCCGTACCGGTCAGAGCGCTGCCGCCGCCGCGCGGCCCGCCTGCCGGCCGGAGAACAGGCAGCCGCCGAGGAAGGTGCCCTCCATCGAGCGGTAGCCGTGCACTCCCCCGCCGCCGAAGCCGGACACCTCACCGGCCGCGTACAGACCGGGAATCGGCGCACCGGTGGCGTCCAGGACCCGGCCCGAGAGGTCGGTCTGAAGGCCGCCGAGGGTCTTGCGGGTGAGGATGTTGAGGCGGACGGCGATCAGCGGTCCGGCGGCCGGGTCCAGGATCTTGTGGATCGCGGCGGTGCGGCTGAGTGAATCGCCGGTGTAGGAAAGGGCGTTGCGGATGCCCATCACCTGGGCGTCCTTCGAGTAGGGGTTGTCGATCTCCCGGTCCCGGGCCTCGATCTGCCGCTGGAGATCGGCCAGTTGGATCAGGCCGTCGCCGGTCAGCTTGTTCATGCCGAGGACCAGTTCGGAGAGGGTGGTGGCGGTGATGAAGTCGACGCCGTTCTTCCTGAACTTCTCGATCGGCTCCGGCGTCTGCCAGATGCGCGAGAGCAGCATCAGGATGTCCTTGTTGGTGAGGTCCGGGTTCTGTTCGGACCCGGAGAGCGCGAACTCCTTCGCGATGATCTTGCTCGTGGTGACGAACCACGAGTAGTCGTAGCCGCTCGCGGTGATCGAGCCCAGGGTGTGGAGGGTGTCGTAGCCCGGCATGTCGGGGGCGGAGAACCGCTTGCCCTTGGCGTCGAACCACATCGAGGACGGGCCCGGGAGGATGCGGATGCCGTGGTTGGGCCAGATCGGGTCGTAGTTCTTGAGGCCCTCGGTGTAGTGCCACATCCGGTCGGGGTTGACGATCCGGCCGCCCGCCGACGCGGTGATCCCCAGCATCCGGCCGTCCACGTAGGCGGGCACACCGGTGATCATGTTCTTGGGCGCGGGGCCGAGCCGGGCCGGCCAGTTCTGCCGTACGAGATCGTGGTTGGCGCCTATGCCGCCCGAAGTGACGATCACGACGGGGGCCTTGAGGTCGAAGTCGCCGACCACGGTGCGGGAGGTGGCCTTCCCGCGCTGGGCGGTGCTGGGTTCGAGGATCGAGCCGCGAACTCCGGTCACGACGCCGCCGGTTCGGACGATCTCGTTGACCTGGTGGCGGAACTTGAAGGTCACCTTGTTGTTCGCGACCCCGGCCCGCACCTGCTTCTCGAACGGCTCGACCACGGCGGGGCCGGTGCCCCAGGTGACGTGGAAGCGGGGCACCGAGTTGCCGTGTCCGTCGGCGAGGCCGCCGCCGCGCTCGGCCCAGCCGACGATCGGGAACCAGCGGATACCGAGGCCGTAGAGCCAGGACCGCTTCTCGTTGGCCGCGAAGTCCACATACGCCTCGGCCCACTTGTGGGCCCAGTAGTCCTGGCCGCTCGGGTCGTCGATGCCGCGGTCGAAGCCGGCCGTGCCCTGCCAGTCCTGCCAGGCCAGCTCCTGGGAGTCCTTGATGCCCATGAGGCGCTGCTCGTCGGAGTCGATCAGGAACAGTCCGCCGAAGGACCAGAACGCCTGACCGCCGAGGTTGGACTCGGGCTCCTGGTCCAGGAGCAGGACCTTCTTTCCGGCGGCGACCAGTTCGGCCGTCGCGACCAGTCCGGCCAGACCGTGGCCGACGACGATGGCGTCGGCGTCCGAGGTCCCGGCCGCGAACGCCGGTGCCGCGTGCGCCGCGAGGGCAGCGCCGGCGGCGACGCCACCGGCCACCGTCAAGGCTCTTCGTCTGCTGATCGCCGTGGGGGACGTCGAGTTCTCCATGAGGTGCCTTCCGAAATGAGGTACGGGAGGTGCGGGAGGTGTGACGGACACGTGGCGCGCGCCCGCGACACCTCTGTTGTTACCGCCGGTAGCACCCAGGGAAACCAAGCTGTGTCGGGAGTGTTGCGGAAGTCGGATTCCGGGCGCTCGCACCGGACCGCACAGGTACGACCGCCGGTATGTCGCCCATCACCTAAGATCGCCGCACAGGACAACGGTGCGGGGGTGGCGGCGTGCTCTGGTGGGTTCTGGAAGAGATACGAATACAGCGGACGGGGCGCAACGCCCGTTACTCGCAAGTGGTGTTGGAGCTGGCCTGGAATCCGGGCCCGGGCTCGGACGCCTCGCTCGCGGCGGAGCTGCTGGCGGTCGGCGTGCCGAAGGCGTCCCCATTGTGGCCGCCGATCGGGTCGGTGGTTCTCGTCGCGCCCGGAGCCGACGCGCACCCGGGAGTGCCACCGGCCGTGGACACCGTCCGGGAGCAGTGGCCGGCGGCCGTGGTCACCGTGGTGGACGAGACGGTGGCCGCCCTGCTCGGTGCGGACCCGGAGCCGCGCGCGTGTGTCGTGGTGCACCAGGACGCGGTGCACACCTCCGTCGCCCTCGTCGCCGGGCGTGAGGTGGTCGCGAGCGGTCTGGCCACCGGGGGCGCGCGAGGTCTGGCCGACGCGGTGATCGGGCATGTGCGCGACGGTCACCGCATCGACCTCGGCCTGGAAGTGGCGTGGTCCGCCGTCGTCCACGGCGGCGCGTTCGCGCCGTCGCCGACGGTGCCCGGCCCCATGTCCGTCCACGGATCGCTGATCACCGACGACGCCCCCGGCCCACGACAGCCGGTCGAGGTCGCCCTCTCGCCGACCGAACTGCGCGCCGTCGTAGCCCCCGCCTACCAGCCGGTGGTGGACCTCGTGGCGCGGGTACTGCGTGACACGCCACCGGAGACCGCCCGGCAGGCGACCGCCGGCGGGCTGCTGCTGACCGGCCCGCACCCACCCGGAGCGGAGGACCACCTGACGGAACTCACCGGGCTGCCCGCACGCCGGGTCGCCGAACCGACATCCGGTTTCGAACACCCTCAGGTCCTCCGCAACGGAGTGGCCCGCCTGCTCGCCGAGAATCCCCCGGCCCCTGTCATCGAGGACCGCACCGAGCGGTTCCGCCAAGTCATCGCGGACTGGGCCTCCTCCTCGGTCGCGGACCAAGACGCCTACACGCCGGAGGAGTTGGCGCTGCTGGAGGCGCTCCGCCTGCTGCCGGGTCGTCCGAACACCCACGAACGGTGAGCGCCACCGGGCGGAGATGGGCCCTGCGGCTGCTGTGGACGGTACTCGCGGTCCCGGTGAGCGCGGCACTGACGGCTATCGCCTTCGGCCTCGTCTACGGCGCGTCGCTGACGCCCGTCGGATGGCGGAACCCGATGGTCCTGGGCTTCGGCGCGCTCGTACTGGCCGGTGCTCTGGGCGGGCTGGCGTTCGTCCTGTACGACGTGCGGGGCGACGACAGTGGGTGGGCGATCCCGGTACGGGAGACCGCGGTGGCCGCCTGCGTCGCCGCGACCATGCTGGTGTGCTGGCTCGCGCTGAAGGATCAGGCTCTGCACGAGCACGGCCGAGCCGTCCGGGCGGTCGTGACGGACCTGCGGCCCAGCACCGGCGTGTACGACGCCGGAACGAATGCGGTCCTGGCCGACGCCGCTCACCACCGGCGGCTCGGCGTCATCGGAGCGGGGCACCTCGCCGTCGGCGACCGTCTCACCGTCACGGTCGATCCCCGGGGCAGATACGGCGTCAGCGCCGGCCCGCCGCCCGCCACTCCCGAATGGTTGTGGGACCTGTCCGCCGTACTCGCCGCGATTCAGGCCCTGTTCACCGCCTCGCTCGGTTTCAGCGCCGCCACAGGGCGAGAGCGCTGACTCAGTGCTTGGCGAACTGGAGGCGCGTGGCCTGTACGACGTCGGGGCGCACCGCGAGTGCGGGGACGGTGAGTTGCTCGCCGTAGATGTCGGTGAGCCTGATCGCGCCGCCGCAGCCGCTGCCGCTCTCGGAGAGGAAGTAGTTGTAACTGGCGCGCGGCAGTTGACGCCAGGTGCCGCCCGCGAGGACCTCCAGGCGGGCCAGCGGATTGCGGTGGCCGATCGCCTGGATACCGCACCAGTAGCGGCTGGACCCGGTCTTGTAGCGGATCGAGATCGTGTCGGAGGTGCTGGGGCTCACCAGATTCCAGGTGATCGGGATCCGTCCGGCCGAAGGGCTGGCGAGTTTGGCGAAGGCCTGCGCGCTGAGGTCGATCTGCCCCGGCGCGCAGTCCCCCGGGCACTCGTTGGTGATCCGAACGGTGACGGTGGCGCCGCCCGCGCGGACGAGCACATACGCCCCGCACGCCTTGGACGACTCGTAGTCGGTGGTGTTCATGGCGCCGGTCAGGACGTCGCCGCTCGGGTCGTACAGGCAGGCGCCGCCGCCGTCCGCGTCGTAGAAGGTGGCGACACCGCGGTAGGTGACGCCGGGCCGGATGCGCCCCGCCAACGAGGCGGTACCGGCGGCCCGTTGGGGGGTCTTCGTGGCCGACGGAGAGGCCGAGGTGGCGGTCGGACTGGCGGACGGTGTCACCGACGGCTTCTTGGACGCGCCGGTCGCGCGCGCGGACGGAGAAGCGGAGGCGGTCGAAGTACCGGTCGCGGACGGGGAGTTCACCGCGGATCCGCTGACGGCGTGTCCCGCCTCGGTCTTCACGTCCTCGCCGCTCTTGTCACCGGGCAGCAGCACCAGGGCGAGCGACACGACGATGAGCACCGCGGCCGCCGACAGAAACAGCCACCGCTTCGACACCGGACCTCCTCGACAACCACCCTCCGTTGTCCGGAGTGATGGAGGAGGCGATCGTGCCAGCCTCCGGGGGACGTCGGCAAGCCCTTTCTGCGGATGGGCAGTTGGGGCGGGTGTCGAGTGGAGTGACCGGTGACGATTGAATACGGTCATGGACTCCCCGATATGGGCCGCGCTGTCGGCCGCCGAGCGTTCCGCCGTCGACGGTCTGATCCAACGAGACCACCGCATCGCGGCAGTCGCCCGGATGCGTGAGGCGTTCCCGGCCGAGACCAGGCCGGGGCTGTACGAAACCCTGGATGTGGTGACAGAGCGCTACCGGGAGTTGGGCCAGCGGTTGGAGCGCCTGCCGACCCCGCCCCTGGACCTGACGACGCTCACGGAGCAGGTCGAGGCGTTGCCCGGCCCGACCGTGGCCGTCGAGGCGCTGTGGGACGGCGACAGCGAGGGCTGGTACGTGTACCTGGTGGCGCACACGGACGTCCCGCTCGCCGAGCACCAGCTCGCCAGCGTCCGGAAGGGTGGTGACCTGCGGCTGTTCAACGGCGTGGTCCCGCCATGGCCCGAAGCGCGAGAAGCGGAGACGGTCGGCCGTGCCCTGGCCGAGCGGTTCGGCGTGCCGTTCCACTTCGCCAGCCCCGACGAACCCGACCTCGACGCCCCGCGCTGGAGGACCGTCTCGTGAGCCGCACCGCCGCACAGCTCGACGCCCTCACCGCCGAACCGGCCGACCCTGACTGCGACTTCGACCGGATCGAAGCCCTGGAAGGCGAGCTGCTTGCCGCCCGGGACACTGCCCTGATCCCCCGCCCGCAAGAGCACCTCGTCGGCGCCGTGGAAGCCGGGAACGGGTACGGACGCCACGTGCTCTGCGGCATTCTGGCCGCGACAGTCGGCTCCCGAGCCCTGCCCGGCCCGAACTTGCTGCGGGCCTTCGCGCACGATCTGGGGACGACCAGGACTCCCTGACGGCGACGGCGACCGAATTCGCCCGCCAGGACCGTGCCTACGCGCGGGGCATCATCGTGCCGTGGGCCACGGGCCCCGACTCCCTGGCCTGCGCAGGACGGCGCTGTGGCTGCTCGGCTACGTTCCCGAACCGGACGGCCTCGACCTGCCGGCCGACGCCGCCCGGGATCCGGACGCCCGCGTCCGCAGTGTGACGGTGGGGGCCATCGGCAGTCACACGGAGACCTCGGCGCGGGCAGTCGATCTGCTGACGGCCCTGCTCGCGGACCCCGGCCCCCAGCTGCGAGTGAGCGCCCTGAGCACCCTCGGTTTCGCACGCCGACCGGGTCGCCATCACCCTGAGCCGGTTCCCCGCCCCCGAACCGGCGACCTTGGCCGTACTGGGCGCCCTCGCCCGCGACCCCGACACCTGTGTACGGGAGAAGGCTGTCGCCGCCCGAAGAAACTCGCCGCCCGAGTCATGTGAAGCACCGCCGAAAGTTCTCACCGACGCTCGAACCCGTCGTCCCGACTCCAGTGGAGAGTCGTGTCCTTTCCGAAGACGACCCGTTGCCCGTCGTCGGAGACCGAGGCCTGTTCCCAACCGTCGATGTTCTTCGTGACGTTGATGTTCCAGTCGGTCAGGTCGTCGACACCGACGGCCGCGATGGACTCGGTCGGGGGCTCGCCGTCGTAGCAGTAGGTGCCGAAGTCGGCGATCGCCGCGACGATTCCGTTCTTGGTGCGCAACTGGATGCCCTGGCAGGCGTCGGTCCCGGTGCGGTAGATGATCGTCGGTTCGGTCCAGGCCTTTGCCCGGGGGCTGTAGTGCTGCTCGACGAGCCCCTTGCCCCGGCGGTAGTGCAGGGCCACGCGGCGGCCGTCACCGAGTTCCGCCTCGGCGTTGTACGGGCTCGGACTGCCGCTCCAAGGGAGGTCGCTCTTCTGCAACTTGGAGGCGTAGACCGTGGATTCGGGTGCGGTGGAGGCACTGCCAGAGGGGTCTGTCACCGGCGCCGGGTTCCGATGCGCGCATCCCGCCGCCAGAGTCACCGTCACGAGCACGCCCAGCATCCTTCTGACCGGCGCCCTCATGCCGGGCCTGTGCATACGTGCCTCCCGTCGCCCCTCCGCAGCATAGGGGCGACCTGTACCTCCGCAACGGACCTCTGCTGTCGGGCCGGGCAGGTCAAAGGGCATACCGGCCCGACAGCGGAGATCCAGCCGGGTTCAAGGAGTGGTCGGCGATCCGGTCCAGATGCGGCGCTCCGCGCTCAGCGGGTCGTCCAGCGTGTGCGGGGTGGTGTCCCAAGTCATCGTGGTGCGGCGCTTGTTGGTGTAGCGGGGCCACTCGGGGCCCGGGTCGAGGTCGTGGACGAAGGCGACCCAGGCGCCGTGCATCGCGTCGGCGAGGGACTGGGGCGGATGCGGGCCCGTCGCGGCCGTGACGCGCTCGGCGTCGAGGAGGTCGAACGCGAAGGGGATCTCCACGCAGTGGACGGCGCTGCCATAGGTGAAGTGGTAGAGCCAGGTGGGGAGTTCGTGGTGTGCGCGGGCTTCGGCGAGGGCGAGTGAAGGGCCCCGGAAGATGGCGTCGGTGAGGGTCTGGCCCATGCGTTGTGCCGGGTCGTCGTCGTTGTGGAGGGTGACGTAGGCGGCTACGGCCTCAGGGTCCAACCCGTTTGCGGCCAGCACCGCTTGTACGGCCTCCATCGGCGCGGGAGCCTCTGCCGCGCTCGTCCCGACCGGCGGGTTGAACTCCCGCTGGGTGAAGCCGAGCAACAGCGGGACAAGAGCGGCGCTGCCGTCGGCGAAGGCCTCGGGCACGGGGACAGGGATCAACTCCCCGTCGGCGAAGGGCGCCAGCGAAAGCCCGGCCTCCGGAGTGGCCAAGGCGTCCTGGAGCGCGAGCAGTTCGTCGACGGTCAGGTCGCGGAGCGCGGAGGCCAGGGCGGGGACACCCGTGCGTTCCGTCAGGCGGGCCGAGTCGGCGAGTGCGTCCCGTCGGTGCTGGGGGGACCTGACGGCGCCGGACTGGGAGATCGCGGCGCGGAAGAGTCCGTGTGCGGAGGGAGTGGCCATCAGGGTCTGCGCGGCGCCGCCGCCGGCCGACTGTCCGGCGACGGTGACCTTCGCGGGGTCTCCGCCGAACGCGCCGATGTTGTCGCGCACCCAGGTCAGTGCGGCGATCCAGTCGAGCACGCCACGGTTGTCGGGGGCGTCGTCGAGGTGGAGGAAGCCCTCGATGCCGAGCCGGTAGCCGATCGACACGAGGACGATTCCGTCGCGGGTGAAGGCCGAGCCGTCGTACCAGGGGCTGGCGGCGGATCCGGCGACGTAGCCGCCGCCGTGGATCCAGACGAGGACCGGCAGGCCCGCGCCCGGGTGCGGGTCGGGGGTGAAGACGTTGAGGTTCAGGACGCCGTCGCCCGGTATCGAGGGTTCGGGGATGGTGGTGGGGCCGTCGAGGATGAAAGGGCGGCGTTGCGCGGTGGGTCCGTACCGGGTGGCGTCCAGTGGTTCGGTCCACGGCTCGGGCGGGACGGGGGCGGCGAAGCGGAGGTCGCCGACCGGGGGCTTGGCGTAGGGGATGCCGAGGAAGCGGGCGGTGGTGTGCTGCCACGTCCCGAGGACGGGTCCCTGGGACGTGGTGGCGATCACGGACTGGGGCACGGAGCAACTTCCTTGTGGAGGAGGGCGGTTGTGGGCGGTGGTCGAAGTCTCGTGCCTGATCCGCTACTTGACGCTCTTGATCGGCCGGATGGCGAGCGCGCTGATCAGGACGACGGCCATGGCGAAGGCGAACAGGACGCGGTAGCCCGGCAGTTTGTCGGAGCCCGCGGCGAAGGAGGTGATGAGTACGGAGGCGATGATCGGGCCCAGGGCCTGGGGGATGTTGGTGGCGATGTTGAGGATGCCGAGGTCCTTGCCGGCGGCCGAGCCCTTGGGCAGGACCTCGGTCATCAGGGCCATGTCCAGCGACATGTACGTGCCGAATCCCATGCCGCTGACCAGCGCGTAGGCGTACATCGCGGGCAGGGTGGGGCTGAGCAGCGGGATGGCCATGGAGAGGGCGAGCAGGACAGACGCGCCGATCACGAAGATCTTGCGGCGGCCGGTGCGGTCGGAGATCTTCGCGGCCGGGACGGCGGCGACGAGGGTGCCGACGAGGGCGAGCACGGACATCAACTGCTGGGCGCTGTCCACCGCGTCGCCGTCGAGGCCGACGTAGTCCTGGAGGGCGTAGCGCTGGTAGGTGGCGACGCCCCAGTAGCCGAGGATGAAGGCCATGCGGGCCACGAACGCCCAGGCGAAGTCCGGGTGTTGGCGCGGGGAGACCCAGAAGCCGGTGAGGAAATCCCGCCAGGAGAAGGGCTGCGGGGGTTCGGGGCGGGTGCGGTCGCGGTTGAGGAGGACGAACGCGAGCACGATCACGAGGACGATCGCGGCGATGACGCCGTATCCGAGGCCGAGGCGTCCGGCGTAGCGGGCGGCGAGGATCACGCCGAGGGTGGCGCCGAGGTTGGAGCCGAGGCCGACGAAGGCGGAGACGATGCCGAACCGGCGGGGAGCGACGCGGTCGGCCATGACGGCGGTGAGCGGGGCCTGGACCACGTTCAGCAGCACCTGGACGGCGACCCACAGCAGGGTGAGCCAGAGCAGGGTGGCGGCGTGGGAGATGGCCAGCAGGGTGAGGACCGCGCCGACGGCGCCGAACAGCATCCAGGGGGTGCGGCGGCCGAGGCGGCCCCGGGTGCGGTCGGAGATGGCGCCGATGATCGGCTGGGCGAAGAGCGTGACGATGGACGAGGTCATCGTCACCAGGGCGAGGTTCGATTCCTTCGCGGCGGCGTCGAGGTTCTGGATCTGGGTGGGAAGCAGGACCACGACGAGGCCGGCGTAAGCGGTGTAGAGAGCGGCGAATCCCGCACCCATCGACCACATCAGGACGTTGACCTGGGAGCTGCCCAGGGTGTCGTCCTTTCGGGACGTGGCGGGGGCGGAAGAGGTCGAAGCGGACAAGGACGCCTCCACGGGGACGGACCGGCTTCGTTGCCGGTGTCGGGAGTATGGACTCGCCCATTTATTTATTTCAAGACTCGAAAAAATATATCTTGGCCACCCTGTCCGGATCGCACCCCGCCGGAGGCACAATCGTGCGTGTGAACGCCCCCGCCGACTCGACCGACGTACGACGCCGCAATCTGGCCCTGGTGCTGCGGTATCTCGACGCCCACGGTCCCTGCGCCCGTACCGAGGTCGCCGCCGGGACCGGTCTTGTGCACGCCTCCGTCACGGCGCTCGTCGCGGAACTCATCGACCGCGGTCTGGTCCGTGAGGCGGGCTCGGTTCCGTCCGGCGGCCGGGGCCGACCCCGGCGGCTGCTGCGGCTGGTGCCCGAGCGCGTGGTCGTCCTCGCCGCGCAGGTGACCCTGGAGTCCGTGCACGTCATGGCGGCCGACTTCCGCGGCCGTGTCCTGCACCGCGAGTCCGCGCCGCACCACGCGCCGTACGGCGATCCGCGCGCCCTGGCCGCGGTCGTCGGATGTGTCGCGCGGGCAGCCGAAGCCGCGGTGCGGGACGCCTCACGTGACGCCCATGTCGCCCAACTCACCGTCGCCATGGCCGGACCGGTCGTCGGACCCGGCCAACTGGTGGCCGCGGCCATCGACTTCGGCTGGCACAGCACCGACCTCCGCTCCCTGGTGGTCGCCGAACTCCCCGGTCTCGACTGCCCAGTCGACGTGGTCAACGACGCCAACATGGCGGCCCTGGCCGAGTACCACGCCCTCGCGGCCGACGGCGTACGGCACCCGGAAACCGTCGCCTACATCAAGGCCGACACCGGAGTCGGCGGCGGGCTGCTCGTCAACGGCCGTGTGCACAGCGGGAGTCACGGCATGGCGGGCGAGATCGGGCATCTGCCGATCGCCCTCGACGGTCCCGCATGCCGGTGCGGCACCCGGGGTTGCCTCGCGATGTACATCGGGCCCGAACCCCTCATCCACGCGGCCGGGTTGGACGCCGTCGCCGAGGCGCAGGGGGGCGAGGCGGCGCTGGCCGAGCTGGACCGCCGGCTGCGCGCGGGCGACCCGGACGCGACCGCCGCGCTCGGCGCCGCCGGACACGCCCTGGGTGCGGCCGTCCTCGGCGTCTGCGGTGTCACCGACGTCGGGGAGATCATCCTCGGTGGCTACCTAGCCACCTGGGCCGCGTGGCTCCGGCCCGGCCTGGACGCTCGCCTGGCCGGACGTCGCGCCCTGGCGCCGGACACCCAGCCGGACATCACCTTCGGCGTCCTCGGCACGGAGGCGACACTGCGCGGCGCCTTCCAGACCTGCCGCGACGCACTCCTCGACGACCCGACCAGCGTTCCCGTCCTCCCCCGGACCCCGGTCGCCGTGACGTCCCCGTAGCCCCGCGACCATACGGCGGCGGGCCCTCCCCCTTCGCCATGCCCCCGGAGCGCCCCGACACCCGCGCCGGGCACCTCCGGCCGGTCGCCGTCTCTTCGTCCGGCCGCCCCAGACCTGCCGCGACGCCCTCCTCGACGACCCCACCAGTGTTCCTGCCCTCCCCCGGACCCCGGTCGCCGTGACGTCCCCGTAGCGACACCGCGGTACGACGGCGAGGCCGGCCCCGGCGCCCGCCACCCGTGCCGGCGCCTCGCGCCGGTGGTCGTCGCTTCGTCCGGTCGCCCCGCTACGTGCATACTCGGGCCTTGCGCGCGCACCGGCGTTCGCGAGAAGCGGGAGGTGGGCGATGGTGCTGCCATCAACAGCGGGGACCGAGCCCCGGAAAATCACGATCAATGACGTCGCCAAGTCGGCGGGGGTGTCCCGGCAGACCGTGTCACGGGCGCTCAACGACAAGGACGAGATCGACGTCGACACCAAGCAGCGGGTGCTCGACGCCGCTCGCGCGCTCGGGTACCGGCCGAGCAGGTTCGCCCGCGGTCTGGTCCGCCAGGACACGATGACGATCGGGCTGGTCATCCCCGACCTGCTCAACCCGTTCTTCACCGAGGTCGCCGCCGCCGCGCTGGAGGCGGCCCGGGCCCGTGGCTGGCAGGTCGTCGTGTACGACACCGGGGACCGGGCGGAGGAGGAACTGGGCACGCTCCAGGTGATCAGCTCCCAAGTGGACGCGGTGATCGGCTACTTCAGCTGTCCCGAGGGCGAGTTGGAGAAGTTCACGCGGGGCATGCCGGTGGTGCTCATCGGCCGGGAGCAGCCGACGCGGTTCAGCGCGATCACGATCGACGGCTCGGCGGGCGTGCACGCGGCGGTCGCGCATCTGGTCGCGCGGGGGCACACCCGGATCGGGATGCTCGACCACCACACCCGCGCCGAACCGAGCATCCGGCACGAGTGGTTCACGACGGCCGCGACGGCACACGGCATCGACCCGGGCCTGGTGGTCGGCGCGGACCAGACCGCCGACGGCGGCGGAGAGGCGCTCAGGGCCATGCTCGCCGCCCACCCCGACGTCACCGCGGTCTTCACGTTCAACGACATCATCGCGATCGGCGCCCTGCGGGAAGCCCGCCGACTCGGCAGGAACGTCCCGCACGAGCTGGCGGTCATCGGCTTCGACGGCCTGCAACTCGGCGCACTGGTCGAGCCCCCGCTCACCAGCGTCGCCCTGGACACGCGCGGGCTCGGCGCCCTCGCCATCGAGCAGATCGCTCGGCTGCTGTCGGGCGCGGAGGCGCTGGCGGCCGACGAACTCGTCGTACAGGCCGAACTGCGGCTGAGCGGCTCCGCCTGACCCGCACGGGTGCGCATCCGGTCCGAATGTCTTGACACTCGCCCGCGCCGAAGCGCAAACTTCCGAACATTCGCAACACACTTGAAACAGGTTTCGCACGGAGAGTCCCGTGAACGCTCACGGGAGCGCTCACGGAGACCTCGTACCGCAACAAAATGGTGTACCCACTCCAGCAGGAATCCCTCCCGGGGGATCAGCACCGAGCCGCCTAGCACCGCCGCTAGTCGTTGTCTGGAACGGAAACTATGAGCAGCAGAATCACTCGCTTCCGCCTCGCCGTCGTCGCCGTGGCCGCCAGTGTCTCCGTAGTCGCCGGATGCTCGTCATCCACGACGTCGGCCAAGACATCCGCGACCTCCTGCGCCCCCGCGAAGGGCAAGGTCACCCTCCAGTACTGGAACACCGTTCCGGGCATGGACAAGGTGGTCGCCCTGTGGAACAAGAAGAACCCGAACATCCAGGTCGAGACGAAGAACATCTCCAACGACCAGTACGGCATCCTCAGCAACGCCCTCAAGGCGGGCAAGGCCCCCGACCTCTCCCAGGTCGGCTACGACGAACTCCCCAACCTCCGCACGCAGAGCGCCTTCGTGGACGCGTCGGCCTGCTCGGCGGCCACCGCGGCCAAGTCGAAGTTCGTGCCGTGGACCTGGTCGCAGGCCAGCTTCGGCAACACCGGCGTGTTCGCCATGCCGCAGGACACCGGCCCGATGGCCCTCTATGTGCGCAGCGACATCTTCAAGAAGTACGACATCGCGATCCCGACGACCTGGGACGAGTACGCGGCCGCCGCGGCGAAGCTGCACAAGGCGGACCCGAAGCTCGACATCACGTTCTTCGACCCGAACAACGCCGAGTGGTTCAACGGGCTGCTCTGGCAGAACAACGCCCAGATGTACAGCTACTCCGGCGACAAGTGGCAGGTCACGGTCGCCTCCGACCAGAGCAAGCAGGTCGCCGACTACTGGCAGAAGCTGATCGCCGGCAAGCTCGTGCGCACCGACCTCGCCAACGGTTCGACGCAGATGTACGCGGCGTACCAGAAGGACCAGATCGCCAGCTACGTCGGCGCCGCCTGGGGCTACAGCATGTTCCGCGACAACCTCCCCAAGCAGGCCGGGAAGTGGACGATCGTCCCGATGCCGACGTGGGGTTCGGACGGCGCCTCCGGTGACTGGGGCGGTTCGACCGTCGCGTTCATGAAGGGCAGCAAGCACCTCTACGAGTCGGTCGAGTTCAACACCTGGCTCAACACCGACCCGGAGGCCCTCGCGCTGGAGAACCAGCTCGGCGGCCTGTACCCGGCGGCCGACGCCGGGCTCCAACTCCCCGCGCTGTCCAAGGGAGTTCCGTACTACAACAACGAGAAGATCTTCGACGTCTTCGCCGCCTCGTCCAAGAAGATCAACACCAGTTTCGCCTGGGGCCCGACCCAGAAGACGGTGAACCTGGCGCTCCAGGACGCGATGGCCAAGGCGGCGGCCGGGAGCGGCACGCTCTCCGACGCCCTGGCGACGGCTCAGGCGGCCGCGCTCAAGTCGATGAAGGATCAGGCGATCCCGGCAGCGGCGGGCAAGTGACCGCACGATGACCGACATCGCAACCCGCGCGACGCGTCGGGCGGCATCGCCCGGGGGCCGTCGCCGTCTCAACGGCGGCGGCCCCCGGGCGGGCACCATCTTCGCGTTCGTGATCCCCTTCTTCCTCCCGTTCGTGCTCTTCTACCTGGTGCCGGTCGGCTACGCCCTCTGGCAGAGCGTCCGCGTCGTCCGCCGCACCGGCGGGCAGTACGGCACCTCGTACACGACGTTCGGGGGCTTCGAGCAGTACACGAAGGTCTTCCAGAACGACGAGTTCTGGTCCAGCGTCGGCCGCATCGGGCTCTTCGGCATCGTGCAGGTGCCGGTGATGCTGTTCGTCGCCCTGGTGATCGCGCTGCTCCTCGACACTCCGCTGCTGCGGCTCAAGTCGGTGTTCCGCATCACCGCGTTCATGCCGTACGCGGTACCCGGCGTGATCGCCGCGATCATGTGGTCGTACCTCTACTCGCCCCAACTGAGCCCCGTCGTAGACCTGTTGAACGGCATCGGGCTCCATCCCGACTTCCTCGGTCCTGGCGCGGTGCTGTGGTCGGCGGCGAACATCTCGACGTGGCTGTGGACCGGCTACAACATGCTGATCATGTTCTCGGCGCTGCAATCGATCCCGCAGGAGCTGTACGAGGCCGCGAAGTTGGACGGCGCGAGCAACTGGACGATCGCCTGGCAGATCAAGGTCCCGATCATCGCTCCGTCGATCATCCTCACCACGGTGTTCTCGATCATCGGCACGCTCCAGCTCTACGCCGAGCCGGCCGTGCTGCGGCAGATCTCCTCGAACATCTCCAGCACGTTCACGCCGAACATGCTGGCGTACGCGGTGGCCTCTGGGAACAACTACCAGCAGGCCGCGGCCATTTCGGTGGTCATCGCCGTCATCACCTTCGTCCTGAGCTTCGGGTTCATGCGACTGACCTCGAAGAGGGCCGGCCTGTGAGCAAGCAAACCGTGAACCGTGAGAGCCAGGTCAGCCGTACGGCCGCCATGGCCCTGATGCTCCTCCTGGCGATCTACTTCCTGCTGCCGATCTACTTCCTGATCGTCGCGGCCACCAAGCCGCAGGGGGATCTGGCCGCCACCAACGGGCTGACGTTCTCGCACTTCAACCTGTTCGAGAACCTGCGTGTCCTGTTCACCCGCAGCGACGGCGTCTTCGGCAAGTGGATCGTCAACACCGTGATCTACGCGGTGTTCGGCGCGGTCGTGGGCACGCTGATCTCCGCGCTGTGCGGCTACGCGCTCGCCAAGTTCCAGTTCCGGGGGCGGGAGTTCCTGTTCTCCGTCATCCTCGGTGGCGTACTCGTCCCCACCACCGCGCTGGCGCTGCCGCTGTTCCTGCTGTTCTCGGCGACCGGGATCGTCAACACGTACTTCGCGGTGTTCCTGCCGAGCATCGTCAGCCCGTTCGGCGTCTATCTCGCCCGGATCTTCGCCAACGCGGCTGTCCCGCAGGAGCTGTTGGAGTCGGCGCGCCTCGACGGTGCCGGTGAGTTCCGCACGTTCTTCTCGGTGGCGTTCAAGCTGATGACGCCGTCGCTGGTGACGATCTTCCTGTTCCAGTTCGTCGCCATCTGGAACAACTTCTTCCTGCCGATGGTGATGCTCCAGAAGGAGTCCCTCTTCCCGATCACGCTCGGCCTCTACGAGTGGAACGGCCAGACCGCGCGGGCCCCGCTCCTCCAAGAGTCCGTGATCACCGGCTCGTTGGTGTCGATCGTGCCCGTGATCATCTTGTTCATCCTGCTCCAGCGGTTCTGGCGCACCGGACTCGCCGCCGGTTCCCTCAAGTGACCGCCCCCGCACAGAAGGTGCCACCCGTCATGAGCGACTCCGCTGTCTTCGTGCCCCATTTCCACTGGGACCGGGAGTGGTACGAGCCCTTCCAGGTGTTCCGGCACCGGCTGGTCGCCGCCCTCGACACCGTGCTGGAGACGGCGGAGACGGACCCGGACTTCCGGTTCACCGTCGACGGTCAACTGGCCGCGATCGAGGACTACTTGGAGATGCGGCCGGAGAACCTCGACCGTGTCGTCGCCCTGGTCCGGGAGGGCCGGCTCGCCATCGGCCCGTGGCTGATCCTGCTGGACGAGTTCCTCTGCTCCGGCGAGACCATCGTGCGCAACCTCCAGATGGGCTGGGCGGCGGCCGAGGAACTGGGCGGCGCGATGCCGGTCGGCTATCTCCCGGACATGTTCGGCCACATCGCGCAGATGCCGCAGATCCTGGCGCGGGCAGGCATCGAGCACGCGGCGCTGTGGCGCGGGGTGCCCGGCTCCGTCGACGGCCACGCCTTCAACTGGCGGGCGCCGGACGGCTCCCAGGTCCGCACCGAGTTCCTCTTCGACGGCTACGACAACGGCCTCGACGTACTCCTCATCCCCGAGCGGATCGGGCGCGCCCTGGGCGACTACGCGGAGATGACGGCCGAACGGTGGGGCGGCGACCCGGTGTTGGCGATGGCCGGCACCGACCACAACGCGCCCGACCCCCGACTGGCGTCCTGGCTACGGCGGGCCTCTGGCGAGGGGCGTCCCATCACCGTCGCCACGCTCGACGAGTACGTCCGCAAGCACGTCCGTGACGAGGTGTCCGCCGTCGTCACGGGCGAGCTGCGCAGCCATGTGCGCGGCAACATCCTCCCGGGCGTGCTGTCGGTACGGCTCGGACTCAAGCAGCGGATGGCACTCGCGGAACGCACGATCGACCACGCCGAGCGCGTGAACGCGCTGTGGTCCCGGCGCGACGACTCGCCGTTCCTCCGCCTCGCCTGGCACAAGATCATCGAGTCGACCGCGCACGACTCGGTGGTCGGCTCCGGCACCGACGAGACCTGCGACCAGGTCGCCGCCCGCCTCGCCGAAGCAGCGCAGACGGCCCGTGCCGTACGGGACGCGGCACTCGCCGAACCCGCCGCCCTGGTACCGAGCGACGGCCATCTGGTCGCCAACCCGCTGCCGTTCGACCGTACGACGCTGGTCGAGGTGGACGTCGTGGCCCCGCCCGAGGGCACCGCGCTCCTCGCGACCGCCGCCGACGGCTCGACGGCCCCCGTGCAGCTGATCTCCCAGGCGCCGACCGTCCTCGCCGACGAGCGCATGGACGCCTCGCAGTTGGAGCGCGTGCTGCGCCGTATCCACCGCCGCGAACTCTTCGGCCGGCTGATCGACCACTACGAACTCACCGCCGGTGAGCTGGTGTTCCACCTCGCCGAGGTGCCGACGAGCGGCCCCTTCGACCTGCTGATCCTGCGCCGCGAGGTCGCCGAGGCAGCGGCGGCGCATCCGGGTGAGTGGCGGGTCCTGACACTGGAGGAGGCCCGGGCCACCGCGCTCGTACCCGCGCACGTGCCCGCCTCCGGGCTGGCGAGCTTCCAGGTCGAGCCGAGCGAGACCACCGCCTCGACCGCGTCCGTCCCCGCCACGGCGACGGACCGCACCCTCACGAACGGCCTGGTCGAGGTCACGGTCGCCGCAGACGGCACCCTCGACATCACCGGGCCGGACGGCATCGTGCTGCACGGCGTGGGGCGCCTGGTCGACGGCGGTGACCGGGGCGACAGCTACAACTACGCTCCGCCGGCGCAGGACGTCCTCGTCTCGGATCCCGCGGAGATCACCGTCGAGGTGCTCGAAACCGGCCCGCTGCGCTCGCGGTTGAGGGTCACGCGGGTCTACGAATGGCCCGCCGCACTCTCCGCCGACCGCGATGTCCGCGCCGACCTGACTGTGTCCACCCCGGTGGAGACGATGGTGGAAGTGCGGGTGGGCGAGCCGTTCGTGCGGGTCTCCACGTCCTTCCTGAACCAGTCCGCCGATCACCGGCTGCGTTTCCATGTGCCGCTGCCCGAGCCGGTGACCACGTCCGCCTCGGCCGGGCAATTCGCCGTCACCGAGCGCGGGTTGACCGCCGAGGGCGGCTGGGGCGAGTATCCGCTGCCGACCTTCCCGGCCGGTTCGTTCGTGTCGGCGGGCGCGGCCACCGTCCTGCTCGACCACTCCAGCGAGTACGAACTCGTCGGCGACGGCGCCGAATTGGCCATTACCCTGCTACGCGCGATCGGCTCGATCAGTGTCAACATCCACCCCCTGCGCGACGAACCGGCGGCGAGCGAGATCCCCGTACCCGGTGCGCAGGACCTCGGGATGCGGATCGAGAACCGGTTCGCCGTCGTGCCCTCGGCGTCCGGCTGGCGGGGTGCGCACGCGGTGGCGCTCGCCGAGGAGTTCCGGAACGATGTCCTGGTGACTCGTGGCACCGGGGACGCCGGGGGTCAACTGCCGCCGGACACCGCCGGGTTGCGGGTCGACGGGGAGGACGTCCTCGTGTCGGCCGTCCACCGCGTCGGTGGCGACGACGCCCAAGTCACCGGCACCGAGGTGCGGTTGACCGCGATGAGCGACACCGCGTCCACGGTCCGTGTGACGGGGACCTTCACCGAGGCCACGACCGTCGACCTGCTGGGCAGACCGCTCTCCCGCACCCCGGTCACCGACGTGCTCGAACTCGACCTCGGTCCCTGGGAGATCCACACCATCGTGCTCCGGTAGACCGCCATGATCGAATGCAATACGCCCCGTTCTGCTCTCATGAAAGCGTTGTGACCTCTTGCTCCCCGAGTTCTCCTCCCGTGTTTCCGACCTCGCACCCGGCCGTGGTGCCCTGCGCCCGGCGCGCTCGTGGCTGCACTCCGACGCGAAGTCCCTCTCCCTGAACGGGTCCTGGCGTTTCCGCCTGTCCCCCACCGCGTCGGCGGCGGAGGACTTCGCGGCCGAGGGCTTCGACACCGACGGCTGGGACAGCATCCCCGTGCCCGCGCACTGGGTGCTGGAGGGCGACGGCGCCTACGGCCGCCCGATCTACACCAACATCCAGTTCCCGTTCCCGATCGATCCGCCGTACGTCCCGGACGAGAACCCGACCGGCGACTACCGCCGTACCTTCGACGTGCCCGCCGACTGGTCGGACGCCGAGCGGGTCGTGCTGCGCTTCGACGGTGTCGAGTCGCTGTTCACGGTGTGGGTCAACGGAGCGGAGATCGGCGGCGCGAGCGGCAGCCGACTGGCCCACGAGTTCGATGTGACGTCCGCTGTGCGGCCCGGCGAGAACGTGGTCGCCGTGCGCGTGCACCAGTGGTCGGCAGCCAGCTACGTCGAGGACCAGGACCAGTGGTGGCTGCCGGGCATCTTCCGCGATGTCACCCTCGTCGCCCGGCTGGCCGAGGGCATCGAGGACGTCTGGCTGCGGACCGGCTTCGACGACGGGCGCGGCCGGGTCGAGGCGGAGATCACCGCCGACGCGACGGCGTTCCCGGTCACCCTGCGCATCCCCGAACTGGGCGTGGAGCAGGTCTGGGCCACACCGGCCGACGTCGCGCCCGTCGACATCGCCGCCGTAGAGCCGTGGTCCGCCGAGCAGCCGCGTCTCTACGACGCCACCGTGTCGACGGCCGCGGAGACCGTCAGCCTGCGCGTGGGCTTCCGTACGGTCGAGATCCGCGGGGACCAGTTCCTGGTCAACGGGCGCCGGGTCGTGTTCCACGGCGTGAACCGGCACGAGACGCACCCCGAGCGCGGCCGGGTCTTCGACGAGGCGCACGCCCGCGAGGACCTCGCCCTCATGAAGCGGTTCAACGTCAACGCGATCCGCACCAGCCACTACCCGCCGCACCCCCGACTGCTGGACCTCGCCGACGAGTTCGGGTTCTGGGTGATCCTGGAATGCGATCTGGAGACGCACGGCTTCGACAAGGTCGGCTGGACCGGCAACCCCAGCGACGACCCGGCCTGGCGCGAGGCGTACCTCGACCGGATCGAGCGCACCGTCGAGCGGGACAAGAACCACCCCAGCATCGTGATCTGGTCGCTCGGCAACGAGGCGGGCACCGGCAGCAACCTCGCCGCCATGTCCGCGTGGGTCCACGCCCGCGACGCGGAACGCCCGGTGCACTACGAGGGCGACTACACCGGCGAGTACACCGACGTCTACTCCCGGATGTACGCGTCCGTGCTGGAGACCGAGCAGATCGGCACCGACGGCTCGCGCGCCCCGCTGCTCAACTGCACGCCCTCGCAAGGCGCCAGGCAGCGCACCAAGCCGTTCCTGCTGTGCGAGTACGCCCACGCGATGGGCAACGGACCGGGCGCGTTCGACCAGTACGAGGCGCTGGTGCGTGAACACCCGCGCCTGCACGGCGGTTTCGTCTGGGAGTGGCGCGACCACGGCATCCTGGCCACGGCTCCGGACGGAACGCCGTACTACGCGTACGGGGGTGACTTCGGGGAGGTCATCCACGACGGCAACTTCGTGATGGACGGCATGGTGTTGAGCGACGGCAGCCCGACGCCGAGCCTGCACGAGTTCAAGGCCGTGGTGGCGCCGGTGGACTTCGCGTTCGACGGCGAGAAGGTCGCGATCACGAATCTGCGGCATACCGCCGACACGTCCGACCTGCGGTTCCGCTGGCGGGTCGAGCACGACGGAGTGCCGGTGGACTCAGGGGAGTTGGAGGTCCCGCGGGTCGGGGCGGGCGACTCGGGGTGGGTGTCGCTGCCTGACGTGGCGGTGGTGCCGGACGCCGAGACCTGGCTGACGATCGACGCGGAGCTGGCGCGGGACACGGCGTGGGCGTCCGAGGGTCATGTGGTGGCAACTGCCCAGCTGGACCTGTCGGTTCGACGTCCGGCGCCCGGCGTCCGGCCCCGCAGCGGCTGGCGGCCCGGCGACGGGACGCTCACGCTCGGGATCGCCGAGTTCGTCGGCGGTTCCCTCGTGCGGCTCGGTGAACGTGCCGTATCGGGGCCCCGGTTGGAGCTTTTCCGCGCGCCGACCGACAACGACAAGGGTGCGTGGGGCGAGGTGGAGGAGAGCGACGCGAGCGTGTCGGGGGTGTCCAACGCCGAGCTGTGGCTCCGTAACGGGCTCGACCGGCTGACCTCGCGCCGGGTGTCCGTGGAGCGGACCGCGGACGCGCTGCGCACGGTCGACAAGGTCTCGGCCGCCGACTCGGGTCTGTCGGTGCTGGTGGAGTCCGTCTGGTCGCGGGAGAGCGACGGCGAGGTGGAACTGCGGGTGGAGATCCAGCCCTCGCACGGCTGGAAGACGGTGTGGCCGCGGATCGGGGTGCGTTTCGAGCTGCCCGACGGCACGGCTCCCGTCGACGGCGCCGAGTGGTTCGGTCTTGGCCCGCTGGAGTCCTACCCCGACAGCCTGCGCGCGGCTCGCACCGGCCGCTTCACCGCGGGCATCCGTGACCTCTCGGTCGAGTACGCGCGACCCCAGGAGACGGGACACCGTTCCGCGGTACGCCGACTGGCACTGACGACCGGCGACACCGAAGTGCTGCGCGTCGAGGCGCTCCCCGACACGCAGGGCCGCCGTCCCGGCTTCACGCTGAGCCGTCACACCCCGCAGGAGGTCGCCCGGTCCGGACACCCGTTCGAACTGCCGAATTCGACGTCGAGCCACCTGACCGTCGACGCCGCCCAGCACGGCCTCGGCTCACGGGCCTGCGGCCCGGACGTGTGGCCCGCGTTCGCGCTGCGCCCGGAGGCCCGCACGATCAGGCTCCGGATCACGCCACCGAACTAGCCGTCCACTGAGGGCGCGGTCTCGCACGGCGGCGACCGCGCCCTCAGTATGGGAGGGGACGACCGCCGTCCCGGGTGCGACCGTGCCGGTCGTCCCCGTGGGAAGGAGTTCCCCGTGCCCACCCTGCTGTCGGTGAATGTCGGGATGCCGAAGGACGTTCCGTGGGAGGGCAGGAACGTCCGCACCGGTGTGTGGAAGTACCCGGTGGAGGGCCCGGCCATGGTCCGGCGGCTCAACATCGACGGCGACGG
This sequence comes from Streptomyces sp. NPDC002276, assembly GCF_053891435.1. Taxonomy (NCBI): domain Bacteria; kingdom Bacillati; phylum Actinomycetota; class Actinomycetes; order Kitasatosporales; family Streptomycetaceae; genus Streptomyces; species Streptomyces sp. NPDC002276. The sequence continues at coordinate 44,686 of NZ_JBSFCQ010000017.1, read as the reverse complement.
CCAGGGCGACACGGCCGGTCACGGCGGCGAGCAGCGGGCCGTGCTCGTCTACCAGATCCAGTCGTACCGGCACTGGCAGCGGCACTTCGGCCGCGACGACCTCGGCTACGGCCAGTTCGGCGAGAATCTCACCGTGGACGGCCTGCTCGACGACGAGGTGTGCATCGGCGACCGGTACCGCATCGGCGAGGCGGAGTTCGAGGTCACCCAGCCGCGCGTCACCTGCTACCGGGTCGGAATGCGGTTCGGCGAACCGGAGTTGGCCGCCCTGTTGGTGAGCCATCACCGTCCCGGCTTCTACATGCGGGTCGTCCGGGAGGGCCATGTACAGGCCGGCGACCGGATCGTACGGACCAGGACCGGTCCAAGTGCGCTGAGTGTGGCCGACACGGACGCGCTGCTCTACCTCCCCGACCGCGACCCCGCGAAGCTGCGTCTCGCTCTGAACGTGCCCGCGCTGAGCCCCGGTTGGCAGGGGTCGTTCCGGGATCTGCTCGCCGCCGCCGAGGGTGCGCAGCCCGCCGCCCACCCGGCGTGGGACGGTTTCCGCCCGCTGCGGGTGACGGACGTGACCGCCGAGAGTACGACGGTCACCTCGATCCGGCTGGCCGACCCCGACGGCGCCCCGCTCCCGGTCGCCCGCGCGGGCCAGTACCTCACCCTGCGCGTCCCCATCGCGACCGGCCCAGCCCCCGTGCGCAGTTACTCGCTCTCCGCCGCGCCCGACACCGGCAGCTACCGGATCAGCGTCAAACACGAACCGCACGGGACGGCGAGCGGCTATCTGACCACGCTGCTGCGGCCCGGCGCGGACCTCCAAGTCGCCGCGCCCCGGGGCGAGTTCGTGTACGCCGACGGAAGCGGGCCGGTGCTCCTGGTCTCCGCGGGGATCGGCCTCACGCCGGTGCTGTCCATGCTGCACGCGCTGGCCGCCCGGAAGAGCGAGCGTGAGGTCTGGTGGATCCACGGTGCCCGCGGCCCCCGCGAACACCCCCTCGCGGCCGAGGCCCACGACCTCCTCGCGTCGCTGCCGCACGCGCACGAGCAGGTCTTCTACAGCGCGGCCACACCCGAGGAACGCCGGCGTGCCCACGCCTCCCCGGGCCGCCTTACCAAGGACAGGCTGATCGCGCTGTCCGTCCCCGCCGACGCGACCGCCTACATCTGTGGCCCCGCCCCCTTCATGACCGACATCCAGCAGGCGCTCACCGAGGCGGGCATCGATCCGGCGCACATCCACACCGAGTTGTTCGGGGCACTGGCCGCCATCAACCCCGGAGTCACCGGGCGGCCCGCCCGAGCGCCTCACCAGCCGCAGGGGCCGCCCGGCACCGGCCCGACGGTGACCTTCGCGCGCAGCGGTCTCACCGTCCCGTTCGACGACGGCGGGCGCAGTGTGCTCGAACTCGCCGACGCCTGCGACGTCCCCACCCGCTGGAGCTGCCGCACCGGCGTCTGCCACACCTGCGTGACGCCTCTGCTGTCCGGCACGATCACCTACTCCCCCGAACCGCTCGAACCGCCGGCGGCCGGTGAGGTCCTCATCTGCTGCGCCCGGCCGGGAACGGACATCGTCCTCGACATGTGATGCGGCCTTCGCCGCGGAGCCGTAGAAAAACCGACCCGACCTGCAACCTCGATGCGGTCGGAACGTCTGTCCGGGTGGAGGCGCCTCCGAGCCAGGGCCTTCGCCACGGGACACCACCTGTGGCGGCGGCCCGACAGACCGTTCACGATCGACGATTCGAGGAATCACATGTCCGCAGGTCAGGCTGTTCGCAGCAGCCTCCGCCCGGGCCGGGTGCGGCTCGCGCTCGGAGTCACCATCGCCGCCACCGTGCTCGCCGTGGGCGGCACCCTCACCGCCCACGCCGATACCGCTCGCCCCGCCCCGCACAAGAGCGGGTCCATGGTCGTCCCTCCGTGCGAGGCCCCGGACCCCAGCCCGGTCGAGGCGGTGCCGGGCGGGAAGTTCCACCTGCCGAAGCATCTCCCGCAGAAGACCTTCCGCACCGTCGTCGGCGAATGCGGACCCGACACTCCGAGCGTCGGGGACCCGGTGGAGGCGACGCCCGTCCCGGGTTCGAAGTAACCAGCCCGCCGAGGTGGAGCCGCCGGGTCCTCGTCCGGCGGCTCCACCGCCCGTCCGGTGCGTCCGGGCGTACGCCGACCATGATGTCCGGGAGATCCATGACCACAGCGACGACCCTTGCCGCCCCGGCCCGGCCGACCTCGCGCGGATGTTCCCCGGTGGCGCTGTGGCAGGCGGTACGGCGGCTGGTGCGTGAGGCGGCCTCGGGCGGACGGACGCCGACGGTTCCGGATTCGCCGGCAGTCCCCGCCGACGTCGGCGAACCCGACATCGACGCGCTCTACGCCCACCGCCGCCTTGACCTGGTCCGGCTTGCCCTGCTCCTGGTGGACGACCTCCCCACGGCGGAGGACGTCGTCCAGGACGTCTTCGCCGCGCTCTACCGCCGCTACGGCGCGCGGCCGGCCGGTCTGGACAACCCCGACGCGTATCTGCGCACCAGCGTGGTCAACACCTCGCGCTCGGTGCTGCGCCGCCGCCGTACCGTACGAGCCCATGTCCCCGAACGCGCGGGGCACGCGCCCTCGGCGGAGGAACCCGTGCTGCTGCGCGAGGAGCACGGTGAAGTGATCGCCGCCCTGCACCGGTTGACCCGGCGGCAGCGCGAAGTGCTGGTCCTGCGCTACTGGTCCCATCTCAGCGAGGCGCAGATCGCCGACACGCTGGGGCTGTCCCGCGGTGCGGTCAAGTCCACGGCGAGCCGGGCACTGGTCGCCCTGCGCCGAGAGTTGGAGGCTCCCCGATGATCGAACAGGACCACGGTTCCGGTGTCCCGCCGGGCTCCGTCGAGCAGCGGCTGCGCGCCGCCCTGCGCGCCCGGGCCGACTCCGTCGACTTCTCCGCGCTGCGCCCCGCCGTCCCGCCGACCGCACGGGCCCGGTTCCGTCTCACGGCCCTCCGGCCCGTCCGCCGTACCGCTCTCGCGCTGCTGGTCGTGGCCGCCGCGGTGGTCGGCGTCCTGTTCGCGGTGGCGTATCCGGACCACAGGGCGCCGGTCGGGCCCGCGCGCCCCCCGACGGTGTCGCCCTCCCCCGGTGACATGGACGCCAGCCCCGGCCCTCCCGTGTCGAACCCGGTCACCGCGGTGCCCCATCCGTGACCGGGACGGCCAACTGCCCTGCCGCCACGGCCCATTCGTCGGCCGGGAGGGCGAGGAGCCGTTCGATCCGGGCGCTGTCCGGCAGGGGTCCGTGATCGGCGGTCACCTTCAGTGCCGACGCGGCCGTGATGTGTCCGAGCCGCAGCGCGCGCTCCATGTCCTCGCCGCGCAGCAGACCGGTGAGCACCCCGGCGGCGAAGGCGTCGCCCGCGCCGACCGGCTCCACCACGTCCGTGCCGAGCGCGGGAACGGTCCAACTGCCCTCCGCGCCGAAGGCGACGGCCGACCGGCCGCCGTCCTTGACGACGAGGAGGCGCGGGTGCGGCAACAGGCGCCGTACACCCGCCGGTTCGAGGTCCGCGTCCCAGAGGTCCTGTGCCTCGTCGAGTCCGACGAAGGTGATGTCGGCCCGGTCGGCCAGGTCGCGCAGCACGGTGGCGGCCGTGCCGGGCGGCCACAGCGCGGGGCGGTGGTTGACGTCGAAGCTGATGGCGTACGGCCGTTCGTCCGGCGGGACGGCGAGCGCGGTGGCCACCAGGCTCCGGCAGGACGGGGACAGGGCCGCGGTCACGCCCGTGAGATGAAGGACGGAGGCCGACCTGAGCCGGTCGTCGTCGAGTACGTCGGGGCCCATCGCGGAGGCCGCGGAGTTGCCGCGGTAGTAGTGGACGCGGGTCCTGCTGCCGGTCGGCTCCTTCAGGAGCAGGCCCGTGGGCCGCTCCGGGTCGCGGCGCACGCCGCTCACGTCGACGCCCGCCGCACCGACCTCGGCGCGCACCCGCCGCCCCAGGGCGTCGTCGCCGACCGCCGAGATCCAGGACACGGGGATCCCCAGGTCGGCCAGGTACATGGCCACGTTGGACTCCGCCCCGGCCACCGACACCCGCAGGTCGTCCGCGTTCTCCAGTGACGCGGACGGGGCCGGGGCCAGGGCCGCCATGGTCTCCCCGATGCAGACCACCGCGCCTTCGGCCGACCGCAACCCGTTCCTCATGACGCCTCCCCCGCGAACGAGGCTTCCCGTACGACGGTCAGCAGGGCCCGGGCCCGGGTGCGCAGCGCGCTCCGGCTGCCGCCGTCGGCGGCGTCCCCGACCAGCGGCGAGCCGACTCCGACGGCGGTCGCTCCGGCGTCCAAATACGCCCGGGCGGCCGCCTCGTCCACGCCGCCCACCGGCACGAACAGCTCGTGCGGGAACGGTCCACGCAACGCCTTCAGATAGGCGGGACCACCGGCCTCGGCGGCCGGGAAGATCTTGAGCGCGGCGGCACCGAAGGGGCGTGCGGCCAGGATCTCGGTGGGGGTCATCACTCCGGCCAGTACCGGCAGGCCGAGTCGGTGTGCCTCGCGGATGCCGTCCCCGAGCGCGGGGGTGACGGCGAAGTTCGCGCCGACCCGCAGGGCGGCGCGGGCGTCGTCGGCGGTCAGGACCGTGCCGGCGCCGAGGGGCCGGTCGGGGCCGAGTTCCTTGCGGGCCCGCTCGATGACGGACAGGGCGTCCGCACCGGTCAGGGACACCTCGATCAGTTCGACGCCTTCCTCGGCCAGCGTCAGCACGGTGCGTACGGCGGCTTCCGGATCGGTGCCGCGGACGATCGCGAGGAGGCGATGGGTGGCCAGAGCCGCTCGAAGATCCATGGGGCGAATTCCCTTCCCGTTCAGGTCGGTTCAGGCACAGCGGCAGTACGTGGTCAGCGTCAGCCGCCATCGCGTCTCGCCCGAGGCAGGGACCCGGGCGGCGTCACCGGGGCCCGCCTCCGCGAGGTCGAAGACGCGGCCGAGCATCGGTTCGACGCCCGTGCTGCGATAGGGGTCCTGGGCGGGAAAGCCACCCAGATTGCGCCACAGCGCGATGGACAACGGCTGCCCGTCGGCTTCGAGGGCGAGCGAGAGCCGGTCGTCCCGGTCGTGGACGCAGCACTGCGAAGCGTCCACGACGGCTCCTACGGCGGTGCCGTCGTCCGGCCCGAACCCGTCGAGGCGCACTCCGCGCGGCGCGGGCCAGTCGCCCTCCACCCACGGAGCACCCGCGGGCCACGCATCGTCCAACAGCGGCGCCGCCTCGGGGAAGAGCCGGGTGCGCGCTCCCTCACGGAGACGCAGCCCCGCCTGGTCGGAGAGGTCCAGCAGGGCGTGCGCTGCCCATACGAAGCGGAAGCCCGCGTCGGCCGTCAGGACGTAGTCGGCCTCGGCACCGTCGGAGGTGGCGCGCACGGTACGTGCCAGCGTGAAGCGGTCGCAGCGAACGACGTCCGCCTCCCCCTCCCCCGTCCAGGGCCGTGACCAGGCGTCTCCGTGGTCGGGATCGCCACGGACCGTGGGGACGCATTCCTCCAGTCCGCCCGCGTCCACGAAGGCGTCGCCGGGGAAGGCCTTCTCCCGCTCGGGTGCGTCGCGCCGCCACAGCCATTCGCGGTCCCCCGCCCGCAGCGAGGTCCAACGCCCGCCGTGGGCACGGTCGATAACGATGTCCAGCGGCACGGTCACCACTCCGCGAAGGAGCCGTCGGGGTGCCGCCACACGGGGTTGCGCCAGGCATGACCGGTGCGGTCGGCGGCGCGTACTGCGGTCTCGTCGACGGTGATGCCGAGGCCTGGGGCGTCGCCGCGCAGGGCGTGGCCGTCGACGAACCGGAACGGCGCGGGGTCGACGAGGTAGGACAGCAGGTCGGCGTCCTTGTTGTAGTGGATGCCCCGACTCTGTTCCTGGATGAGGAAGTTGGGGGTGGCGAAGGCGACTTGGAGGCTGGCCGCCAGCGCGATCGGGCCGAGCGGGCAGTGCGGGGCGAGCTGGGCACCGTAGGCCTCCGCGAGGGAGGCGATACGGTGCACCTCCGAGATGCCGCCGGCGTGGGACAGGTCGGGCTGGACGACGGCGATGCCCGCGGCGAGGGGAGGCAGGAACTCGGCGCGTCCGTAGAGGCGTTCACCGGTGGCGAGGGGTACCGGGCTCGACTCGACGAGGCCTGCCAGCAGATGGCCGTGCTCGGGCAGGACGGGTTCCTCCACGAACAGCGGGTGCAGCGGGGCGAGTTCGGCCAGGACGCGGCGGGCGGCCGGGGCGGTGAAGCGGCCGTGGCAGTCGACGGCGACATCGCGGTCCGGGCCGAGCGCCTCGCGGGCGGCGGCGACACGGGCGACGATGGCGGCGGTCTCGGCGAGGGTGGGGATCGGCGAGGTGGCTCCGGCGGCGTTCATCTTCACGGCGGTGAAGCCCGCCTCCACCTGGGCGGCGATCTGCTCGCTCAGCTGGGCGGGTTCGTCGCCGCCGACCCAGGCGTAGACCCGGACGCGGTCGCGCACCGGGCCGCCGAGCAGGGCGTGCACGGGAGCGCCGTAGGTCTTCCCGGCGATGTCCCACAGTGCCTGGTCGAGGCCGGCGACGGCGCTGGAGAGGATGGGGCCGCCCCGGTAGAAGCCGCCCTTGGACATCACCTGCCAGTGGTCCTGGATGCGCAACGGGTCCTGGCCGACGAGGTGTTCGGCCAGTACGTCGACCGCGGCGCGCACCACCTCGGCGCGTCCTTCGACGACCGGTTCGCCCCAGCCGACCACGCCTTCGTCGGTCTCGACCCGGCAGAACAGCCAGCGGGGCGGGACGAGGAAGGTCTCGATACGGGTGATCTTCACTGGGAGCGGGAGCCTTCCGTCTCTTCGGAGTCTGTCTCTTCTGGGTCTGTCTCTTCGGGGTCTGTCTCCGAACCCTCTTCGGACTCGCCGAGGCGGTCCAGGTCGCGCCCTGCCTGGTCGAGCAGGGCCCGCATCGCCGCCTCGGCGGCCTGCGGGTCCCGCTCGCGTACGGCGTCCAGGACGGCGCGGTGAGCCGGGACCGGGTCCTCGCTGTGCGGGGCGCTGTGCACGATGCGGTCGCGGTGCGCGAGGCCCGACTCGATGACCATCTCCATGCGTTCGAGGAGTTCGTTGTGGGTGGCGGCGAGCAGCGCGCGGTGGAAGGCGAGGTCGGCCTCGACGGCGTGGGCCGCGTCGCCGCCCTCCTCCCCCATCGCGTCGAGGGCGCCGTCCAGGGCGGCCAGGTCCGCGTCGGTGCGGCGCTGGGCGGCGAGGCGGACGGCGGCGGGTTCGATGATGGCGCGCACTTCGGCGAGGTTGTGCAGCAGCGCCCGGTCGGACTCGGAGGTGGAGGCGCCCTCGAACTGCCAGCGCAGTACGTCCGCGTCGAGCAGGTTCCACTCGGCGCGGGGGCGCACGAAGGTTCCGCGACGCTGCCGGGCGTCGACCATCCCCTTGGCCGCGAGCACCTTCAGCGACTCGCGCAGCGCGGTCAGACTGACGTCCAACTCGCTTTGCAGCGCGACCAGATCCAGCGTGGCCCCTTCGGCGATCTCGCCGCCCAGGATGCGGCGGGCGAGGACTTCCACGGTCTGGCCGTGGACGCCGCGTCGGGCATAGGGCGTCATGTCGTACAGCCTTTCTGCTGGTTGGGGAGCGTGGTCATGCGGAGGCCTTGACGACGCTCCAGCCGCCGTCCACCACGAGACTCGTCCCGGTGATGAAGGAGGCTTCGTCCGCGCTGAGGAAGGCGATGGCCGCGGCCACCTCCTCGGGTGTGCCGAAGCGGCGGGCGGCCGTCTCGGCGATGCTGCGTTCCCGTTCCTCGGGCGGCACTCTGTCCCAGGCGGCTGTGAGTACCGGTCCCGGCACGACGGCGTTGACACGCACAACGGGCCCGTATTCGACGGCGAGTTGGCCGCAGAGGGAGAGCAGGGCGCCTTTGGCGGAGGCGTAGGCGGGATGCCCGGGGAGGCCCCTGTGGGCGTGCACGGACGAGGTCAGCACGACCGCGCCCCGCCGCTCCTCCAGATCGGGCAGGACCGCCCGGAAGCCGAGGAAGCTGCCGGTCAGGTTGACGTCGAGCTGCCGCTGCCAGGAGGCGAGGCTCATCTCGTGGGCGGGTCTGACGTCGACGGTGAAGGCGTTGCTGACGAGGACGTCGACGGGCCCGAAGCCGTGCGCGGCCCCGACGATCCGCGCCCAGTCGTCCTCGGCCGCGACATCGGCGGCCACGAATCTGGCCCGCCCGCCGTCCTTGCCGATGCGTTCCGCCACCGCCTCGCCCCGCTCCTCGGCGATGTCGACGAGCACGACGGCCGCTCCCTCCTCGGCGAGGCGTACGGCCGTGGCGGCGCCGATTCCTGAGGCCGCTCCGGTGATCACGGCCGTGCGCCCGGTGAAGCGGGCGCCGTGCCGTCGTACGGGCTGGTCCATCGTGGGGTTCGACTCCTTCGCGCGTCAGGGCTTGCTGGAAACATAACGGGGCTCACTCGCGCAGCAGCACGACCAGGTCGGCATCATGATCGGCACTCCACGCGAACGGCAGCCCGTGGTGCAGCAGATGGGCTCCGCCGTACGACGTCCCGGTCGCCGTGTCCCGGTAGCGCGCCGCCGGTTCGAGTCCCCGCAGCCGGAGCCGTTGCGCACGCCCCGGCACGAGCGGGGCGCCGTCGAGCCGTCCGGTGCTGAGCGCGGCGACGACGGTCCGGTCCCCGGCGTCGTACTGCACCCCGCAGCTCGGGTCGTCCGGTGTGCCGAGGAGCCGTGCCTCACCGTGGTGGATCACGTCCCGCACCTCCTTGTACCGGGCGATCCAGCCGGCGGCCTCGGCCCGCTGCTCCGGCGTCCAGGCGCGCAGGTCGGCGCCGATGCCCAGGACTCCGCACATGGCGTTCACGAAGCGGAAGGCGAGGCTGCGCGGGCGGGGGTCGAAGACGCCGGGCGCGTCGGTGACCCAGGAGCTCATGACGTGCGGGGCGTGCGCGTGCAGGAACCCGTGCTGGATCCTCAGTCGGTCCAGCGGGGCGGTGTTGTCGCTGGGCCACACCACGTCGGTGCGCGTGATCGTCGTGTGCTCGATCCGGCCGCCGCCGCCCGCGCAGCCCTCGACGGTGACGTCGGGGTGGGCGGACCGGAGGTGGTCGAGGACGCGCAGGTATCCGGCGACGTGCTCGGCGTCCAGGTCGACGCGGCCTGCGCCGGGGCGTCCGCGTTCGGTGGGCGGCCGGTTCATGTCCCACTTGAGGTAGCCGATGTCGTACGTGCCGAGCAGCCGGTCGAGGGTGGCGATCACGAAGTACTGGACGTCGGTCCGGCCCAGGTCCAGGAGGAGCTGGTTGCGGACGAGCCTCCCGGGGCGGCCCTCGATCCGGTAGACCCACTCGGGGTGTTCGGTGTGCAGACGGCTGCCCGGACTGACGGATTCGGGCTCTATCCACAGGCCGAAGTCCAGGCCCAACGCCCTTACGTCCGCGATGAATTGATCGAATCCCTGAGGGAAGGCGGCCGGGTCGGGCCACCAGTCGCCTAGTCCCGCGGTGTCGTCGGCGCGTCCGGTGAACCAGCCGTCGTCGACGACGAACAGTTCGGCTCCGATGTCGGCGGCCGTCTTCGCCAGCTCCAGTTGCCCGGCCGCTTCGACGTCGAAGCCGGTGGCCTCCCAGGAGTTGTAGAGGACCTTGCGGGGGCGCCGGAGGCGTTCGCCGGTGAGGTGTCGCTCGTAGCGGTGCCAGACGCGGGAGAGTCCGTCGAGGCCGTCCGGGCTGAAGGCGCAGGCGAGTTGGGGGGTGGCGAGGGTTTCGCCGGGTGCGAGCGGGACCGCGCCCTCGTGGGGCACGCGGCCCGCTCGCACCCGCACGGAGCCGCCGGGTTCGGCCTCCGCGGTCATGTGCCAGTTGCCTGGCCAGGCGAGGGCGATGCCGTACGCGGCCGGTGCCTCGGCGTCCTGCACCGCGAGCCAGGGCGCGTACGCGTGTCCCGGGACGCCTTGCAGGCTGCCGATGGTGAACGTGCCTCTGGGCAGGTCGAGTTGGGTGCGCTGGAACTCCTGCGACCACTGGCCGGTGAGGTACGTGAGACGGGCGGCTCCGGTGATCGGGATGTTCACGGCGGCCGAGTCGAGCCGCTCCAGGCGGAGTTCGGCCGTGGCGGTGAACTCCGCCCAGCGGAGGATGACGTCCGTGCCGGGGACGGTCTCGTAGTGGAGAACGGTGCGCAGGCCCAGCCGCTCGTCACGGAAGGCGAACCGCAGCGCGGTCTCCTCCGCCTCCACGTGGTCGAACTCCCACCACGAGCCCCGGTCCCCGCCCGGGCCCGAGACCACCAGCTCCGAGCCGGTGAACGGCCTTGTCCCGTACGGCAGATACTCGGCGGGGGCCGCGTCGGCGGGGGTGATGAAGTGGGTGCGCCGCGACCAGTCGAGGGCGGACGGGCCGTCCTCGACGCCGAGCGGTCCCCAGGCGTCGAGTTCGACCCAGGGGCCGTCCGGGGACAGACGCACGGTGTAGCTGGTGTTCTCGGTGCGCAAGGTCCAACGCTGGTACGTCACTTGACCGCCCCGAGGTTGAGCCCGGCCACGAAGTGCCGCTGGAAGCGCAGGAACACGGCGACGGTGGGCGCCGCGGCGATGACGGAACCCGCCGCGATGACGTTCCACATCGACACGAACTGGCCCTGAAGTCCGATGAGGGCGGCGGTGATCGGCATCTTGGTGTCGCTGCGCAGGACGGTGATGGCCCAGAGCAGGTCGTTGAAGATCCAGGTGAAGGACAGGGCGCTGAGCGCGGCGAGGGCGGGGCGGGTCAGCGGGAGGATGATCCGCCAGAAGATCTGCCAGGGTCCCGCGCCGTCGACGACCGCCGCCTGCTGGATCTCCGCCGGGATCGAGCGCATGAACCCGTGCAGGACGAAGACGTAGAAGCCGACGCCGAAGCCGATCTGCACGCCGATGAGCGCGGGGAGGGTGTCGTAGACCCCCATCACCTCGCTGAGCTTGGACACCGGGATGAGAAGGATCTGCGGTGGGAGCAGATTGCCGCCGAGCATGAGGAGCAACAGGGAGCGGCGGAAGGGGAGTTCGTAGCGGCTGAGGGCGAAGGCGGCCATCGCGGCGAGGGCGAGGGTGACCAGGACGCTGGGCACGGTGACGATCAGGCTGTTGATGAGGGCGCGCTGCTGGCCGCCGTCGACCCAGGCCTGGCGGAAGTTGCCGAGGGTGAAGGAGTGCGGCCAACTGCCCAGGCCGTACGCGGCGATGTCGTCGAAGGAGCGCAGGCTGGTGACCACGACCAGGGCGATGGGCAGCAGCCACAGGATCGCCAACGCGCCCGCGCCCAGGTGGAATCCGGCGGTCGCGGCCCGTTTGCGGCGCAGGGCCGTGGAGTTGGCGGACATCAGTCGGCCTCCCGGAACGCGCGGACGAGGTAGGAGCAGATGACGCCGAAGGCCAGCACGAAGATGACGGCGGCGAGCGCGGAGCCGTAGCCGAGTCGCAGGGACTGGAAGGCGGTCGAGTACATGTAGGTGCTCAGCAGCTCGGAGGAGTGGTAGGGGCCGCCGCGGGTCAGGGACCACACGACGTCGAAGGAACGCAGCGAGTCGATGACGATGACCGACAGAACTACCGCGTTGACGCTGCGGAGTTGGGGCAGGGTGACGTGCCGCAGGCGCTGCCAGGCGCCGGCGCCGTCGACCTTGGCGGCCTCGTACAGGGCGGGATCGATGCCCTTGAGGCCGGCCAGGTAGAGGACCATCACGTAGCCGATCTGGCGCCAGAGCGCGGGGACGATCACGGCGTAGAGGGCGGTGTCCTGGTCGGCGAGCCAGGCGTGGCGGAGGCTGCCGAGGCCGACGGACTGGAGGAGTTGGTTGAGGACGCCGTCGGGCTGGTAGATCGCCTGCCAGACCAGGGCCGTCGCGACCAGGGAGAAGACGACGGGCAGGAACATGGCCGCGCGGTAGAAGCCGACGCCGCGGCGCTCCTGTTGGAGCAGGAGCGCGGCGGCGAGGCCGAGCAGGGCGGACAGGCCGCCGAAGAGGACGAGCCACAGGACGGTGTGGCCGGTCGCGCCGCGGAAGACGTCGTCGTGGGCCATCTCCCGGAAGTTGCCCAGGCCGATGAACTGCGGCGGGGAGACGCCGTCCCAGCGGGTGAAGGCGAGGTAGAAGCCCTGCGCGGCGGGCCAGAACACCCACACGGCCTCGACGAGAAGGGGGACCAGCACGAAGGCGAGGACCAGCGGGGGTGTGCGCCGGGGCCCCCGAACCCGCTTGCCCTGGGCGGGCGTTCGGGTCGGGGACGTCCGGTCGGGCGCGGTCAGGACGGCCATGTCAGGCGTTCCAGATCTTCTCGGCATCACGCTGCCAGTCGGTGAGGATGCTCCCGATCGACTTGGGCTTGGCCAGGAACTTGATCAACGCGTTGTCGGCGGTGGGCTGGAGGGCGTCGCTGGAGTCCCGGTTGAAGAACTGGGTGATCTCCGCCGCCTCCGCGACATGCGCGCGGCCCTTCTTGACCAGCGCCGTGCCCGAGTCCTTCGCGTCGGGGTGGCAGGGCAGGACGGTGCCGGAGGAGCCCTTGATGTAGATCTCCTGGGCCTCGGCGGTGGCGAGGTACTTCATCAGGTCGACGACCTGGTCGTGGCGGCCGGTGCGGGCGCTGGCGAAGTAGCCGTCGACTGGGGCCTCTTCGGCGAGCGGGACCTTCGAGTCGATGATCGGGAAGCGGAAGAAGTCGATGTCGTCGAGGGCGTCCTTGGGGGCGGCGTCGGCGAAGAAGGTGCCGATGAGCATCATGCCGCTGCGGCCGTTGAGCAGGGAGGTGGTGGCGTCCTGGAAGGCGACGGCGGCGCCGTTCGGGTCGAAGTACGGCAGCACCTCCTGCCAGCGGTCGAAGACCTTGCGCACCTCGGGGTCGGTGAACTTGTGCTTCCCTGCGAGGAGTTGGCGGTGGTACTCGGCGCCGTTGATCCGGATGTCGAGGTAGTCGAACCACGCAGAGGCCACCCAGGCCGTGCCGCCGCCGGCGCCGAGACCGATCGGGTTGACGCCCTTCTTCTTGAGCTTGTCGCACAGGTCGAGGAAGTCGTCCCAGCTCTTGGGCTCGCTGACGCCCCACTTGGCGAAGTTGGACTTCCGGTAGAACATGCCCCACCAGTAGTAGGTGCTGGGCACGAAGATCTTCTTGCCCGAACTCGTCGACGTGCAGAGCGTGTTGAGCGCCTTGGAGTAGCGCTTGAGGTCGGGCGAGGTGGTCCACGCGTCGTCGAGGTCGAGCAGCAGGTTCTTCTTGGCGTACGCGTCCGCGACCGAGCCGGGGTACCAGGTGTACACGTCGGGCGGGTTGGCCGAGGTGAGGTAGGTCGGCAGCTGGGTGCGGTAGGTCTCCGCGGCGACCGTGTTGAGGCTCGCCCTCTCGGACCCCTTCTTGGCGTAGGCGGCGACGAGGTCCTCCATCGCCGCCTTGGCCTGCGGGGCGGAGAGGTTGGACTGGAGGGTCACCGCACCCTTCGAGGAGCTCTTGCCGGTGGAGGTGGAGGTGACACAGCCGCTGAGCAGCGTCGCAGCTCCGGCGGCGCCGAGCCCGGCGAGGAACCGGCGTCTGTCCGGCTGATGGATGGTGGTCATGAATGGCTCCCTGTGGATCCCTCGCGGGCGGATCCAGGTTCGCGTGGCGTCCCCACCACGTCAAGAATAATTACTAATTTATTTGAACTGAGTCCGGTGGACGTAGCCGTCGACTCCCCGGTACACCACGTGGACCGTTCCACCCGGCCCCGCCACCGCACCGAGCGCGCCGTCGAACGCCGCGCTGGGGAAGGCCACTTGCTTGGTCCACCCCTGCCAGGCACCGTTCTCGAACCGCTGCTGCCAGAGCGTGTAGTCGGCGGCCCGCGCGTACAGCACCACGGCGTCCCCCACGGCGACCAGCGTCGGGCTACCGCTGACGGTCCCGCCGAGCGAGGACCACGGCGACCACTCCCCCGACGCGTCCCGGGACCGCGTCCACATGTCGTCGGCCGCGCTGCGCACGGCGACATGGAGCTGCCCCTGAGAGTCCACGACCGCGGACGGCCGCCCGTAGACCGCCCGGCCACCGGGTGCGTCGAGCGAGGACCAACCGGTCGACGCGCCACGCTGCACGACCTGCCCGTCCGAGCCCGTCGCGAACAGGGTCCAGTGCGCGGGATCGGTGAACGCCACCGACGGCGCGTCGGCCACCTGCCCGCCCAGGTCCTGCCACGCGCCCCAGCGCCCGGCCGCGAACACCCGCCGGTACACCCGCGAGTCGGTGCCGCGCACGAACACGTCGATCCGGCCGCCGGCCGAGGCGTAGGCGGCGGGCTGCCCGAGGATCCGGGCCTTCGTCGGACCGCCGAGGTCCTTCGCCTTGCCATCGGCCTGCTGGACGAGCGAGCCGTGCGGGCCGCGCAGGAAGATGCCGCCGTCACTCACCATGGCCGGACTCGCCGTGGTCCGCTGCCCCAGATTCGTACCGGGCAGCGCATCGGCCCCGGTCAGCTTCAGGAACGCGGTGCCGTGCGCGGGGACCTCGACGGTGTACGACCCCGTGTGCGTACCCCGGTCGGCACGCGCCCGCAGGTCCCGTACCTGGACCGGTCCACCGAGCCCGGCATCCGCGAACTGCACGGTGCGCGGGGCTGGTTGGTCCGACCGGTTGAGCAGCACGACCGCGCGCTGCCCGCGCCCCTCCAGCACCTTGCTGTACACGTCCCCGACCGAGTCGGTCGCCACGCGCACGCCCTGGACGGCCAGCGGATCCTGGTCGACCGCGATGATCTCCGGGTTGCGCAGGGTGCCCAGCATGGAGTCGGACAGGGTGCGGGGGTCGGAGCCGAGGACGAGCGGCGAGCCCATCTCGGCCCACATCACGAACTGGCTGGTCGACTCCTCCTGGCTCAGCTCGTACGACCCGTCGGTCATCCTGCGCATCGGGATGAGGTAGTCGGGGTCGTTGTAGTGGCCGGGTCCCTGCGCCTCGGGGTGCCAGGCGTTGGCGTCCATGTTGCGCAGGATGTTGGGCCATTGACCCGGGCTCGCCGTGCCCCAGGCGATGTCCGTGCCGGTGCGCCAGGAGTCGGCGGTCGTCGGGCCGTAGACGTAGGTGTTGTGCGCGTCCTGCTCCGGTGTGTGCGGCAGGCCCCAGTCGTCGGTGAGCGGGTTGCACAGGTTCAGCAACATCTTGCGGCCGGACTTGGCGACCGCGTCGCTGAACTCCTTGAACGCCGGGCCCGGATCGAGCTTGGCGCCGATGCCGCACAGGAAGTCGACCTTGACCGCGTCGATCTTCCAGTCGGCGAACTGCCGGGCGTCCTGGTCGTAGTGGCCGCGGCTGCCGAGCCCGCAGCTCTTGCCGCCGTCGTAGGCGCCGGCGTCGGTGTAGATGCCCGCGCGCAGTCCGCGTTTGTGGAGGTAGGAGACGAGGGCCGGGATACCGGAGGGGAAGCGGTCCGGGTTGGCGACCAACTGCCCTTGCGCGTTGCGCGGGTTGTCGGCCTGCCAGCCGCCGTCCAGCCACACGATGTCGTACCCGCTGTCCCGCAGACCGCTGCTGACCAGCTTGTCCGCGACGGAACGCACCTGCTGTTCGGTGGGCGCGCCGAGCCCGTAGTAGGTGTTCCAGCCCATGTAGGGCGTCGGTGCGAGCCCGCTGTCGTAGTAGTCGGGCGCACCCTGGTCGGCGCCGGTCCGTGCCGTGGCGGCCGGGGCCGCGGTCGCCGCCAGTACGGTCGCGATGGCGATGACGGTGGCCCGGCGGGTCAGTCTCGTTACCGCGGGTGTGCGGACCTGCGGATGTGAAGTCACTTGCCTCTCCCGAGGGTTGGGAAGCAGGAGGACGTGACGCGGGCCGCACTGCGACAGGGGGCCCGGGGCGTCACGGCGACGACTGTGGCGTGCGACCGAAACCCTGTCAATATTAATTCCTAATTTATTAGAAGGTCGCTTCAGGGGTTGACACAGCTTCCCTCGCGTCACAGCCTTTGGCAACGTTGTCAGTACCGCCGGTTTTTGATGGGACATCACGCTCATGACAGATCAGTCGGGTTCACCACACGTGTCGCGCCGCGCCTTCGTCACCACGGGTTCCGGTCTGCTGGCCGGCTTCGGGCTCGGTTTCTCCGCGCCCGCGTCGGCCGCCCCCTCCTCCCCCGCCCAACCCGGTGAACTCGCCCTGTACCGGCCGGTATCGGTCTCCTCGACGGCCTACGCGCCCACCCCGGGTACGTTCGTGGTGGACCGCCTCAACTCGCCGGGCGTACGCGGCAGCGGATGGCGTGCCGGGGCGGGCGACCCCCAGTGGATCTCGATCGATCTCCAGGCCCCGTGCGAGGTCACGTCGATCCGCGTCACCTTCGAAGGCGACGTGAGCGACCCGGTGTTCACGCCGCCCACCTCGGGCAACCCGGCCGACGGCACAACAGGCAAGGAGATCCAGTCCAGTTACTCGGTCGAGTACGTCGTCGAGACCTCGGCCGACCACACCTCCTGGACCGCCGTGCACCGCACCACGGCGGGCACCGGCGGAGTCGTGAGCATCCAGCCCCCTCACCCGGTCACGGCCCGCTGGATACGGCTGACCTCGACCCGCCGCTCCAACCCCAACCCCCTCGGCCTGAACGGCTTCGAGGTCTACGGCACCGTCAAGGGCCACCGCCCGTCGGCCACGGGCTGGACGGACTGGGGCACTCACACCGGCCCGGCGCCGAAGCTGGCAGTGGCCGACGACGGCACGGTTCCGGTGGAGTCCGGCTGGCGGCTGACCCTCGACGACTGGGCGGGCGGCGACGGTACGCAGCTGTCCAAGTCGTCCTTCGACACAAGCAGTTGGCTCCGCGCCACCGTCCCCGGCACGGTGCTCGGATCGCTCGTGGACCAGGGCAAGCTGCCCGATCCCGTCGCGGGACTGAACAACCTCTGTATCCCCGAGGCCCTGTCGCGCCACGCGTGGTGGTACAAGCGGGACTTCGAACTGCCGCGCGGTCTGCGCACCGGGGCCGGGCGCCGGATCTGGCTGGAGTTCGACGGCGTCAACCACACGGCCGACATCTGGCTCAACGGCCACCAAGTGGGCGGGCTCACCTACCCCTTCGCCCGCTCGGCTCTCGACGTGACCCAACTCCTCGCCCCGGGTGGGACGAACGCGCTCGCGGTGAAGATCACGCCGATGCCGGTACCCGGCAGCCCCGGCGACAAGGGCCCGGCCGGTGAGTCCTGGGTGGACGCGGGCGCGAACCAGATGAACCTCAACTCCCCCACCTACCTGGCCGCTTCGGGCTGGGACTGGATGCCGGCGGTACGCGACCGGGCCGCCGGCATCTGGAACCACGTCCGGCTGCGCTCGACCGGCCAGGTGGTGATCGGCGATCCGCGGGTCGACACGCTGCTGCCGGACCTGCCCGCTCTGTCGGTCGCCGAACTGACCGTGGTCGTCCCGGTCCGCAACGCCGACACCACCGACCACCGGACGACGGTCTCCGCGGCCTTCGGCGACGTACGGGTCAGCAAGGTCGTCAACGTGCCCGCGGGCGGGAGCGTCGACGTCGTGTTCGCCCCCGACACCTTCACCCAACTGCGGCTGCACGACCCGGAGTTGTGGTGGCCCAACGGTCTGGGCGATCCCGCGCTCCATCGGCTCGCCCTGGTCGCCTCGGTCGACGGCTCGGAGAGCGACCGCCGCACCACCCGCTTCGGCATCCGTCAGTTCGGCTACGAGTACGAGGTGCCGCTGCCGTTCGCCAACTCCGGTGACGCGTATACCCAGTCGGTGACCTTCGACCGGCGACAGGCCCGGTATGTGCGCGTCAAGTGCCTTACCCGGGCCTCCGGTTGGGGTTACTCCCTGTGGACTGTCGCCGTACGCGACAGCGCTCGGCCCGCCACCGACCTGGCCCTGCACGCGCACGCCGACGCGTCGAGCGCGGACGGGGACGACCACGGCGCGGGCAACGTGACCGACGGCGATCCCGGCACCCGCTGGTCCTCGGCCTACGAGGACGACCAGTGGATCCGGATCGACCTGGGGTCGGCGCAGTCCTTCGACGGGGTCGACCTGGTCTGGGAACAGGCGTACGCGAAGACCTTCGTGGTGCAGGTCTCCACCGACAACGCCACCTGGACCGATGCCACGTCGGTGGACAACGGCGCGGTTCCCCTGCCCTTCAACAACGGCAACGCCAGCTTGCAGACAGAGGACTTCGCGCCCCGGACCGCGCGCTATGTCCGTATCAACTGCGGGTTGCGCAACACCAGTTGGGGCAACTCCCTGTGGTCCCTGAACGTCATCGACAGCACCGCGCCCGGCACCGACCTCGCCCTCCGTCGTACGACGACCGCCTCCACCGAGGATCCCGACCACCCGGCCGCGCACGCCACGGACGGCGATCCGGGCACCCGCTGGTCCTCCGCCTACGAGGACCACCAGTGGATCCAGGTCGATCTGGGTGCCTCGCAGCGGTTCGACCGGATCGCCGTCCTGTGGGAGTCGGCGTATCCGAAGACCTATGTGATCCAGGTGTCGGACGACACGGACACCTGGAGCGATGTGAAGTCGGTGTCCAACACCCCGGATCCGCTGAAGATCAGTGTGAACGGGGTGCGGGTCCTGGCCCGGGGCGGCAACTGGGGCTGGGACGAGCTGCTGCGCCGGATGCCGCCGGAGCGGATGGACGCGGCCGTGCGGATGCACCGGGACATGAACTTCACCATGATCCGCAACTGGGTCGGCACGTCCGACCGGGAGGAGTTCTTCGCCGCCTGCGACGAACACGGCATCCTGGTGTGGAACGATTTTCCCAACGCGTGGGGCATGGACCCGCCGGACCACGACGCCTTCAACTCCCTCGCCCGGGACACGGTGTTGCGCTACCGCATCCACCCCAGCGTGGTGATCTGGTGCGGCGCCAACGAGGGCAACCCGCCCGCCGCGATCGACCAGGGCATGCGCAAGGCCGTGGAGGAACAGGTCCCCGGCGTCCTCTACCAGAACAACTCGGCCGGCGGCATCATCACCGGCGGCGGACCCTACGGCTGGGTCGAACCGGAGAAGTACTTCGACCCAACTACCTACGGCAGCAAGGACTTCGGTTTCCACACCGAGATCGGCATGCCTGTCGTCTCCACCGCCGCCAGCCTGCGGAACATGACGGGCGACGAACCCGAGTGGCCGATCCGGGGCGCCTGGTACTACCACGACTGGAGCGAGCGCGGGAACCAGGCACCACAGACCTACAAGGCCGCCGTAGAGGCGCGTCTTGGGGAGGCCACCGGTCTGGACGACTTCGCGCGCAAGGCGCAGTTCGTCAACTACGAGAACACACGCGCCATGTTCGAGGCCTGGAACGCGAACCTCTGGGACAACGCCAGCGGCCTCATGCTGTGGATGTCCCACCCGGCCTGGCACAGCACGGTCTGGCAGACCTACGACTACGACTTCGACGTCAACGGCACGTACTACGGCGCCCGTTCGGCCTGTGAGCCGCTGCACGTCCAGGCCGACCCCGAGGGGCGGGTCATCGCCGTCAACCACACGCGTGCCGGACTGCGGAACGCCTTGGTCTCCGCGCAGCTGCTCGATCTGTCGGGCCGTCGGCTCGGCGGGAACAGGAGCGCCCGGGTGGATGTCGCACCGGCCACGACCGCGAAGGCGTTCAGCGCTCCCTGGACCGACGACCTGCCCGATCTGCACCTCCTGCGTCTGACGCTGGAGGACGGTGACGGGCGGCTCCGGTCGCGGAACACGTACTGGCGTTATCGCACTCCGGCCGCCATGCGGGGCTTGAGCGGGGCGCCGAGGACAACGATGTCGGCGACGCTCGGACGCGTGACCCGTTTCGGAAACCGTTCCGGGCTCGCCGCCACCGTCCGCAACGACGGTCCCGCCGTCGCCGCGATGGTCCGGCTCTCGCTGACGGACGGCGCGACCGGCCACCGTGTGCTGCCGACGCTGTACAGCCACAACTACCTGTGGCTGCTGCCCGGAGAGTCACAGACCGTCACCCTGTCCTGGCCTGCCCGGGCACTGGCATCGGGGCATCCGCTGCTGACGGTGGAGGCCTACAACAGCCGCCCCGCTACGGCGCGTTGACGGTCAGCGGTGCGTCAGGACGCCTCCACCGCCGCCTTGATGCGCTGCCCGAACGCGGGAGCGTCCTTGCGGGCCGCGCTCAGCGCGAAGCCCACGAGCAGTTTTCCGACGCCGTGGCCTTCGAGGACGTTGTAGATCCGCACCCTGGTCGTGGTCGGCCCGGTGGATTCGAGGTCGTAGCCGCCCTCGTCGGCCGTCACGACGTTCTTCGAGGTCTCCGCCCAGCGGATGCGGTGGGGTGCCTCGAACTCGGTGATGCGGAAGGTCCGGCCCGTCTTCATCCCGGCGTCCTTGACCGTGCTGGTGAAGACGGTGCCCACGGCCGTCGGGCCCTCCGGGGTCTTCGTGATCTCCTGGACCCTCGGGCTGAACTTCGGATCGTTCGTGCCGGCGGCGAGGAAGGCGAAGACCTCCTCGACCGGGCGGTTGACCTCGGCTGTCGCCTCGAACTGACCGGCCATGGTTCCTCCTGTGCTGCGATCGCTGGAGTTCCGGCTGAGCGCGCGCTGATGGGCCGAGCACCAGCCTATCGGCGCGGCCCCGGCCGTGCCCTTCGCGGCGTCCGCCGGTATCAGTCGGCCGGTGCCGGGGAGGGTGCTCCCGGCGGCATGTTGAACGGCGTGACGACCTGGATCGCCGAGGGCAGGGACGGGCCGTCGTCGGGGAGTGCCTTGTGGGCGCGCATGATGATCTGGCAGGCGCGGCGCGTGTCCTGGCGCAGGTCGTGGTGGAGCACGGCTGACAGGCGGCGCTCGCGCAGCAGGCGGGTGTTGTCGTGGTCGAGGTCGTGGGCGATGAACACCGCGCACTCCCGGCCGAGCGCGTCGAAGGCGTCGAGGGTGGCGAGGTTGCCGCCGCCCGCCGAGTACACGGCGATGATGTCCTCGTCCCGCTTGAGGGCGGCCAGGACGAGATCGTGCTGGGTGGCGTCCAGGCCGTCGCTGTCGGTGACCTCGACCAGGGACCTCCGGGGGTCGGCCAGGCGCATCGCGCTGCGGAAACCCATCTCGCGTTCCTCCTCGCCCCGGAAGGAACCCCGGCTGATGGTGGTCAGCACATTGCCGGGCCGTTTGCCCAGCCACTGGCCCAGCAGGTAGGCGGCGGTGGCGCCGGCCGCGCGGTTGTCGATGCCGACGTAGGCGAGGCGTGCGCTGTGCGGGAGGTCGGTCACCAGGGTGACCACGGGAATACCGGCCGTGATCAGCCGGGCGACGGCCGCCGCGATCTCCGGCTCGTCCGGGGCCTTGAGGATCACGCCCTGGCTGCCGCGCTTCGCGATCCCGTCCAGGGTCGCGGTCAGTTCGGCGGGCGGGCAGGTCTCGCGGAAGTGGAAGCGCGACCGCACGAGAGCGGGATGCAGCGAGGGCAGTTCGGCTTCGAGCGCGTCCCGTACGGCGGTGGAGAAGCGCTCCGGGGTCTGCATCACGATGTCGATCATGAAGGTGCGGCCGCCGAGCCGGACCTGGCTCTGCTGGCGGTCCAGGTCCTTGATGGCTTCCTGCACCTCCCTGATGGTGCTCTCCGTCACGTTGCCCCGCTGGTTGAGGACACGGTCGACGGTGGCCGTACTCAGCCCGGCCTGACGGGCGATTTCCCTGATCGGGTATTGATGTCGCATGTCTGATCTCCCGGACCGATGATGCACTTTTGATGTAGCGGCAAGCATTGAATGATGGGTTTGAGTTATCAAGACTGTCAGAAACACACGGACAGTGAAAGGACTCGGATGTCTCCCATCACCGCAGGGACGCGGACTTGGCTGACCGAGGCGGACTGCGATCTCGACGCGTTCCGCTCCCTCGTGGAGCGGCGCACCGACCTCGCCGACCACCCGTCGGCCGAGCGCATCGAGCAGAACGTCCCGCTCTACGACAGCACCCGGCTCCGCGGACTCGCGACCACTCCCGAGGGCCGCCGGGACGTACAGAGCGAACTGGTGCGGGCGCTGCTCGACGGGCCCGGCATCGTGGTCCTCAAGGGCGCCTTCCCCGACGAGGCCGTCGTGGACCGGGCCTCCGACGCCTTCCGCGCCCTGATCGAGGAGGAGCGCGCGAGCGGTGCGGGACGCGGCGACCACTTCGCCAAGCCCGGCGCCAACGACCGTGTGTGGAACGCCCTGGACAAGGTGGCCGTACGGGCGCCCGAGGCGTTCGCCGACTACTACGCCAACGACATCCTGGAGCTGATCTCCGAGGCCTGGCTCGGCCCCGCCTACCAGGTCACCTCGCAGGTCAACGTGGTCAACCCGGGCGGCGCGGCACAGAGCGTCCACCGCGACTACCACCTCGGCTTCCTCTCCCAGGAGCAGGCGGCGGCCTATCCCGCGCACGTCCACCGGCTCTCCCCGGTGCTGACGTTGCAGGGCGCGGTGGCGCACTGCGACATGCCCGTCGAGTCCGGCCCGACGCTGTATCTGCCGCACTCGCAGAAGTTCGAGCCCGGCTATCTCACCTGGCGGCTCCCGCGGTTCGTCGAGTACTTCGACTCACACCGCGTCCAACTCCCCCTGGAGAAGGGCGACGCGGTCTTCTTCAACCCGGCGCTCTTCCACGCCGCAGGGCACAACCGCTCGGCCGACATCAGGCGCATGGCCAATCTGCTCCAGGTGTCCTCCGCGTTCGGGCGTGCCATGGAGACGGTGGACCGCGAGGCGATGGCGAACGCCCTGTTCCCGGTGCTGCTGAGCCGCAAGGCCGAGGGCGTCTCGGACGACTGGCTGCGTCGCGTGATCGCCGCCACCGCCGAGGGCTACCCGTTCCCCACCAACCTCGACCTCGACCCGCCGGTCGAGGGCCTCGCCCCGCCCTCGCAGGCGGACACCCTGCGGCGGGCCGTCGCCGAGGACTGGGACCCCGGGCGGCTGCGCCACGAACTACAGGCCGCGGCCAAGCGGCGTCAGAGCTGAGACAAGGACACATCACTCTCATGGGACTGCTTGAGGGCAGAGTCGTCCTCGTCAACGGCGGCAGCCAAGGCGTCGGCGCGGGTGTCGTGCGGGCCGCCGTGGCGGAGGGCGCGACCGTCGTCTTCACCGGCCGCCGAGCCGAGGTCGGCGAGAAACTCGCCGCGGACACGAGCGCACTCTTCGTGCGGGCGGACCTCGCCGATCCGGCGCAGGCGCGGGACAGCGTCGTACGGACCGTCGAGGCCCACGGGCGCATCGACTGCCTGGTCAACGCGGCGGGGCTCACGTCACGCGGCTCGCTGCTGGACACCACACCGGAACTGTTCGACCAGCACATCGCCATCAACCTCAAAGCACCGTTCTTCGCGATGCAGGCCGCCGTGGCCGACATGACGGCGCGCGAAGCACCCGGGACGATCGTCGGCATCGGCTCCAACTGCGCGCACGGCGGGCCGCGTTATCTGGCCCCCTACTCGGCGGCCAAGGCCGGACTCGCGGGCCTGACCCGCAACGCGGCGCACGCACACCGCTTCGACCGGATCCGGATCAACACGATCAACATCGGCTGGACCGACACCGAGGGCGAGGACGCCACGCAACGCGCCTTCCACGGCGCCGACGACAACTGGCGGGAGCAGGCCGCCCGTTCGCAGCCGATGGGCAAGCTCGGGCAGGTAGACGAGATCGCCGAGTTCGTCGTCTTCCTGCTCTCCGACCGCAGTGGCGTGGTCACCGGCTCGGTCATCGACTGGGACCAGAACGTCGTCGGCGGCCAGGACTGAGCCGCACCCCGGCAGAAGGAGCACGTTTCCCATGCGCATAGGCATCATGGGGCTGGGCCGCATCGGCGCCTTCCATACGGGGACCCTCGCCGGACTGGACGCGGTGAACTCCCTTGTGGTCACCGACCCGGTGGCCGCTACGGTCGCGGCGGTCACCGAACGCTTCGGGGCGACCGCCGCCGACTCCCCCAAGGCGCTGCTCGCGGCCGGGGTCGACGGTGTCGTCATCGCCGCCGCGACCGACACGCACCCCGAACTCGTCCTCGCCGCCGTCAAGGCGGGCATCCCCGTGTTCTGCGAGAAGCCCGTGGCACGAGGCATCGAGGAGAGTCTTGAGGTGCTGCGCGCGGTGCGGGGCAGCGGCATCGAGGTGCACATCGGCTACAACCGGCGGTTCGACGCGGGCTTCATGGCCGCGCGCCGGGCCGTGGTGAGCGGTGAACTCGGCGCCCTGCACACCGTGCGATCCACCACCCTGGACCCCGCCCCGCCACCACCCGCCTACGTGGCCACCTCGGGCGGCATCTTCCGCGACTGCGGCGTGCACGACTTCGACATCGTGCGCTGGGTGACCGGCCGCGAGGTGGTCGAGGTGTACGCGACCGGCGGCAACCGTGGCGCCGAGTACATCCGGGCGGCAGGCGACGTCGACACGGCGTCCGCCCTGCTCACCCTGGACGACGGCACCATCGCCGTCGTCTCCGACTCCCGTCACAACGCCCGCGGTCACGACGTACGTCTGGAACTGCACGGCACGAAGGACAGCATCGCGGTCGGCCTGGAGGACAAACTGCCGCTGCGCTCCGTCGAGCCGGGCGCCGGCTTCCCGGCCGGAGTGCCGCACACCTTCTTCATGGACCGGTTCGCCGAGGCCTACCGGGCCGAACTCACCGCGTTCACCGAGGTGGTGGCCGGCACCCGCACCTCCCCCTGCACGGTCGCGGACGCCGTCGAGGCGAGCAGGATCGCCGAGGCATGCACCCGGTCCCGCCATGAACACCGCCCGGTACGACTCGAAGAGGTACGCGCATGACGACGGACGAACCGCTGCGGATCGGTGTTCTGGGCGCGGCCCGGATCGCCGAGTTGTCGATCGTGGGACCGGCCCGGGCGACCGGCCACCGCCTCGTCGCGGTGGCGGCCCGCGACCGGTCCCGGGCCGAGACCTTCGCCGCCGCCCACGGCGTGGAGCGGGTGGTCGGTTCCTACGCCGACCTCGTCGCCGACCCGGAGGTCGAGGTCGTCTACAACCCGCTGGCCAACAGCCTGCACGGGCCGTGGAACCTGGCCGCTCTCCGGGCGGGCAAACACGTCCTCACCGAGAAGCCATCGGCCAGTAACGCGGCGGAGGCGGCCGAGGTCCACGAGGCCGTCGCCAAGTCGGGCACGGTGTTCATGGAGGGCTTCCACTACCTCTTCCACCCGGTCGTCCTACGCCTCCACGAGCTGCTGGACAGTGGGGAGTTGGGTGAACTCCGGCACGTCGACACCATGGTCGCCATGCCCGCGCCGCCGGACAGCGACGTGCGGTGGTCGCTGCCGCTCGCGGGCGGCGCGCTGATGGACCTCGGGTGCTACAGCCTGCACGCCCAGCGCATGCTCGCGCCGTGGGCGGGCGGGACGCCCCGATTGGTCGCCGCGCGCGGCGGCGAGAAGGCCGGGGCCCCGGGGATCGACGAATGGCTGGACGCCGACCTGGAGTTCCCGGGCGGCGCCACGGGCAGCGCGCGGTGCCACATGGCCCACGAGACCTGGCAGATGAGCTGCCGCGTCGTGGGCTCACGCGGCGAGGCCACGGTGAAGAACTTCGTGCAGCCCCATCTCGACGACCGGGTCGTCGTGCGTACGGCGACGGCCGGTGAGCGCACCGAGGAGCTCGGCCGCCGGTCCTCGTACACCTACCAACTGGAGGCCTTCGCCGCCCACTTGAGGGGCGGTGCGCCGCTGGCACTCGACGCCGATGACGCGCTGACCACGATGGGGCTCGTCGACGACTGCTACCTGGCGGCGGGGTTCCCGGTCCGGCCGCGTACGGTGCTTCCAACGGCCTGAGACTGAACAGCGGTTGGGGCGTGCCCAAGCACAGCACGCTGAAGTGGTCGCCCTCAAGGGCCGCGAGAACGTGCCCCCGTACATCAAAACAGAAATGAAAACAGGGGCGGCGGGAACGACCGTGGTTTCGCTCCCGCCACCCCTGTGGCTCTTTCAGTTCACGAGTGCCGCGGCACTCCTGTATGCCGCCGCGGCGGCCTCCCGCACCGGCAGCGCGCGGTGCGCGTCGGAGAGGATCTCCACGCCCCAGGGGCCGCGGAAGCCGGCCGTACGGAGCGCGGCGATGGCCCCGGACAGGTCGAACGAGCCCTCCCCACAGAGGCGCCGGCGATGGACGGTGTCCTCGAAGAGCGTGCCGACGACGTCACTGTCGGCGTCGTTGAGTTCCACGCCCACGATCCGCGAACCGGGTACCTCAGACAGTTCGGCGGGCGGGGTGTGGGCCCGCTCGGTGTGCCAGACGTCGATGATGAGGCCGCCCGCGGGGTGACCAGCGGCCTCGACGAGCCGTAGCCCGTCGTGCACGGTCTTCAGGTTGGACCAGGGCAGCGGCTCGACGCCGAGCCGGGCGCCGACCCCGTCGGCCTGCGCGGCCAGTACGGCGAACTCCTTGGCCCAGACGTCGAGGTCCCAGGGCTCGTCCGCCACGTCGGGGCCGATCTTGAAGGTGCGGGCGCCGAGTGTCTCGATGGCCTTCAGCATGCCGGTCCGGATCTCGTCCGACGCGGCCCGCCGGGGTCCGTCCGCCCACCAGTCGGTCAGCAGCTCCAGCTCGACGTGGTCGATCCCGTTGTCCGCGAAGAGCGACCGGATCCCGGCCATTCCGAATTCTCGCTCGGCCTCGACCAGGTCCACGTACAGCAGCCCGAAAGCGGTGAATCCTGCCTCGCGCGCCGCTTCCACGCGTTCCCGCAGATTCAGCGGACTGCGCTGGTCCTCCTCGTCGGGAGCGGTGTCGCCCGCCGTGGTCCAGCAAGTGGCCAGAAATTCGTCAGCGGTCATTTACTTTTTCCTGGATTCCTCACACTCGGAAAAGACGCGGCACCCGATCGCTCCGGCATTCTGAAATCAACTCGGCACATCAGTCAATCCTTCAGAACACATCAAAAGCACATCAGGCCCGTATACCGGCTACGCGACACCGCGCAGCACCGAGCGCAGGTGCTCGGCGCTGGCCCACACGTCCTCGACCGGGCCCTTCGCCTTGGGCTCCTCGGTGAGGATGGTGTCCTGCTCCAGGACGTACCAGCCGTCGTAGCCGCGGGCGCTGAGGTGGGTGACGATGGCCTCGACGTCGACGTCCCCGGCACCCAGCGGGCGGTACATGCCCTTGCGGACGGCGTCGGTGTAGCTGAGCTGTCCGTCCTGGACCTTGGCGGCGAGGGAGGCGTCCACGTCCTTCATGTGGGTGTGGGCGATCCGCTCGGGCGCCTGACGGGTGAGTTCGGCCGGGTCGGTGCCGCCGATGAGGAGGTGGCCGGTGTCGAGACAGAGGGAGATCGCCGAGTGCTCCAGGACGCGCCGGACCTCGTCGCCGTTCTCGATCATCGTGCCGACGTGCGGGTGCAGGACGGCACGCACCCCGCGTTCGGCGGCGAGCGAGGCGAGCCGGTCGAGGTTGGACAGCAGCAACTTCCAGCCGTCGGCGTCGAGTTCGGGGCGCGAGTCGTAGCCGTCCTGGCCGGTGACGGCCGACAGCACGAGCACCTCCGCCTTCGAGGCGTCGTAGCCCGCGAGGAGCTGTTCGGCCTCGGGCAGCGGGTCGTGGCCGGGCACGTGCAGCAGCAGCGGGGTGAAGCCGCCGACCGCGTGCAGGTCGTGGTCGGCGAGGGTGCGGGCCATGGCGCCGGGCTCGGCGGGCAGGAAGCCGTCGGGGCCGAACTCGGTGGCGGACAGGCCGACCTCGCGCATCTCGTTCAGCACGCGCTCGGGCGTCAACTGGTAGCCCCAGCCGGGCACTTCGCAGACGCCCCAGGAGATGGGAGCGCCGGCGATCCTGTTGAGGGGGGAGGTGGTCATGCTGTGGCCTTTCTGAGATTCCAGTCGGAGTTGGCGACCGCGGCCGGCGGCCGGCCCGCGAGAACGTCCGCGACACCACGCGCCGCGTCGACGAAGGTCAAGGTCGTCGCCCGGCGCGTCCTACCCATCGGATGAGGGGTGAGAACCACGTCGGGATGATCGAACAGTGGATGGTGGAGAGCCGGTTCCGGATCGAACACATCCAGTCCTGCGCCCGCCGGCCGCCCCGATTCCAGTGCGGCGAGGGTGGCGTCCGGGCCGAGCGGCCCACCGCGTCCGCAGTTGATCAGGATCGCGCCCGGTCCGACGCGGGCCAGCAGTCGCTCGTCGCCGAGGTGCCGGGTCTCCTCGACGTGCGGGGCGTGCGGGGCGTGCGGGGTCAACACGTCGCTGGTCGCGGCCAGTTCGTCGAGGTCCACGACGGAGAGCTCGGCCGGGGGCGGGCCGAACGGGTCGTAGGCGCGGGTCACCATGCCGAGGGTGGCGCCGTCGAGGTCGCCGACCGGGACGGTGCTCCGCGCGGCCCGGCGGCCGTCGCGGACCAGCCCGGTCAGCGGTGCCAGCCGCTCGGTGAGGTGCCGGGCCATGGCGAGGACGCCCTCGGCCACGGCCCGGCTGCCGCTTTTGGGGGTGATGGCCACGGGGATGCCACGGGCGGAGGCCGCCGTCACGTCGACCATGTCGACGCCGACACCGGTGCGGGCGATCGTCCGCAGCCGCGGCGCCCGCCGCAGCAGTTCCGCGTCGGCCCGCCGGTCCGCGCGCACGACGGCGCCCTCGGCGACCGCGAGGCCCTCGGCCGTGGAATCGGTGACGAAGGTGGCCCCCTCCACCGGGACGGGTCCCACCGTGTCGGTGTCGACGGGGCCGAGGGCCACCACGACGTGGTTGCTCATACGATCAACTCCGCACCGGGTGGCCGAAGTTCGCGCACGGAACCGCGGGCACCGGCTGCCAGGCGCCGCTTCCCGCGGAGGCCGCGAGCCGGATCGGGTCGCCGGAGCGCGATGCCTCGCCGGTGGCCTCGGTGATGGTCCTGCCCGACTCGGAGCCGATGGTCCGCGCGATGTCGGCGGCCCGCCGGTCGGCGAGGGCCCGCTCGACGTCGTCGGGTCCGGCCACCGCCAGGGTGCCGACGGTCGCATCGTCGAAGGGAGGCGTGACGTCCTGGGTCCGTCCTTCTCCCGCCGATGTCTGCCATCGGCTTCCGATGAGCAGTTCCACAGGCGCCATCGCCTTCTCCCTCCAGAAACCCTCGCGACCGTCGTGGCGGGTCCGAAGCGCCGATCGACCGGCGACCAGGCGGTTTACCTGGGCGTAACGGTAGGCGCGGCGCGGGGCATTGTTGAAGGGGTGGAATCCATCATTATCCCGTCAATGGGCACCTCTTTTTTCCGTCATCGCTACGGCCGCTTCAGGAACAGCTCCAGTCCGGTCAGGAGTCGGTCGACGTCCTCGCTGTCGGTGTAGGGCGCGAGGCCGATGCGCAGGCCGCCGGAGTCGCCCAGGCCGAGGCGGCGGGAGGCCTCGATGGCGTAGAAGGAGCCGGCGGGTGCGTGGACGTGGCGTTCCGCGAGGAAGCGGGAGGCGTCCTGTGTGCCGTGCGCGCCGAAGGACTCGTCGAGGGTGAGAAGTACGGTGGGGGTGCGCTCGGCCGCGTTGGAGTGGACGGTGATGCCGTCCAGGGCGGCGAGCCCCTGGTCGATGAGCGTGCGCAGGACGTCCTCGTGCCGGTGGAGTGCGGCGAGACTGGCCGTCAAGCGTTCGCGGCGGCTCCCGGCGGCCCCCGTGTCGAGGCCCGCGAGGACGTCGACCGCCGCGCTGGTGCCGGCGAGCAACTCGTAGGGCAGGGTGCCGAGTTCGAAGCGTTCGGGGACCGCGTCGGAGGAGGGGAGGAGCTTGTCCGGGCGCAGGGTCTCCAGCAGTTCGGGCCGGGCGGCGAGGACGCCGAGGTGGGGGCCGAGGAACTTGTACGGCGAGCACACGAAGAAGTCGGCGCCGAGCTGCCCGAGGTCGACCAGGGCGTGCGCGGTGTAGTGGACGCCGTCGACGTGGAACAGGGCTCCCGCCTCATGTGCGAGGCGCGCTATCTCGGGGATCGCGGGCCGGGTGCCGATCAGGTTGGAGGCGGCAGTGACGGCGACCAGCCGGGTGCGTGCGGAGAGCGCGGCGCGGAGGTGGTCGAGGGTCAGTTCACCGGTCGCCGGGTCGAAGTCCGCCCAGCGGACGGTGGCGCCGACCCGCTCGGCCGCCTGTGTCCAGGGGCGGATGTTGGCGTCGTGGTCGAGGCGGGTGACCACGATCTCGTCGCCGGGTGCCCAGGTCGTGGCGAGGGTGCGGGCGAGGTCGTAGGTGAGCTGGGTGGCGCTGCGGCCGAAGACGATGCCCGCCGGGTCCCCGGCGAGGAGGTCGGCCATGGCCTGGCGGGCGCCGGTGACGATGGTGTCGGCGTTGCGCTCCCCCGCCGTGACCTGGCCCCGGTTGGACAGCGGGTTCGACAGTGCCCGGGTGATGGCCTCGATGACCGGGCGGGGTGTCTGGGTGCCGCCGGGGCCGTCGAAGTGGGCGGTCCCGGTGCTGAGGGCGGGGAACAGGGCGCGCAGGGCGGTGATGTCGTACGTCACGAAGGTGTGCTCCTGTCGGTGCGGCGGCTCGGGTGGTCAGCGTCCCGTGCGGGGTGGGAGCAGGCCGATCTCCTGCGCCCGTAGCACCGTACTCACCCGGTCGCGTGTGCCCAGTTTCCGGTACAGGCTCTCCACGTGCTTGTGCACCGTGCGCACGGAGATGCCCAGGCGGTGGGCGATGGCCGAGGCGGTGAGGGCGTCGGCGAGGAGCAGCAGGACGGTGACCTGGCGGGGTGTGAGGCGGCAGTCCTCGGGGATTTCGGGCGGGGCCTGGGTGGCGCGCCAGCGTTCGAGGAGTTGCCGCTGCTGTTCCACGCCGGCCAGCAGGGGCTGGATCATCTCGGCGGCCCGGACGTGGTCCTCGGTGAAATCGGCACCGGCCCGGTAGACGAGGGCGCCGGTGACCGGGGTGGCCGTGCCCGGCAGCGGGACGGCGAGGACGTGGTTCGCGTCCATCAGGCGGCTGATCGTGCCCGCGGTGCGGCTGTCGGCCCAGCCCTTGCCGGCCATCCGGTGGGCGGTTCCGGGGCGGCGGGCGGCACCGGCCGTGACGTAGTGGTCCGCGAAGGGGTAGCCCCGGCGCAGTACCGCCATCGCCTCGTCGTCGATCCGCCCGAGGTGTGCCGCGGCGGCGGGCGAGAGCCCCATCGCGCCGGTCCGGTCCGTCCACTCGCCGAGCTTGTAGATCAGCGCCTCGCCCCCGCACAGGCCGGGCAGTGCCGCGGCGACCATCGGCCACAGCCGTGCGGGATCCCGTTCGTGCAGCGCCGCGACCGCCACGGTCAGCATGCGCTCGTACGCCCCGGTCACCCCGACCGTCATAGGCCCTCACGATCCCGCTGTGTCACATGCACGTACGTACTTCTCCCCATACCACCACGGCAACGGCTTGCGGCAAACTTCAGAGCGTGCCTGCAAGGCCCGAGACCGTAAGGATCAAGGGAGTTGACGGTACGGATCCGCCTGCGCGGGGGACAGGCGGACTCCTCCCCTACGACTGTTTCCGGTCAGCGGACGGTCAGGCCACGGTCAGGGCACGGGAAACAGCAGGCAGCTGCTGGTGGCGTGGGCGAGCAGCCGGTCCTTCTCGTCGAACAGCTGGGCCTGGGCGAGCGCGGTGCGCCGTCCGCCGTTGAGGACGGTGCCGACGGCGCGGATGCGGCCGGTGTCGGCGGTGACCGGTCGCAGGAACTTCACGGTCAGGTCGAGCGAGGTGTAGCCCATGCCCTCAGGGAGCGTCGACTGCACCGCGCAACCGGCAGCGGAGTCGAGCAGGGTGGCGAAGACTCCGCCGTGCACGCTGCCGATGGGGTTGTAGTGCTCCTCCCCCGGTATCAGGGAGAACACCGCGCGACCGTGTTCCACCTCGTCGAGGGTGAAGTTGAGGGTGGCGCCGATGGGCGGTGCGGGCAGCCGTCCGCCTTGCAGTTCACGCAGGAACTCCAGACCCGTGGTCCGTCCTACGGCGGCTGCCGAGACCCCCGGATCCTCCCACTCGTACGTCCGTGAACGTCCCATGCGGTACTGCCTCCTCTGCTGGCTTCTTCAATAGAAGCTAGATCCCGTCGCAGCTGACTGTCAATGACAGAGCCAGGTGGCTAGGGTGGCGGCATGGAATGGCTCGATGTGAGCACGGAGAACTGTCCGGTCCAGAGCACGCTCGATCTCGTCGGCGAGAAGTGGACCCTGCTGATCCTGCGGGACGCCTTCATCAGGGTCCGCCGTTTTGACGACTTCAGGCGCCATATCGGGCTCTCGGACGCGGTGCTGTCCGACCGGCTCCGCAAGCTGGTCGCGGCCGGGATCCTGACGACCGTGCCCTACCAGGAGGCGGGGAGCCGGACGCGCAACGAGTACCGGCTGACGGGCAAGGGCCGCGATCTGTGGCCGATCCTCATGGCGCTGCGGCAGTGGGGCGAGGCATATGCCGCCGACCCCGAGGGCCCGGTCCTCGACGTCCGGCACACCGCGTGCGGCGCGCCGGTACGGGTGGTGGTGGAGTGCGACGGACCGCACGGCGCGCTGGCGCCGACCGAGGTCACGGCCGCGCCAGGACCCGGGGCGCGGCCGGTCCGAAATCCGTTACCGGAGTGAGCGCTTGGGCGACGCGGCACCGACGGCGAGCGTGGTGCCGTCGCCCCGGTGGACGGTGGCGGTGGTGAACAGCGGTGCGGTGCGGGTGAGTTGGGCGCTGCCGGGGATCTCGGGGTACAGGCCCAGGCTCGCCCACACCGCCCAGGACGACATGGCGCCGAGGTCGTCGTTGCCGACCAGGCCGCCGGGTGCGTCGCTGAACAGCGTGGACAGCGCGCGGTGGACGACGGCCCCGGCGCGGTCCGTGTGGCCGACGTGGGTGTACGCCCAAGGGGTCCCGAAGGAGGGCTCGTTGCCGAGGTAGGCGTAGGGCTCCGAGGCGCCCGCGTTGAGGCTGCTGAAGAAGGTGTCGAGGCGGGTGGTGACGGCGGAGTCGCCGCCCATGGCCGTGAACAGTCCCGGCAGGTCCTGCGGCACCATCCAGGTGTACTGGGCCGCGTTGCCCTCCACGTACTCCGTCTTCTGGGCCGGGGTGAAGGCCGGCCAGGTGCCGTCGGCGGCCCGGGGCTGGATGTACCCGGTGGCGGGGTTGAAGAGGTTGCGCCAGTTCCCGGAGGCGCGCAGCAAGGTGTTGTAGGTGGTCAAGTCGCCCAGTCGGTGGGCGAGTTGGGCCAGGGCGTAGTCGGCGACGGCGTATTCGAGGGTGGTGGAGACCGAGCCCCACACCCCCTTGGTGCCGGCGGGGACGTAGCCGAGGGTGTCGTACTGCGTGTGGCCGGGGCGCTGACGGTCGTCCTGGCGGTCCGCGAGGGCCGTGCGCAGCAGGACGTCGGCGTCGAAGTCGGTGCCGCCGAAGGCGTGGATCGCGGACGCGATGGCGGGCAGCGGGTCGCCGACCATGACTCCGCTGCCGCCGTTCGCGAGGGTCCAGCGGTCGAAGTACCCGGCTTGCAGGCCCTGGTTGAGGACGGACTGCGCGATGTCGGAGGCCTCTCGCGGGGCGAGCAGCGCCAGCAGCTGGACCTGGCAGCGGTAGACGTCCCAGCCGGAGAAGTTCGCGTACTGGACGTGCCCGGTGCGGGTGCGGTGGACGAGCCCGTCCATGCCGGTGTAGCGGCCGTCGGTGTCGCTGAAGACGCTGGGGTGCAGGAGGGCGTGGTAGAGCGCGGTGTAGAAGACGCGGCGCTGGACGTCGGTGCCGCCACCGACGGTGACGCGGTTCAGCCACTGGTTCCAGTCGGCGCGGACGGCCTGCTCGACGGTGTCGTACGACCGTCCCGCCTGCTCGGTGAGCGCGTTGCGGCGGGCGCCCTCGACGTCGACGAAGGAGACGCCGACCCGGGCGGTCACGGTGCGCACGCCGGGGGCGAAGGTGACCATGGCCGAGCCCGCCTTGCCGTCCGGGTGGGCGGACTGGGCGAAGGGCTGGTCGAAGGTGGCGTGGAAGTAGAGCCGGTAGCGGTTCTTGGACTTGCAGAAGGCGCCGCTGTCGCTGTACCCGGACAGCGTGTCGGTACCGATGTCGACCGATCCGGTGGCCGCGGTGAACGCCTTCGCCGCGTCGATGCTCACCGCGGCCGGGCGGGTGTCGGTGGCCGGGTAGGTGAAGCGGGCGATGCCCGAGCGCTGGGTGGTGGTCAGGTCGGTGCCGATGCCGTTGTCGAAGGTGACGTGGTAACTGCCGGGCGCCGCCTGCTCGTTGGCGTGCGAGAACGTGGCGTAGGCCGGGGGTGCGGCCTCCTGCGTGGGCATGAAGGGGACGTTGCCGTAGGCGGCGCAGCCGGCTCCGGAGATGTGCGCGAGGCTGAAGCCACGGATGCGGTTATCGCCGTAGGAGTAGCCGCCGTGCTGGTAGGTCACGGTGTCGGGGCTCCACTGCATCCCGCCGAGCGGGGCCGTGGCGCCCGGGAAGGTGTTGCCCGCGCCGCCGCCGTGGCCGAAGTCGGGGCCGCCGGGAGCGGTGCCGACGAACGGGTTGACGTACCGCGCGAGATCGTCGACGGCCCGGGGCCGGGGCTTGCCGTCCGCCCGGACCGGGGCGGCGGCGGCCGTTCCGGACGCCACGAGCACCGAGGCCGCCAGTACGGCCCGCAGCAGGGGAAGTCGCACCACGTTTCTCCAGCCAGACAGGGAACCCGCCGCCCGCGCGGCGCCGGACGGCGAGTGTCCCCAACCCGATCTTCACAACGGCGCCGCCACACCGTCGGGGTCACTGGAGCAAGCCGGTCGGGTCAGCGGGTCGCGCCTCCCCCGCGCTCCATCAGCCCGGCCAGTTCGGACGCGAAGAGCTCGGCCGGGTCGAAGCCCATGCCGGTGAAGTGGCCCGCGAGTTCCAGGGAGAGGACGCCGTGCAGGCGGGTCCAGAACGTCAGGGCCCGGTGGAGGGCCGCGGGAGGGGCGGGGTGGTCGCCCGCCCACTCGCGGTGGTCCGCGAGATGCGTCTCGAACGGTGTCGCGGGACCGTCCACCCGGCCCACGGCGGCGCAGGCGTCCAGCAGGGTCGTCATGATCTCGGACGCGATGCCGGTGATGTCGTCGGGCGCGTGGTAGCCGGGGACGGGGGTGCCGTAGACGAGGAAGTACCGCTGGGGGTCGTCGAGGGCCCATGCGCGCAGGGTGTGGGCGAGTCCGGGCAGGTCGGTGCCGCTCTCGGCGGCCGTGCGGAAGGTGTCGGCGAGGCTGCGGTACGCGTCCCGGACGAGTTCGGTGATCAGGTCGTCCCGGCTGGCGAAGTAGCGGTAGAGCGCGGGCCCGCTCATGCCCATCCGCTTGGCGATGCCGTTGAGGGAGAGCGCGGAGGCGCCGGCGGTGGCGATCTGCTCCCGCGCGTGGTCCTTGATCTCCGTACGCACCTGGTCGCGGTAGCGCTCACGCGGGGTCCTCGTGCCTGTTTCCGCCATGACCGGCCACCTTCCACACTCACGGGACTACATGCTCAAGCTTCAGTTAGAAGGTATCACGATCGCACTTGACGACCCCTTCTAGCGTGCGTTAGAACTTATAACGAACACGAAAGCACCTAGCTCGCCGCAGCTCACAGTGGAGGTCACCATGAACAACACCACCGACGCACTCGTCGAGGTCGTCCTGCCGGGCAAGGTCGAGCCCGAGGGCCTGGAGGTCCGGCACGGAGCCGTCCCCGTCGCGGGCCCCGGCCAGGTCGTGATCCGGATGGAGGCGACCGGCGTCTCCTTCGCCGAACAGCAGATGCGCCGCGGCCGGTACTACGACCAGCCCCCGTTCCCCTTCGTCCCCGGCTACGACCTGGTCGGCACCGTCCAGAGCACCGGCACCGGCGTGGACGCGGGCCTGGCCGGCACCCGGGTGGCCGCGCTGGTGAAGGTCGGCGGCTGGGCCAGCCATGTGCTCGTCGACGCGGCCGACGTGGTGCGGGTGCCGGCCGGGGTCGGCGCGGCGGAGGCCGAGACCGTGGTGGTCAACGGCATCACCGCCTGGCAGATGCTGCACCGCAAGGCCCGCATCCGCGCGGGCCAGACGATCCTGGTGCACGGCGCCAACGGCGGTGTCGGCACGGTCCTGGTCCAACTCGCCCTCGCGATGGGCGTGCACGTGATCGGCACGGCGTCACCGCGCCACCACGACACGCTGCGCGAGCAGGGCGTCGAGCCCATCGACTACCGCACCCCGGACCTCGCCGCCCGGGTCCACGACCTCGCCCCGCGCGGGGTGGACGCGGTCTTCGACCACGTCGGCGCCGAGAGCGCCGTCCGCTCCTGGCGCCTCCTCGCCCCCGGCGGCACCCTCGTCTCCTACGGCAGCGCCGCCACCCGCGACGACGAGGGCTCCAAGCAGCTGCCCGTGCTCAAGATCCTCGGCCGCGTCTGGATGTGGAACGCGCTGCCCAACGGCCGCCACGCCTACTTCTTCAACGTCTGGGCCGGACGCGCCATGAACAAGAACCGCTTCCGCGCCCAGCTGCGCACCGACCTCACCCAGGTCTTCGCCGCCGTCGAGCGCGGCGAGGTCACACCGCGGATCGCGGCCCGCCTGCCACTCGCCCGAGTCTCCGACGCCCTCCGCCTCGCCGAGTCGGGAACGGTCGCGGGCAAGGTCGTACTGACGCCGTAGTGACATCGCAGCACGGCCTCCCGACGGCGACCGTCAGGCCGCGACCCACGCGTCGACATGCCGGAGTACGTAGTCGGCCAGCTCGGGCGGCTGAAGGTTGAGGGCCGCCACGGCGGAGCGGCTCAGCGCCACCCGGACCGGTTCGAAGTCGCCCGTGTCGGGGTCGTCGAGCTCGGGACCGTGCCGGCGGTCCGGGTCCATGTCGAGCAGGTCGGCGAGGAAGTAATGCTGTACGACAGTGGTCGTCCCACCCGGTTCGGTCAGGGTGAGGACCTCGGTGGCGGGACCGATCGTGGCACCGATCTCCTCCAACACCTCGCGGCGCAGGGCCGATTCGAGGTCCGCGTCGGCGGGCTCGACGCTTCCGCCGACGGTCGTGCAGTAGGAGTCACCGCCCGGCCAGCCCCGCTTCAGGAACAGCAGCTGACCGCGGTCGAGCAGCACGACCCGCGCCTTGTGACGGACCTTCATGCCCGGTGAACCTAGCGAGGCGGCGGCGCCGAGGAGGCGCGGACGACGAGTTCCACCGGTGGTTCGGTCACCGGCAGCGGGGGTTCCCGCGGGTTCTCGATGGCGTGGACGAGGAGCTTGAGACCGATGCGTGCCATCGCGTCGAACGGCTGTCGTACGGTCGTCAGCGGTGGAGTCACGTAGGCGGCGACCGGGGTGTCGTCGAAGCCGACCACGCTGATGTCCTCCGGGACCCGCCGGCCGGCCTCCGTCAGGGCGCGAATCAGGCCGATCGCCATGTCGTCGTTGGCGGCGAACACCGCGGTGACGCCGGGGTCGTCGGCCAGTGCGCGACCTGCCGCGTAGCCGGAGGCCGCCGACCAGTCGCCCTGTACGACCGGCGGTTCCGCTCGACCGTGCGCGGCGAGCGCCGCCCGCCAGCCTTCGAGTCGGTCCCGGGCCGAGTACCAGCGCTGGGGTCCCGCCAGGTGGTGGACCGTGGTGTGGCCCAGCTCCAGCAGATGTTCGGTAGCGGCCCGCGCCAGCCGACTGGACACGATCCCGGCCGTCACCACATGGGGCGCGACGAAGGGCGGCGGCGCGCCGAGGACGAGCACCGGCACGTCGACCCGCGCGGACAGGTCGGCGCCGTCGTCCTCGTCGATCGGCTCGGAGATGACGATGCCGTCCACGCCCTGGTCGAGGAGTGAGTCGACGGCACCGGCGATGCCCGCCGACTCGCCCTCCATCGTGTTGACCACACGCAGCGCGTAACCGGTGTCGCGTACGGCTCGCTCGACGCCCATGAGCAGCGAGGCGGGGCCGTACAGGGCGGTACCGAGCGTCACGACGCCGATGGAACGGGTGCGTCCGGAGGCCAGCGCGCGGGCCGCGTTGTTCGAGCGGTAGCCGAGTTCCTCGGCCGCCGCCAGGACCCGGCGGCGTACGTCGGCGGAGACGTACGGCTCGTCGTTCATGACCCGGGACACCGTCTTCTGCGACACGCCCGCCAGACGCGCCACGTCCACACTGCGCGGTGCGGCTCCCGCGCCGCGTCCTGTCCCTGATGCCATGGCGTCTCCCGATCTTCGGCAGCCGCATCCTAGCTCCCGCCCGATGCCCGCAGGCCTCGCACTGTCGGGAAGCGCGAGGCCCGAAGGTGCTTGTTCCCCCCTTGTCAGACCGTGGCCGTGAGGGTCACGTCGATGTTGCCGCGGGTGGCGTTGGAGTACGGGCACACCTCGTGGGTGGCCTTCACCAACTGGTCGGCGGTGGACTGCTCCAGGCCGGGAAGGTGCGCGGTCAGCGACACGGCCAGGGTGAAGCCGCCGGTGTCCAGCGCGAGCAGGGCGACCTTCGACTGGACGGTGGAGGCGCCCAGTTGGACGCCCTGGCCGCTCGCGATCAGGCGGAGTCCGTTGTGGAAACAGGCCGCGTAACCGGCGGCGAAGAGCTGCTCGGGGTTGGTCCGGTCGCCGCCGGGGCCGCCCATCTCCTTCGGGACCGCGAGGACTTCGTCCAACACGCCGTCCAGGGAACGGACTTCGCCGTTGCGGCCGTCGCCGGTCGACAGGGCCTCGGTGGTGTACAGCGCAGACATGGTGATTCCCTTTTCGTGAGTGCCGGGGCGTGATTGCTACGACGTGAGTGTGCTGCCGTCGGCCGTTCGCAGCCTGCCCCTGCCAGGGGCACGCTTCCCGCCCCTGGGTGATCGGCCCTCGCCTCATGGCCAGCCCGACAAGGGCGGGCAAACCGTCAAGCATCACCCCCGCACAGACATACGACTCTCGTTCATATCTACGAACTTGGCTCCCGGTGGGTGCCGTCCTCGCCGAACCTCTGATAGTTAAGTTTCCTATCAGTTCGGCGGCACGACCAACTCCCCACCCCCCACCACCATTTGGAGTCCCAGTGGTCCACCCGTTCCGTGCCTCAGCGACCCCCGAGCCGGCCAGCCCCTCGCGCCGGACGCTCCTCGCGCTCCTCGGTGTATCGCTCACGGCAGTACCTCTGCTGCGCACTCCGCAGGCCTCGGCAGCCTCTCCGGCGGTCCGGGCGATCGGCCTCGACGACCCGGCGAAGAAGGAGATCGCCATGAAGCTGGTGT
Organism: Streptomyces sp. NPDC002276; assembly: GCF_053891435.1. Lineage (NCBI taxonomy): Bacteria > Bacillati > Actinomycetota > Actinomycetes > Kitasatosporales > Streptomycetaceae > Streptomyces > Streptomyces sp. NPDC002276. Next base: position 5,540 of record NZ_JBSFCQ010000017.1, on the reverse strand, counting down.
CGAGCGCGGAGAACTCCTCGCTCGACTGGAAGGCCCAGTACAAGTACATCGAGGACATAGGCGACGGCCGCGGCTACACCGCCGGGATCATCGGTTTCTGCTCCGGCACCGGCGACATGCTCGACCTCGTCCAGCTCTACGCGACCCGCAAGCCCGGCAACGTCCTCGCCAAGTACCTGCCCGCGCTGCGCAACGTCAACGGCACCGACTCGCACTCCGGCCTCGACCCGAACTTCCCGAAGGACTGGCGCACCGCGGCGCAGGACACGGTGTTCCAGCAGGCGCAGAACGACGAACGCGACCGCGTGTACTTCAACCCCGCCGTCAGCCAGGGCAAGACCGACGGGCTCCGGGTGCTGGGCCAGTTCACGTACTACGACGCCATCGTCATGCACGGCGACGGCGACGACCCCACCAGTTTCCGCAACATCCGCGCCCGCGCCCTGCGTTCGGCCAAGCCGCCGGCCCAGGGCGGCAACGAGACGACGTACCTCAACGCCTTCCTCGACGCCCGCGTGTGGGCCATGCAGCAGGAGGAGGCCCACAGCGACACCACCCGCGTCGACACCGAGCAGCGCGTCTTCCTCCGCAACGGCAACTTCGACCTCAACACGCCGCTGTCCTGGAAGGTCTACGGCGACAGCTACCACATCAACTGACCTGTGCTGTCGGCACGTTGAGGCAGGGCGCCGGGACCCGAGGTGATGGGTCCCGGCGCCGGGTCGACCCGACCGATCCGAGGGATCTCCACCACAGCAGCATCGCCTCACCCCGGAACTGGATCATGAAGGTTGCAGGAGTGACGTTCGCTCGGGGCCGGCCGCCCGGGGGATCCGGGTCAGAGGTACTTGGTGAAGAACGGCGTGAGGTGGGCGGTCACCTGGTCGACGTACTCGGGGACGTCGTAGAGCGAGACGTGTCCGGCGCCGTCGACGACGGACAGTTCCTTGGGGCCGCTGACCCTCGGCAGAAGCCGCTCGGCCTGCCACAGGGAGCCCGCCTCGCTGCCGGCGACCATGAGGAGCGGCTGGGTGAGCAGGGTCTCGACCTGGTGGAAGGCGTCGTAGGCGTAGATCTTCGCGATGCTGGTGAACAGCATGCGGTTGTCGGAGCGGGCGTGCCGGGCGCGAGGGGTGCGGTAGTAGTCGTGGGCCTCGGCCATGTCGGGGACGGTGGTCTCGTCGACGGTCTCGGGCACGTAGGGCACGATCGCGGCGTCGGTACCCTTGGCCTCGGCGGTCCGCTGCCGCGCCACCGCGTCGAGGGTCGCTAGCTGGGTGGCGACGGGCTCGGTGCCGTCCCAGCCCAGACGGTAGGCGGCGCCGATGTCGATCGGGCTGACGGTGCCGACGGCCTTGATCCGGCGATCGGTCATCGTGGCGTCGACGGCGTAGCCCGCTCCGGCACAGATGCCCAGCACTCCGATGCGGTCGGCGTCGACGTAGCCGAGCGTGGACAGGTGGTCCACGGCGGACCGGATGTCGTCGACTCGGGAGGCGGGGTCTTCGAGGTAGCGGGGCTCTCCGCCGCTCTCGCCCTGGTGGGAGGCGTCGAAGGCGAGGGCGACGAAGCCCTCGCGGGCCAGCTCGGCGGCGTAGAGGCCGGCGGTCTGTTCCTTGACGCCGCCACCGGGGTGGACGGACACGATCGCCGGGTACGACCCGTCCTCGGCGAAGTCGTCGGGGAGGTGCAGGATTCCGGCCATGGTGATGCCGGCGTTGTCGAAGGTGATGCCCCGCATGACGATTTCCTTTGTTGTCTGTTCGGCGGAGGGACAGGGGGGCCGCTCGGGCCGACAACCATGCAACCGGTGGATCGGCGCGTGAGGGAGTCACCGTCGAAAGGTGTAAAGGCAGGGCATCCCACCAGGCCGCGCCGCTGCCTAGCCTGAAAGGCATGGACCACCGCAGCGAGATCCGCGAGTTCCTGACCTCCCGCCGGGCCAGGATCACCCCCGACCAGGCCGGACTGCCCAGCCACGGGATCCGTCGGGTCCCCGGCCTGCGCCGCGCCGAGGCCGCGCAGCTCGCCGACGTCAGCGTCGAGTACTACGCCCGCATGGAGCGGGGCAACCTCACCGGAGTCTCCGACGCGGTCCTGGACGCGCTCGCCCGCGCCCTGCGGCTCGACGACGCCGAGCGCGCCCACCTCTACGACCTGGCCCGCGCGGCCGCACCGAGTCCGCGTCGACGCCACACCCCGGCCTCTCAGCGGGGAGTGCGGCCCAACGTCCAGCGACTCCTCGACTCGATGACCGACTCCCCCGCGTTCGTCATCAACGGCCGCACTGACGTCCTGGCCGCCAACAGTCTCGGCCGCGCCCTCTTCGCACCGCTCCACGCCGGCGCGGCCCAGCCCCCCAACCACGCCCGGTTCATCTTCCTCGACCCCCGCTCCCACACCTTCTGGGACGACTGGGACCACGCCGCGGACGACGCGGTGGCCCTCCTGCACGCCCAGGCCGGCCGGACCCCCTTCGACCAGGACCTGACCGCCCTGGTGGGCGAACTGTCCACCCGCAGCGAGGACTTCCGCGTCCGCTGGGCCCGCCACGACGTACGCCGCCACACCACCGGGCTCAAAAGCCTGCGCCACCCCGCGATCGGCCCGCTGCGCCTCACCTTCGAGGCGATGACACTCGTCGCGGACACCGATCTGACCCTCTTCGTCTACGGCGCTGAACCCGGCACCCCCTCCGAGGACGGCCTGCGCCTGCTCGCCACCTGGACGGCCACCCACGATCGGCAGCGGGCGGCTCCCGTCACCGACGACACCTGAGCGACTGTCCGAGCCCTTCGAGGCAACGCGGCGGAGCCGACGGTCCTTTCCGCGCCTCAAATACCGCTGCGGGAGGGCTGCCTGGGCTCACGTGGGCGGGATGCCCGGCCATGAGGACGCACGTGGGCCAGGGCGAAGCTCGACAGCTCACGTGCGATGTCCGGGCCGCTCGGTGTGTAGATGACCTCGCCGAAGCCTTGGTCGACGAGGCGTTCGACGCTCTGTCGGATGCGGCGGATGTCGCCGACCATGGTGGTGTGGTCGATGTGCTCCAGCAGTGCGCGGTCGCGGTCGGGCAGGTGGGTGACGTGGCCCTCGAAGGTCAGCAGGTGGCGTGCCTGCGGCGGTTCGAGCGCCTCGACCGTGTCCCGCCACTGTCGGCCGCCCGGCAGGGCGTCCACGGCCTCGGCGCCGCCGTACGCGTAGGCGTTGTGCCAGTCCAGGACCCGCCACGGACCGATCGCACGGCGCACACGGTCGCTGCCGGGGTCCTCGCCCGGGTCCAGGACGGTGCCGGACACCATGGTCGCCGCGGGGAGGTCGGGGTGGACGGGCCCGATGATGCCGTCGGCGATCTCGGCCGCCAGTGCGGCGCCCCGCGGTCCGAACGCGCTGAGCCACAGGGGGACTTCCAGCGGACGCGACCGCGTGAGCCCCTCCGCGTGGAGCATCCGTACGGGCTTGCCGTCCACCAACGCCGTCTCCCCTGCCAGGAGTCGGCGCAGCGCCCGCACGTAGTCACCCAACTCGCCGAGTTTCATGGGTGGTTGCCCGACCGTGAGGCGTGCGGTGAAGCCGGTGCCGAAGCAGGGACGGAACCGCCCGCCGGACAGGCGCGCGACGGTGGCGATCGCCGAGGCCATCGCCATGACTTCGCGTTGCGCCGGGATCAGCACGGCGGTGGCCAGCCCGATCCGGCTGGTGCGGCGGGCGGCGAGCGCCAGGTGGACGAACGGGTCTTCCCACAGAGGTGCCGAGTCGTAGATCCACACCCGCGCGTAGCCGAGCTGCTCGGCCAGCTCTGCGAGTTCGGCGAAGTCGGGTCCCGGTGGAAGTCCGCAGGACAGCTCGAACTCAGTCACGTGGCATCTCGAAACCGCTCAGCAGCACTGCGTGCGACTCGGCCGCGGCCTGCCGCAGAGGCCGTGCTGCGGCGTAGGACTCGGAGTCGTACCAGGCCTGGGCCGCTTCGACCGACTCGAATTCGAGAATGACCGTGCGGTTTCCGTGCCATTCGCCTTCCAGTACCCGGGGTTGCCCGTCGACGACCAGCGGCTTGGCCCCGCCCTGCGCCATGGAGGGTGCGGCGGCCCGGCTGTACGCGGCCATCCCCTCGTCGTCCTTGATGGCTTCCGTGACGACGACGTATCCCTTGGGCATCGAATTCTCCTTTGGAACAAGCAGGTTGAGGATTTCTCGCGCGGGCACCGAATCAGAACGGTGGCGAGACAGGGTTCAGCCGGTGCGCTCTTCCGAGCCGGCGGACGGCCGGTAGGACGTGGCGAGGAGACCCAAGGCGGCACCCGCGCCCACCGCTAGAGCACCCGCAGACCACCAGGCACCCGTGGAACATCAGGCCCACATACGCGGTACACGCCGCGCCCGTCAGGAGGCCGAGGCCCAGCAGCACTCCCGCGACGATCTCGGTGCCGGCCGCGAGCCGTGCGTGCAGCCATGCCGGGCGCAGCCCGAGCGAAGCGAACCAGACGGTCGCCAACTCCCTTGACGATCCGGGTGGGGTACGGCGACGCCAACCGGCTACGTCGACCGGCCCCTCCCCAAGGGCCGGTCGACGATCGGTCCGCGGCTCGCTCGCGGTCAGGCGCTCTCGGTGACCGGGGCGAGTTTCCTGCTCTTGTCGAAGTGCACGACATCGGCGAGCGTGCCGCCCAGGATGGCCGCGCGGTCCGCGTCGTTGACGCCCTCGAAGTTCTCCGCGATGCACTCCGCGCTGCTGCGGAAGGTGCCCTCCGCGTGCGGGTAGTCGTTGCCCCACATCACCGTCGACAGACCGGTGATGTGACGCGCCTTGACCGCCGTGGGGTCGTCCGCGAACTGCACATGGATCTGGCGGCGGACGTACTCGGTGGGCTTGAGCGGGTAGGGCCACTTGTCATTGATCGCGAACAGCCGCCCCATCGAGGGCTGCTCGTTCGCCGGACGGCTGTCGTCCCAGAAGCCCAGCCACCAGTCCGGATCCTGACCGGTGCCCGTCTTCCACGCCTTGTCCATGTAACCCATGAAAGAGACCAGCCAGCCGGCCGTGTACTCGATCAGGTTGAAATGCAGATCCGGGAAACGCTCACACACCCCGCCACCGACCAGGCTGGCGATGATGCCCTGCGGACCCGCCACACCGGCACCGGCCGCGAAGCCCATGGTCCGCCCCGCCACCATGTCGTCGGTCAGGTTCCCCTTCCCCATGTTCATGGCCGACATCAGGCCCCGGACAGTCACCGCCGTCTCCGAGACCTCCTCCTTGACCTTCACCCCGCCGGTCGCCACGTGGATGAACACCGGCAGCCCGTGCGCCTGCGCCGCCGCCCACACCGGGTCGTACTCCCGCGCGTAGTACGGCAGCGGCGGAATCTCCGGCAGCAGGATCGCCCCGAGGCCCATCCGCGCGCACCGCTCGATCTCCGCGACCGCCTCCGGGACGTCCGTCAGCGGGATCGCGGCGGTGGGGCGCAGCCGGTCCTTGTAGGGGAGGTACCTCTCGACGAGGTAGTCGTTCCACACCCGCGCGTGAGCCATCGACAGCT
>NZ_JBSFCQ010000016.1:0-249889 GCF_053891435.1 Streptomyces sp. NPDC002276 | reverse complement strand
CGAGGGGCCCGGTGGGTCCGATCTGCTGGCCGCCCTGCTGGACGGCATGGACGCGGCACTGTGTGCCTTCGACCCGAGCGCGCGGAGGCCCGCAGGGTCGAGCACGGTCGGCCTCTCGACAACGACTTTTGCGCCCCGGAGGCGAACCGAGCCTTAAAAAGAGGTGGGAAGAAGGCGCCCTGCCGACGGTCCCCCCACGGGCCGGCGTACAGGGCGCCTTCCCATGTCCCGGTGCGGATTCCCCCCACGGGATCCGGCCGGGCGCCTGTGAGAACCAGCGCCTGAATCGCTGTCGTGCCGAAGCTCGATGAAACTGAGCTTCGTTGAACTGAGCAGAACGAGCAAAACTCCTCGTACTACTGGGTGGAGCCAGTGATGTGTGCGATCTGCCGGGACACCGCACGACGGGAGGGCCGCTCAAAGCTCCCCGGTGTACGTGTCCCGGCAACGCATCTCTGAGGAAGTCCCCCAAGACATCCTCAGATGCCAGCTCGCGCCCCCCAAGACGCTTGCTGACATCGTCAACTTAGACCTTCGAACCCCTTCGATGGTTACGTTCACATCACTGTGATCTGCGTCTCTTGCATATGTCCGTTAGATGCGCAAGAGCCCCGATGTCGCGGTCGGGACCCCAGCGTAAGGATGATGCACGAGGCTTGTGAAGAGCTTATGTGAGGCCGTCGTCGGTCTCTAGAGGGACTCTTACTTCAACTCCCCGTAACTCCCGGTAACTTTGCGGGACTTCAGCGAAATGTCCTAAGTCGCAGGCTGTTGGTGACCACGAACACCGAGGAGAAGGCCATCGCGGCCCCCGCGATCATGGGGTTCAGCATGCCCGCGGCGGCCAGCGGAAGCGCCGCGACATTGTATCCAAAAGCCCATACGAGGTTGCCCTTGATGGTGCCGAGCGTCCTCCGGGACAGCCGGATCGCGTCCGCGGCCACCCGTAGATCCCCGCGCACCAGCGTCAGATCGCTCGCCTCGATCGCCGCGTCCGTCCCGGTGCCCATCGCGAGCCCCAGGTCGGCGGTGGCGAGCGCGGCGGCGTCGTTGACCCCGTCGCCCACCATCGCGACGGTCCGCCCCTCGCCCTGGAGCCGTCGTACGACGTCGACCTTGTCCTCGGGCAGTACCTCGGCGATGACGTCCCCGGGGGAGATGCCGACCGCTTCCGCCACCGCTTCCGCCACCGCGCGGTTGTCGCCGGTCAGCAGCACCGGGGTGAGCCCGAGGGCCCGCAGCTCGCGTACGGCCTCGGCGCTGGTCTCCTTGACCGCGTCGGCGACCGCGACGACCCCGCGCGCCACTCCGTCCCAGCCGACCACCACGGCCGTACGACCGCGGCTCTCGGCCTCGGAGGCGGCTCGGGTCAACTCCTCGGGGAGGGTGTCGTAGAGGCGCCCCACGGCCACCTCACGGCCCTCCACGCGCCCGCGTACGCCACGGCCGGGCACGTTCTCGAAGTGCTCGACGGGCGGAAGTGTGCCGACGCGCTCCTCCGCGCCCGCCGCCACCGCCCGCGCGACGGGGTGCTCGGAGGCGTGCTCCAGGGCGCCCGCGAGCCGCAGCAACTGGCTCTCGTCGGTGCCTTCGGCGACGTAGACCTCCTGGAGGGTCATGCGGCCGGTGGTGATCGTGCCGGTCTTGTCGAGGACGACGGTGTCGACGCGGCGGGTGGACTCCAGGACCTCGGGGCCCTTGATCAGGATGCCCAGTTGGGCGCCGCGGCCGGTGCCGACCATGAGGGCGGTCGGGGTGGCGAGGCCCAGCGCGCACGGGCAGGCGATGATCAGTACGGCGACGGCCGCGGTGAACGCGGCGGCCGTGTCGCCGGTGACCGCGAGCCATGTCCCGAACGTGCCGAGCGCGATCAGCAGCACCACCGGCACGAAGATCCCGGAGATCCGGTCCGCGAGCCGCTGCACCTCGGCCTTGCCGTTCTGCGCGTCCTCCACCAGCCGTGCCATACGCGCGAGTTGGGTGTCCGAACCGACCCGGCTCGCCGCTACGACCAGTCGCCCGCCGGCGTTGACCGTCGCGCCGGTGACCGTGTCACCCGGTGCCACGTCCACCGGTACCGACTCGCCGGTCAGCATCGACGCGTCGACCGCGGAGACGCCCTCGACGACGGTGCCGTCGGTCGCGATCTTCTCCCCGGGCCGTACGACGAAACGGTCCCCGACCGTCAACTCGCCGACCGGGAGCCGTACTTCACGGCTGTCCCGCAGAACTGCCACCTCTTTGGCACCCAGTTCGAACAGCGCGCGCAGGGCCGCGCCCGCCCGCCGCTTGGAGCGGGCCTCCAGATAGCGGCCCAGCAGGATCAACGCGACGACTCCGGCGGCCACTTCGAGGTAGATCGTCGAGGCGCCGTCCGTGCGCGAGACGGTGAGGCGGAACTCGTCGTGCATGCCGGCCATGCCCGCGTCGCCCCAGAACAGCGCCCACAGCGACCAGCCGAACGCGGCCAGCGTGCCGACCGAGACGAGGGTGTCCATGGTGGCCGCGCCGTGCCGGGCGTTGGTGAACGCGGCCTTGTGGAACGGGAGTCCGCCCCAGACGACGACCGGCGCGGCCAGAGTGAGCGCGAGCCACTGCCAGTTGTCGAACTGGAGGGCCGGGACCATCGAGAGGAGGACGACGGGCAGCGCGAGGACTGCCGAGACGGTCAACCGTTCGCGCAGGGAGGCGAGTTCGGGGTCGGTGTCACGGGCCGGGGTTTCCAACTCCGGCTCCGGGGGCGCGGGTTCCTCCGCGGTGTACCCGGTCTTCACCACGGTCGCGATGAGGTCGGCGACCTGGATGCCCGCCGGGTAGCTGACTTTCGCCTTCTCCGTCGCGTAGTTGACGGTGGCGCTGACGCCGTCCATGCGGTTGAGCTTCTTCTCGACACGGGCCGCGCAGGAGGCGCAGGTCATCCCGCCGATGAGCAGCTCGACCTCGGCCGCTTCGGGGGCCGCGGCTATGGGTGTGTCTGTGGTGGTACCGATCGCGGTGGTGCTGGTCATGTCCGGACTCCAGACATCGGACCGGACCGCGCGGAGCCAGTATCAGCTGGTCGGCACGGCCCGGTCGGAGAACACGAAGTGTGCGGCCGTAGCCGATCAGGCCTGGCCGACGAGCTCGAAGCCCGCCTCGTCGACGGCCGCGCGGACGGCCTCGGCGTCGAGCGGGGCGGTGGAGGTGACGGTGACCTCGCCGGTCGACGCGACGGCCTTCACCGAGCTGACGCCGGGCAGCTCGGAGATCTCGCCGGAGACGGAGCCCTCGCAGTGTCCGCAGCTCATCCCGCTCACCTTGAAGACGGTGGTGACGGAACCCTGGGTGTCGGTCTGGGCGCTCATGTCGTTCTCCTCGTGGAGGCGTGTGGAGGCAGCTGGGGTCGGAGTGGCCCACGGTGGCTTGCTCTGGACTCCAGGGTATACCCCTAGGGGGTATTTCTCCAAGAGGGATCGCGGCGGGCCAGCGACCGCACCCAGCCGATGCCGAGCAGTGCCACGAGCGCCATTCCGCCCACCGAGAACATCGTGAAGAGGTGCTCCTGCTGGTCGGTCGGCCGGGGGATGTACCCCTGGGCGAACAGGCGCCGGTCCAGGCCCGCGCCCGACAGCCGGGCCACCAGCCAGATCGCGATGCCGTGCGTCGAGTCCCACAGGGCGTGCAGCACCGAGACGCCGAGATACGTTCCGACGACGGAACCGGTGAAGCGGAAGCGGCCGTTCAGCTGCCGGTAGGAGAGCAGGACCGCACCCGCGACCGCCGTCCACAGGCCGTGCCCGAAGGGGGCCAGGACCCCGCGCAGGATCTCGGTCTCCAGGAGCGCCCGCAGATCGATGCCCTTGGTGGAGACGGCCGCGTTGAAGGCGTACCCGGCGCTCTCCAGGGCCGCGAACCCGAAGCCGACCGTCGCACCGAGCACAAGACCCGCGCGGATCCCGTGCAGCCGCGGCTGTCGGCGCAGCACGAACATCAGCGCCCCGAGCTTCGCGGCCTCCTCGATCAGCCCGACGCCGACGAACATCCCCAGGGAGGGATGCAGCAGGTAGTACTCCATCACCGAGGCGCCCAGTACCCCGAGCGTGCCGCCGGTCAGGAAGCAGCCGAGGATCACGCTGACGCCCAGGTCGCGCCCGTGCCGCTCGTACGCCCACAGGACGAAGGTCACCGGCACCAGGAAGCTGCCGAGCAGGATCAGCGTCGGCAGCAGGGTGGTGTTCCGCGTCGCGTACGTGACCAGCGCGGTCAGCGCCCACAGCGCCAGCCCGCCGCCCAGGCACTGCTTCCACAGACCGGTACGGATCTGGGGGTACGTCGGCGGCGGCTGCTGCGGCCCGGGGATACGGGCCCGGGGCGCGCCGGGCGGCGGAGAGTAGGTCACGGCAAATCCCCTCGTACTCCTACAGGGCAGATTTACCGGCACTTTATGGTAGATACGCCTCATGTCGCAGTCCGGGACGCTCGTCCTGATCATGGCCATCGCCGTACTGGCACCCCTGCTGGCCTACGGGATCGGCCGCTGGCTCCCGGTCCCGCTGGTCATCTTCGAGATCCTGCTCGGCATCCTCGTAGGGCCCGACGTACTCGGCTGGGCGGGCGACGGACAGGTGATCGACACCCTGTCCGACCTCGGTCTGACGATGCTGATCTTTCTCGCCGGGTACGAGATCGAGTTCGACCGGATCCGCGGCGACACACTGAAACGGTCGGTACGCGCGTGGCTGGTCTCCCTCGCGCTCGGCCTCGCCCTGGCCACCCTCCTCGCCGGCTGGTCCAAGGGCGTCTACGTCGGTACGGCCCTCACCAGCACCGCCCTCGGCACCGTCCTGCCGGTACTGCGCGACGCCGGGGACCTGCGCTCGCGGTTCGGGTCCGTGATGCTGGCGTTCGGCGCGGTGGGGGAGTTCGGGCCGGTCATCGCCATGGCCCTGCTGCTCAGCGGGCGGGCGCCCGGCCGCTCTACGGCTCTGCTGGCCGCGTTCGCGCTCCTCACGGCGGGCGCGGTGTGGTGGGCGCTGCGCCCGCGCCCGCCGTGGTTCTCCCGCGTCATCGCCAAGACCCTGCACAGCAGCGGCCAGTTCGCCGTACGGCTCGTGGTGCTCCTCCTGGCGGTGATGCTCGGCATCTCCCAGGCGCTCGGCCTGGACACCCTCCTCGGGGCCTTCGCCGCCGGACTGATCACCCGTCTGGTGCTGCACGGCGCGGCCCCGGAGAGCGCGGGTTCGGTCCTGGAGAAGGTCGAGGCGATGGGCTTCGGTTTCCTGGTGCCGGTGTTCTTCGTGGTCACCGGCATCGAGTTCGACCTCGACGCCCTGCTGTCCGGGGGCCACGCCCTGCTGCTCCTCCCGGTGTTCCTGGCGCTGTTCCTCGTCGTACGAGGCCTTCCGGTGTACGTCCTCGCCCCGCGCGATCTCGTACGACGCGACCGGCGCGCCCTCACCCTCCTCGCCGCCACCGCGCTGCCCCTGGTCGTCGCCATCACCACCATCGGGGTCGACGACAAGGTCCTGAAGACGGCGGACGCGGCGGCGCTGGTCGGCGCGGCGATGGTGTCGGTGCTGGTGTTTCCGCTGGTCGCGCTGCGGTTGCGGGGCGAGCGGGTGCGCGGGGAAGAGGGGCGCGGGGAGGGAGCCGTCAGGGGGTCCGAGTCGTGGTGAGGTCCGCGGTGGCCCGGTCCCGGTACTCGGCGAGCAGCGGTTCCAGATAGCGGATCAGGACGTTCTTCAACTCCCGTACGTACGCGTCGCGTTCGTCGCCCTCGTGGGAGAGGACCAGTTCCAGACCGGCCTTGTAGAGGCCCAGGCACAGGTGCGCGGTACGGGTGACGTCGGCCGCGGGGGCGCCCGGCAGGAACGCCGCGATGAGTGCCTCGACCTGGCCGAGCAGGTGCGCGTGCAGCGCGTCGTGCTCCTCGGTGAGCCGGCCGGGGATGTCCGGGCCGTGCATCAGGGCGAAGAACACCGGGTGCTGGCAGCTGAAGGCGGTGAAACGGTCGACGAGGGTGCCGATCGCCTCCTCCAGCGGGGTCGCCGGGTCGACCGCGGCGAGCGCCTCGCCGGTGGTCTCCCGCATCTGGTGGATGAGCCGGTCGCCCAGCTCGATCGCGATCGCTTCCTTGTTCGGGAAGAACTGGTAGAGCGTGCCCGGTGAGACACCGGCCTCGCGGGCGATGGCGTTGGTGCTGGAGGCCGTGTAGCCCGTCGTGCAGAAGACGTTGGCGGCGGCTTCCAGCAGCTGGGCGATGCGGCGCTCGCCGCGGGCCTGGCGGCGGGGGCCGGCCTTCTCCTGGTCCACGGACACGAGTTATCCCCAGCTCTCCGAACGGCGTTGACAAACGCGAGCGGTCACTCGCATTCTGGTGCTCCGGCGAAACGCGAGCGGTCTCTCGTGTTTCCCATTCTATTGCGATGCCGACCCCTGCCACCTGCCTGCGCGGAGGCACGGGTCATGGTGAAGGGGAGCACCGCACGATGACCGAAGTCAACAGCCCGCCGAGCCTCGGAGGGTGGACACGTTTCGTGACCGCCCGCCCCCGGCTGTCGCTGCTCGTGGCCCTGGTGCTCACCGCACTCGCCGTGGTGGCGGGCAGTGGGGTCGCCGACCGGCTGGGCAGCGGCGGCTGGGAGGACCCGACGGCCCAGTCGACGTACGCGACCAAGGCACTGGAGCGCGAGTTCCCGGCCTCCCAGCCCAACCTCCTGCTCCTCGTCGACTCCGGCAGCGCCTCGGTGGACGACCCGGCGATAGCCGCCGAGGCCGCCCGCCTCACCGCCCGGCTGACCGGCGAGCGGGGCGTCACAGGCGTCGGCTCCTACTGGGGGACCAAGTCACCCGCCCTGCGCGCTAAGGACGGACACGAGGCGCTGATCGCCGCCCACCTCACGGGCGACGAGAAGACGACGACCGACACCCTCGACCGCATCGCGCCCGCCCTCCGTGGCACCCACGGCCCGGTGAAGGTCAAGGTCGGCGGAATCGTCGCCGTGCGCCACGAGATGCAGACGACCATCAAGGAGGACCTCGCCCGCGCCGAGATGATCGCCCTGCCGGTGACCCTCCTCCTGCTGGTGATGGTCTTCGGCTCCGCGATCGCGGCTCTGCTCCCGCTCGGCATCGGCATCGTCGCGATCCTCGGGACGAACGCGGTGCTGCGCGGCCTCACGGAGTTCACCGACGTCTCGGTCTTCGCGCTGAACCTCACCACTGCCCTGGGCCTCGGACTGGCCATCGACTACGCCCTGTTCATCGTCCGCCGCTTCCGCGAGGAACTGTCCACCGGCGCCGAGCCGTTGCCCGCCATCGCCACCACCCTGCGCACGGCCGGCCGCACGGTGCTCTTCTCCGCCCTCACCGTCGCGGTCTCCCTGGCCGCGATGCTCGTCTTCCCGATGTACTTCCTGCGCTCCTTCGCCTACGCGGGCATCGCCGTGGTGCTCCTGGCGGCGGCAGCCGCCCTGATCCTCCTCCCCGCGGCCCTGCTCCTGCTCGGCCACCGGGTCAACTCCCTCGATCTACGGCGCCTGTTCCGCCGAGGCAGGCCCGCGCGGACCGCCGGCTCCGGCGAGGAGGGCACGGGCTGGGCCCGCCTGGCGACCCTCGTGATGCGCAGGGCCCCCTTCTTCGCCCTCGCCACCACAGCGGTCCTCGTCCTCCTCGGGCTGCCCTTCCTGGGCGTCAAGTTCGGCACCGCGGACGACCGCCAACTGCCCTCGGGCGCCGAGGCCCACGTCGTGCAGCAGCACATCCGCGACGGCTTCCCGGGCAACCCCGGCGGCACCCTCGAAGTACTCGCCGAGGGATCGGCGACACCGGCTCAGTACACCGCGTACAAGACGAGGATCGCCCAACTGCCCGAGGTGGTACGGGTGGACGGACCCGTGGTGCGGGGCGACTCGGCGTACTTCACGGTGCTCCCCAAGGGCGAGGCGGTCGACACCACGGCCCAGCGCCTGGTCGGCGACCTGCGCGCCACGGACGCCCCCTTCACCACCGAGGTGACCGGCACGGCGGCCGTCCTGGTCGACTCCAAGCACGCGATAGCGAGCCGCCTGCCCTGGGCGGCCGGCCTCATCGCCGTGGTCACCCTGCTCCTGGTCTTCCTCCTGACCGGCAGCGTGGTGATCCCCCTCCAGGCGGTCCTGCTCAACGCGCTCAGCCTCACCGCGATGTTCGGCGCGGTCGTCTGGGTCTTCCAGGACGGCCACCTCTCCGGCCTCCTCGGCTTCACCAGCACCGGCTCCATAGAGACGACCCTGCCGGTCCTCATGTTCTGCGTGGCCTTCGGACTCTCCATGGACTACGGCGTGTTCCTGCTCTCCCGCATCAAGGAGGAGTACGACCGCACAGGCGACCACAACGAGGCGGTCCGCCACGGCCTCCAGCGCACGGGTGGCCTCATCACGGCGGCGGCGGTGATCCTGGCGGTGGTGATGGTCGCGATCGGCACGTCCAGGGTGACCAACACCAAGATGCTGGGCCTGGGCATCGCGCTGGCGGTCCTGATGGACGCGATGATCGTCCGGAGTCTGCTGGTCCCGGCGGTGATGAGACTGACGGGGACGGCGACTTGGTGGGCACCGGGTCCGTTGCGCCGCTTCCACGACCGGTTCGGTGTAAGTGAGGGAGGAGAGAACTCCCTTAGAGGCGCGGGGCTGTATCGATCTGCGGCTCCGCCGCGGGGCGCGACCAGCCACGACGAACCCGCAGACGAAAACGGCGATGGGAGCCTGAATGAAAGCGGTGGTGTACGAGCAATACGGTGACCCCGCCGAGGTACGAGACGTCCCCGACCCTCACCCCGCACCCCACGGAGTGACAGTCCGGGTCGAGGCCACCGGCCTGTGCCGAAGCGACTGGCACGGCTGGCAGGGCCACGACCCCGACATCACGCTCCCTCACGTACCGGGCCACGAACTCGCCGGTGTCATCGAGTCGGTAGGCACCAGGGTGACCAACTGGCACCCCGGCGACCGAGTCACCGTCCCGTTCGTGTGCGCCTGCGGAACCTGCGAGGCATGCGCGGCCGGCGACCAGCAGGTCTGCGCGCGCCAGACCCAGCCCGGCTTCACACACTGGGGCTCCTTCGCCCAGTACGTGGCGCTGGACCACGCCGACGTGAACCTGGTCGCGATCCCCGACGGAATGTCCTTCGCGACGGCGGCCTCGCTCGGCTGCCGGTTCGCGACGGCGTTCCGCGCGGTGGTGCAGCGCGGCCGGGTCGCCGCGGGGGAGTGGGTCGCGGTGCACGGCTGCGGCGGGGTCGGCCTGTCGGCGGTGATGATCGCGGCGGCCTCGGGCGCCCGTGTCGTCGCCGTCGACATCTCGCCCCAGGCACTGGACCTGGCAAGGAAGTTCGGGGCGGCGGAGTGCGTGGACGGCGCGAGTACCCCGGACACGGCGGCCGCGATCCGCGAACTGACGGGCGGCGGCGCCCACCTCTCCCTGGACGCCCTGGGCTCACCGGCGACCTGCGCCGCCTCGGTGAACGGCCTGCGCCGCCGGGGCCGCCACATCCAGGTGGGCCTGCTCCCCTCTCCCTCCGGTACGACCCCGGTCCCGATGGCCCGCGCGATCGGCCTGGAACTCGAACTGCTGGGCAGCCACGGCATGGCGGCCCACACCTACCCGCCCATGCTGGAGCTGGTCCGGTCGGGAGTACTCCGCCCCGACCTCCTGACCACGTCCACGATCACCCTGGCCGAAACCCCGGCAGCCCTCGCGGCGATGGGCACGGCACCGGGAGCGGGGGTGACGGTCATCGAGCCGTGGCGGTGAGTGCGGCCCACTCGTGGTCGAGGATCGCCATGAGCACGTCGTCCACCCACTCCCCGTCCCGCAATCGGGCCTCGCGCCGCACGCCTTCGACCACGAACCCGACCTTCTCGTACACCCGCCGGGCCCGGTGGTTGTTGCCGTAGACCTCCAACTGGATCCGGTGCAGGCCGAGTTGCTCGAAGGCGTGGCCGACGATCAGGCGGGTCGCCTCCGTGCCGATGCCCCGGCCTCGGCCCCGAGGGCCGAGGAGAGTGCGGAAGGTGCAGCTGCGGGCGGTGGGATCCCACTCGTGGAGGACGACCTCGCCGAGGAGTTCACCCGTGGCGGGGTCGGTGACGGCGAGGTCGAGGCGGTCGGGCTGGTCGGCCCGGGTCGCGTACCAGGAGCGCAGCCGCTCCGGCGTCAGTTCGGTCGACGGCTCGAAGGTGAAGCGGACGACCTCCGGGTCCTGGATCAACCGCCAGATGTCGTCGGCGTCGGACTCGGTGAACGGGCGGAGGACGGTCTTCTCGCCGATGAGCACGGGTTTGACGGAGAGGTTCATCCGGGGATCCTCGGCGCCGGTCGGCAGTGAGGGCAACCGAATTGACCGCTCGCGGACGCGGACGCGGACGCGGACGCGGTCAGGGTGGTCAGGGTGGTCGGGGCGGCCGGAGTGACTGGGGTGGCCGGGGTGACCGACGCGGCACCGGACGGACACCCGGTCCCGGTACCGCGTCGACCCGTCGGCTCGGGTCAGTCCTCCCTGCGTCCCCGGTTGCCCGGCCGGGCGGCCACCCAGGCCCGGACCGTGTCGGCGTACCAGTAGGGCTTGCCGCTCTCCACGTGGTCGGGCGGGGGCAGCAGGCCGTGCTTGCGGTAGGAGCGGACGGTGTCGGGCTGGACCCGGATGTGGGCCGCGATTTCCTTGTACGACCAGAGCCGTCGGTCGGTCATCAGTGCACCTCCCTGCGCGCGCCGCGGCGGCGGCCGGGGGCGGCCGTCGGGGGAGCCGTGCGCTGCGCTGGCGATCACAAAGCCTGTGCCCGGTCAACGACACAGAGTGAGGAACGGGAAGCGCCTGTGGACCGGGTGTGACGCAAGACCCGCGTACACGCGACATGTGTGACATGAGGGGGGCTTTTGTGACACAGGTGACGCAAAGGCGCACGCGGGCGCGTGGGCGCGGCGCGTTGACACCTGCCCGAGGCGGGCTGAGACCTGCACGAGGTGGGCTGAGACCTGGCTGAAAAGTGGGGACGCGGCAAGGTGGGCCGGACCCGCTGCGCCGGGCCCGGCCCACCGGCTTCCCCGCCCCCCGGGGGGGTATCCCCTGTACCCCCGGACCGGCCGGTCCCCGGAGGCCTGCGCGTCCCCGGGGATCAACCGGCCAGGTGGTCAGCCTGCATCAACGCGCCCGGCCGGTCTTGGAGAAATCCGCACTCCGGCCGGGAGCGACCAGCAGACTCGTCGCCTCGCCCGTCATCCGGTCCCCGGCCGGCATCCCGGGCTGTGCCACCGGCGGACTCACCCGGCCCACCATGAACTGGCCCGGAGTGCACCCCGTCATCGCCCTGAACTCACCGCTCAGATGCGCCTGGTCGTAGAAACCGCAGACCGCCGCCGTCTCCGCCTGGCTGCGCCCGGCCGCGAGGAGCCGCCGGGCGCGCTGGAGTCGCAGTACCCGGGCCGCCGCCTTGGGGCCGAGTCCGATCTGCTCCCGGAAACGGTTCTCCAACTGCCGTACGCTCCAGCCCACTTCGTCGGCGAGCCGGGGCACCGGCACCGCGCCCCAGTTCCGCACCAGCTCCGACCAGGCCCGCTCCACCCGCGCCGAACTCGGCGTACCGGCCGCCGACCAGCGGGTGAACACCTCGTCCAGCAGCTCGAACCGGGCGGTCCAGGTCGGCAACGCGGCCAGCGCCGCGGCCAGTTCGCCGATGCCGGTCCAGCGGGAGCCGAGGGCGTGCGGGAGTTCGTCGGGGTCCACGACCCGGTCGGCGAGTTCGTGCTGAGCCGTACCGAACAGCGTGAACGCGGCCCACGGCATCAACAGCACCTCGACCCCCGCGAGCCGCCCACTGTGCTCACCGAGCGCGGCGGTGGTCGTAGGACCGCAGAACAAGGACCCGAGCGTGGCCGATTCCCGCCCCACCCGCGAAATCCGGACAGCCCCCTCGAACCCGAGGAGCAGCGTCGCGGCCCCGATGGGCGCCTCCAGTCGAGCCCTCGGCCGGGACAGGGCGAGCCGTATCCCGCGATAACTGATCACCCCGGGGCGGAGCCGGGGATGCGGCACTCCCAGCGCGGTCTCCCAGGACCCGTCGGGGCCATGCCCGACACGGATAGCAGACATCCACTCATCGTCCTACGGTCGTACAGCGCCCCGACAGGGGCGCGGGGCTGTATCGATATGCGGCCCCACGCCCGTCTCGTCCGAATGTCTGGACAAAACATTGACAGGGCTCGGCCCCCGGGACTACAAACCGTGGAGAGCCGAAATGAAGGGGAAGTCGATGGCGTACGACCTGATCACCATGGGGCGGCTAGGGGTGGACCTCTATCCGTTGCAGACGGGCGTGCCGCTGCCCCAGGTGACGACCTTCGGGAAGTTCCTCGGCGGCTCCGCGGCGAACGTCGCCGTCGCCGCCGCCCGGCTGGGCCGCGAGGTCGCCCTGGTCTCGCGCACCGGCGACGACCCCTTCGGCACCTACCTGCACGAGGCGCTGCGCGACTTCGGCGTCGACGACCGCTGGGTCACCCCGGTGGCCGACCACCCCACCCCGGTCACCTTCTGCGAGATCTTCCCGCCGGACGACTTCCCGTTGTACTTCTACCGGCAGCCCAAGGCCCCGGACCTGGAGATCGACGCCCACGAGCTCGACCTGGACGCGATCCACGAGGCCCGGATCTTCTGGATCACCGGCACGGGCCTGAGCGAGGAGCCCAGCCGTACGGCGACGCTCGCGGCGCTCGCGCACCGCGCCAAGTCCGGTACGACGGTCTTCGACCTCGACTGGCGGCCGATGTTCTGGAAGGACCCGAGCGAGGCCCGCCCGTTCTACGAGGAGGCCCTGCGCCACACCACCGTCGCGGTCGGCAACCTCGACGAGGTGGAGGTCGCCACCGGAGTGCGCGAGCCGCACGCCGCCGCCCGCGCGCTGCTGGACGCCGGTGTCGAACTCGCCGTCGTCAAGCAGGGCCCCAAGGGCGTCCTCGCGGTCAACCGGGACGGCGAGTCGGCCGAGGTGCCCCCGCTGCCCGTGAACGTCCTCAACGGACTCGGCGCCGGTGACGCCTTCGGCGGCTCGCTCTGCCACGGCCTGCTGGCCGGCTGGGACCTGGAGAAGATCATGCGGCACGCCAACGCGGCCGGGGCGATCGTCGCCTCGCGCCTGGAGTGCTCGTCCGCGATGCCCACGGTCGCCGAGGTCGAGGGTGCGATCGCGGCCGGAGCGGTCCTGTGAGGGCCGGCCGAGTGGCGGGCGCCGAGCACGAGCGCGAGGGCGGGGACGGGGGCGGCAACAGGGACCGGGACGGGGACGGCGTGACGCACGCGCATGTGGACCACGAGGGCGACGACGGGCTCACTGGTCACGACACGGGCCATGAGGCGGGCCACGGCACAGGTGTGGCCGCCGCCCCCGGCCCCCGCGTCGACATCTCCGAACTCGTCCGCGTCCGCGCCCGCCACCCCGAGGCGATAGCCGAGGCCGCCGCGCGCCGCGTCCGGCGCCCCCTCCTCGACGACGCCGGCCGACTGATGATCGTCGCCGCCGACCACCCGGCCCGCGGCGCGCTCGGCGTGGGCGAGCACAAGTTCGCCATGGCCAACCGTGCCGAACTCCTCGAACGCCTCTGCCTCGCGCTGTCCCGGCCCGGCGTCGACGGTGTCCTCGCGACCGCCGACATCCTGGACGACCTGCTCCTCCTCGGTGCCCTCGACGGCAAGGTCGTCATGGGCTCGATGAACCGCGGCGGTCTCCAGGGCGCCCGCTTCGAACTCGACGACCGCTTCACCGGCCACCGCGCCGAGGACATCGAGCGGCTCCGCTTCGACGCGGGCAAACTGCTGCTGCGCATCGACTACGACGACCCGGGCTCCCTCACCACCCTGGAGTCCACCGCCCGCGCCATCGACGACATGGCCGCGCGCCGACTCCCGTTGTTCGTCGAGCCGTTCATCAGCCGCCGCACGGACGAGGGCAAGCTGAAGAACGATCTGAGCGCCGAGGCCGTCATCAAGTCCATCGCCATCTCCTCGGGCCTGGGCGGCACTTCGGCCTACACCTGGCTCAAGCTCCCGGTCACCGAGAACCCGGACGACATGGGCCAGGTCATGGAGACCTCCACCCTCCCCGCCGTGCTCCTCGGCGGCGAGGTCGGTGACGACCAGGACGGCGCCTACGAGAAGTGGCGCGGCGCCCTCCAACTTCCCACCGTGCGGGGTCTGGTGGTCGGCCGTTCACTGCTCTATCCGCCGGACGGAGATGTGGCCGCCGCCGTCGACACCGCCGTGGGTCTGCTGTGAGGGCCGGCTTATGACGGCCGCCGGTGACGGGCAGCGGATCGTGGTTCCGATCGGCGGTGGATGTACCGTGCGAATTGCGGACCAAAAGGTCCAGCCTGTTGCGGACTCAAAGGTCCAACTCGCGGACCGGAAGGTCCAACTCCCGGGCGGGGAAAGCATGTTCGCCCGGACACTGAACGCCTCCGGCGCGGGAGGCCGCTTCGCCCTGGCAGGAGCGAAGTGCGAGCGACGACTCCCCGCTCGCTACGGCCCCGCGCCGGAGGTCTCCAACACGACTGATCACCCTGCGTGTTGGAGCATGCGCACTGAGGTTCCCGGCCTCGGACATCGAGTCGGACGGGGTCGCGGAGCCGTACCGGAGTGGCGGATCAGCTTGCACCCGGAACACACGGAGGAACACCGATGACCTCAACGACGAGGCTCACGGTCGCACAGGCGCTCGTACGCTTCCTGTCCGCCCAGTACACCGAACGCGACGGCGTACGGCGGCGGTTGATCAGTGCGACCTGGGGCATCTTCGGCCACGGCAACGTGGCCGGGCTCGGCCAGGCGCTCATCGAGTACGCCACCGTGCCCGGCGGAGAGACACCGGGGGAGACAACCCCCGCGACGCCGGTCATGCCGTACCACCAGGGCCGTAACGAACAGTCCATGGTGCACGCGGCAGTTGGCTACGCGCGGCAGTCGAACCGGCTGTCCGCGCACGCCGTCACGACCTCCATCGGCCCCGGTGCCACCAACCTCGTCACCGGCGCCGCGCTCGCCACGATCAACCACCTCCCGGTCCTGCTCCTCCCGGGCGACATCTTCGCCACCCGCCCCGCGGATCCAGTGCTCCAGCAGCTCGAAGTCCCTTACGCGGGCGATGTGTCGGTCAACGACTGTCTGCGCCCGGTGTCGAGGTACTTCGACCGGATCACCCGCCCGGAGGCGCTGATCCCGGCCGCACTGAACGCCATGCGCGTCCTCGCCGACCCGGTCGAGACCGGGGCCGTAACTCTGGCTCTCCCGCAGGACGTTCAGGTCGAGGCGTACGACTGGCCGGAGGAGTTCTTCGCCGAACGCGTCTGGTACGTAAGGCGACCGGCCGCCGACCCGGCCGAACTCGCCGAAGCGGTAAGGGCGGTTCGCGAAGCGCGCAGGCCGCTCGTCGTCGCGGGCGGCGGAGTCCACCACAGCCGCGCCGAGGCGGCCCTCGCCGAATTCGCCGCCGCCACCGGCATCCCGGTCGCCTCCACCCAGGCCGGCAAGGGCTCCCTGAACCACGACCACCCGCAGGACGTCGGCGGCATCGGCCACACCGGCACCGCCACCGCCGACGAACTCGCCCGCCTGGCCGACCTGGTGATCGGCGTCGGCACCCGCTACACCGACTTCACCACCGCCTCCCACACCCTCTTCGAACGCCCCGGCGTCCGCTTCCTCAACCTCAACATCGCCCCGTACGACGGCCACAAGCTCGCCGGACAGCCGCTGATCGCCGACGCCCGCGGCGGACTGGCCGCGCTGGCAAGGGAGTTGGGCCGCCACGGCCACCGGGTCGACGCGTCGTACATCGCCGAGTACCGCGAGGACAAGGAGCGTTGGGAGCAGCGCGTCGACGCCTGCTACGAGGCCGACGAGCCCGACGTACGCCCCACCCAGCCCCAAGTCCTGGGCGCACTCGACGAGATCGTCGACGCGTCGGACATCCTCATCAACGCGGCGGGCTCGCTCCCCGGCGATCTGCACAAGCTGTGGCGGACGCGGTCGTTCGACCAGTACCACCTGGAGTACGGCTACTCCTGCATGGGCTACGAGATCCCGGCCGCGATCGGCGTGAAGCTGGCCGCGCCGGACCGGCCGGTGTGGGCGCTGGTCGGCGACGGCACCTACCTGATGATGCCGACGGAGATCGTGACCGCCGTACAGGAGGGCATCGCGATCAAGGTGCTGCTGATACAGAACCACGGGTACGCGTCCATAGGCGGCCTGTCGGAGTCGGTGGGCGCCGAGCGGTTCGGCACCGCGTACCGCCACCGGGCCGACGACGGCACCTACACCGGCGCCCCGCTGCCCGTCGACCTCGCCGCCAACGCGGCCAGCCTCGGCATGCGCGTGCTGCGCGCGAAGACCGTCCGTGACCTGCGTACGGCGCTTGCCGAGGCGCGGGCCGCGGACACTCCCACTTGTGTCTACGTGGAGACCGAAACCGCAGACACTGTGTCGGGCGCGCCTCCGGCGCAGGCCTGGTGGGATGTTCCTGTGGCCGAGACCGCGGCCCGATCGTCCGCGGTCAAGGCGCGAGAGCTGTACGAACGGCACGTCACCACCCGACGCCGCCATCTGTGAAGGAGCAACTGGGCATGACGAAGATCGTCAACCACTGGATCGGCGGCAAGACCGTCGAAGGCGCGTCGGGGAACTACGGGCCGGTCACCGACCCGGCGACCGGCGCGGTCACCACGAAGGTCGCGTTCGCGTCGGTCGAGGAGGTCGACGCGGCCGTCGCCGCCGCCAAGGACGCGTACGCGACCTGGGGCACCTCCTCGCTCGCCAAGCGGACCACGATCCTCTTCAAGTTCCGGGCGCTGCTTGAGGCCAACCGGGACGCCATCGCCGAGCTGATCACCGCCGAGCACGGCAAGGTGCACAGCGACGCGCTGGGCGAGGTCGCGCGTGGCCTGGAGATCGTCGACCTGGCGTGCGGGATCACCGTTCAGCTCAAGGGCGAACTGTCGACCGAGGTCGCCAGCCGCGTCGACGTGGCGTCGATCCGCCAGCCGCTGGGTGTCGTGGCCGGCATCACGCCGTTCAACTTCCCCGCCATGGTGCCGATGTGGATGTTCCCGATCGCCATCGCGACCGGCAACACCTTCGTCCTCAAGCCGTCCGAGAAGGACCCGTCGGCGTCCCTGAAGATCGCCGAACTGCTGGCGGAAGCGGGCCTCCCGGACGGCGTCTTCAACGTCGTACACGGCGACAAGGTGGCCGTGGACCGCCTCCTTGAGCACCCGGACGTCAAGGCGGTCTCCTTCGTCGGCTCGACCCCGATCGCCCGCTACATCCACACCACGGCCTCCGCGAACCACAAGCGCGTCCAGGCCCTGGGCGGCGCCAAGAACCACATGCTGGTCCTCCCGGACGCCGACCTCGACGCGGCGGCCGACGCGGCCGTGTCCGCCGCCTACGGCTCGGCGGGCGAGCGCTGCATGGCCATCTCGGCCGTGGTCGCGGTCGGTTCGATCGGTGACGAGCTGGTCGAGAAGATCCGCGAGCGCGCCGAGAAGATCAAGATCGGCCCCGGCAACGACCCGGCGAGCGAGATGGGCCCGCTGATCACCGCCGTGCACCGCGACAAGGTCGCGTCCTACGTGACGGGCGCGGCGGCGGAAGGCGCCGAAGTGGTCCTCGACGGCACCGGCTACACGGTCGAGGGCTTCGAGGACGGCCACTGGATCGGCATCTCCCTCCTCGACAAGGTGCCGACGTCGGCGAAGGCCTACACGGACGAGATCTTCGGCCCGGTCCTCTGCGTCCTGCGCGTCGACACGTACGACGAGGGCGTGGCGCTGATCAACAGCTCCCCGTTCGGCAACGGCACCGCGATCTTCACCCGGGACGGCGGCGCGGCCCGCCGCTTCCAGCTGGAGATCGAGGCCGGCATGGTCGGCGTCAACGTCCCGATCCCGGTCCCGGTGGGCTACCACTCGTTCGGCGGCTGGAAGGACTCCCTCTTCGGGGACCACCACATCTACGGCAACGACGGCACGCACTTCTACACCCGAGGCAAGGTCGTCACCACCCGCTGGCCCGACCCGGCCGATGCCCCGACCGGCGTCGACCTCGGGTTCCCGCGCAACCACTGAGCAGTCTTCGGCAGCGCTGAATGGGGCCGTCCGTATCGCGGACGGCCCCATTTTTTCGCTACGACGACTGCGGTAACCGTAGGAACCCGAACCGGGGCCGCCACTGCCCACGGACGCCGAATACGTCACTTACGGCAGTCTGGATCAACGAATTCCGTAGGTGAACACCCATTGACGTGATGGTTTCCGTCAATGTTCCATCAGGCCCGTGACCGACACCCTCCCCACTGCCGAGGCCGCCGCCGTTTCCGAGGCGTCGTCGGACAGTTCCCAGAGTCCGCAGCAGCCCCGGCAGTTGAAGCGCTCCATCGGCATAGTCGGCGGCACGCTCCTCACGCTCTCGTGCGTGACACCGGCCTCCACGCTCTTCGTGGTCGTCCCCGACCTGTTCGGCTCGCTCGGCACCGCGACCGCCCTCACGATCGCGATCGGCTCGGTCCTCTGCATCGCCGTCGCGTTCTGCTACTCGGAGCTGGGCACCCTCATCCCCAGCGCGGGCGGCGAGTACGCGATGGTGTCGACGCTGGCGGGCCGCCTGGCAGGCTGGCTGGTCTTCGTCCTCTCGCTCCTGGTCGTGATGATCGTCCCCCCGGTGATAGCGATGGGCACGGCGGATTACCTGACCCCGATCGTCCACCTGAACCCGTCGATGACCGGCGCGGGCGTGATGCTCCTGGCCACGCTGGCGGGCCTGCTGGACCTGCGGGCCAACGCCTGGATCACGGGCATCTTCCTGGTCCTGGAGGTCATAGCGGCCGGAGTCGTAGCCCTCCTCGGCTTCACGCACAGCCACCGGGGCCTGGGCAGCCTGACCTCGATGCAGGTGGCGGGCACCGGCGGCCACACGGACACGGTGACGGCGATGCTGGTGGTCTCCGGCCTGGCGATCGCCCTGTTCGTCACGCAAGGGTTCTCAACGGCGGTGTACCTCTCGGAGGAGTTGGAGAACCCGCGCCGAAACGTGGCCCGCACGGTCCTCGCCACCCTCGCGATCTCGACGGTGATCATCCTGGTCCCGGTGGTCGCGATCACCATGGGCGCGTCCGACCTCTCGGAACTGACCGGCGGCGACATCAGCAGCATGGTCACCGCCTGGTCCAACTCGGCGGTCGGCACCTTCGTCAGCCTCTGCGTCGCCCTCGCGATCATCAACGCGGGCATCGTCATGGTCATCCAGAACTCCCGAGTCCTCTTCGCCTCCGCCCGCGACAAGGCCTGGCCCACCCCGGTCAACACGGTCTTCGCCAAACTCGGCCGCTTCGGCTCCCCTTGGGTGGCCACTCTGGCCGTAGGCATCCCCGGAGCGGTCCTCTGCTTCGTCAACCTGGACACGTTGTACGGCGTGACGGGTGTGTCGGTGACGGGCATGTACTTGCTGGTCGCAGTAGCCGCACTCCTCTCCCGCCGAGGCCAACACACCCACACGCGCGCGTGGCGCATGCCGCTGTGGCCCGCAATACCGATCCTCCTGATCGCGGTCCTGGCGTACATCCTCACGCAACAGGAGACGACCTACTTGCTGTGGACGGGGGGCATAGTCGCTGCGGCCACCCTCTACTGGGCGCTCTATTTGCGCCCGCGCAGGGACACGCGCTGGCTGATCTCACTCCCGATGGAGGACTAAGCCCCGCAGGGGCGAGTCCTCCAGGGGCGCGGGGAACTGCGCGACCAGCCCCCACCGGACCCGCACCCGGCACCCCACATAAGCCCCCCGAGCTACTAGCCATACACCAACCGCGGTACACCCCTCACCCCCGGTTCACCCCAGGGTCGCCCCCAACTGTCAGAGACGCCCCGTACCGTTGACGACATGGATCTTCGCCCGCAGCTACGACTACGACGCCCACGGCAGTGGCTCGCCGCCACGGCCGCCGTAGCCGTGCTCGCCGCCGCCGGCACCTGGACGGCCGTAGCCTCCGACAAACCGCCGGAGGTACACCGCTCCGACCGCACGATGGCAGTCGACGGCGTGAACCTCGACACCTCGTACTTCACGACCGGCGGAGCCACCCGCCGCCCCGCCGTCCTCCTGGCCCACGGCTTCGGAGGCAGCAAGGACGACGTACGGAAGCAGGCCGAGGGCCTCGCCAGAGACGGCTACGCGGTACTGACCTGGTCCGCGCGCGGCTTCGGCAGGTCGACCGGCAAGATCGGCCTGAACGACCCGGACGGCGAGGTCAAGGACGTCTCCAAGCTGATCGACTGGCTGGCGAAGCAGCCGGACGTCCAGCTCGACAAGCCCGGCGACCCGCGCGTGGGCGTGGCGGGCGGCTCCTACGGCGGAGCGATCTCCCTGCTCGCCGCCGGGTACGACGCCCGCGTGGACGCCATCGCCCCGGCGATCACCTACTGGAACCTCGCCGACGCCCTGTTCCCGAACGGAGTGTTCAAGAAGCTCTGGGCGAGCATCTTCATCAACTCCGGTGGCGGCTGCGCCAATTTCGAACCCCAGTTGTGCGCGATGTACGACCGGGTCGCCGAGTCGGGCAAGCCGGACGCGGCGGCGCGCGCACTCCTCCAGGAGCGCTCCCCGTCCGCCGTCGCCTCGCACATCAACGTGCCGACCCTTCTGCTCCAGGGCCAGACCGACTCCCTGTTCCCGCTCGGCCAGGCCGACGCCGCCGCGAAGGCGATCCGCGCCAACGGCGCCCCCGTGGACCTCGACTGGATCGCGGGCGGCCATGACGGCGGCGACATGGAGACGAGCCGCGTCCAGGCTCGCGTGACCTCGTGGTTCGACCGGTACCTGAAGGACGACAAGAACACCGACACCGGCCCGGCCTTCCGCGTCACCCGCACCGGAGGCGTCGACTCCACGGACGGCGCCGCCCTGCTGCGCGGCGCGAGCGGCAGCGCCTACCCCGGCCTGGAGAACGACCCGCGCGCGATCGCCCTCACCGGCCGCCGCGAGCAGTCCTTCACCAACCCGGCCGGCGCCAGCCCGCCCGCGATCTCCGCCCTGCCCGGCCTCGGCAGCGCGGGCGGCCTGTCCCAGCTGTCGTCCCTGGGCGTCGGCATCTCCCTCGACTTCCCCGGCCAGTACGCCGCGTTCGACTCCAAGCCCCTCACCCAGGGCCTCCGCATCACCGGATCGCCCACGGTCACCGTCCACGTCAAGTCGACGAGCGACGACGCCGTCCTCTTCGGCAAGGTCTACGACGTAGGCCCGGGCGGCGGCCAACAGGTGCTGCCCTCCCAGCTGGTGACCCCCCTCAGGGTCGAGGGCGCCAAGGCGGGCAAGGACGTCACGATCACCCTCCCGGCCATCGACTACGACGTCCAGAGCGGCCACCACCTGCGCCTGGTCCTCGCCTCGACGGACCTCGCCTACTCCTCCCCGACGGCCCCGGCGACGTACACCGTCACGTTGAAGAGCGACCTCAAGGTGCCGACGGCCCCGGGTGTGACGACGGCCGCGGCGACGCTGCCGTCCTGGGTGTGGTGGTTCCCGCTGGCCGGCGTGGCACTCGCACTGGCACTGCTGCTGACCGGACGCCGGCGCACCTCCGCGACACCCCCGGACCCCGAGCTGGCCGAAGTCCCGCTCCAGATCACCGACTTGAGCAAGCGGTACGCGAAGTCGGCGGACCGGTACGCGGTCCGGGAGCTGTCCTTCCGCGTCGAGAAGGGTCAGGTGCTCGGCCTGCTGGGCCCGAACGGCGCGGGCAAGACGACCACGCTGCGCATGCTGATGGGCCTGATCAAACCGGACGACGGCGAGATCAGGGTCTTCGGTCACGCGATCCGCCCGGGCGCCCCGGTGCTGTCCAGGGTCGGCGCCTTCGTCG
This sequence comes from Streptomyces sp. NPDC002276, assembly GCF_053891435.1. Taxonomy (NCBI): domain Bacteria; kingdom Bacillati; phylum Actinomycetota; class Actinomycetes; order Kitasatosporales; family Streptomycetaceae; genus Streptomyces; species Streptomyces sp. NPDC002276. Next base: position 227,972 of record NZ_JBSFCQ010000016.1, on the reverse strand, counting down.
AGGGCGCGGGCTTCCTCCCGCACCTCTCCGGCCGCGAGAACCTGGAGCTGTACTGGCAGGCGACGGGACGGCCCCCGGAGGACGCCCACCTGGAGGAGGCCCTGGAGATCGCGGGCCTCGGTGACGCGCTCGCCCGCGCGGTGCGCACCTACTCCCAGGGCATGCGCCAGCGCCTCGCCATCGCCCAGGCCATGCTGGGCCTGCCCGACCTCCTCATCCTCGACGAACCGACCAACGGCCTCGACCCGCCGCAGATCCGCGAGATGCGCGAGGTGATGATCCGCTACGCGGAGGCCGGCCGCACGGTCATCGTCTCCAGCCACCTCCTCGCGGAGGTCGAGCAGTCCTGCACCCATCTCGTGGTCATGGACCGCGGCCGACTCGTCCAGGCGGGCCCGGTCGCCGAGATCATCGGCTCCGGAGACACCCTCCTCGTCGGCCTGGCGAGTGATGTCCCCGACCCCCTGGTGGAGAAGATCGGGGCCCTCGCGGACGTGGAATCGGTGACCCGCGCAAAGGGCGGTCTGCTGCTGCGACTGGCGTCGGACGACAGTCCGGCACCTGAGGATCACCTGGAAGGCTCCGCCACCGCCGCCCGACTCCTCGTCGAACTCGTACGACTCGAAGTCCCCGTCTCCTCCGTCGGCCCCCACCGTCGCCTCGAAGACGCGTTCCTCACCCTGATCGGAGGTTCCGCATGAGCACGCTCGCCGAGCCCGTAGAAGTGGCCTCCGGCTACCGCGCGGGCCGCACACTGCCCCTCCGGGTAGAGCTGGTACGGCAGTTGAAGCGGCGCCGCACCCTGGTCATGGGCGGCATCCTCGCCGCGCTGCCCTTCATCCTGGTGGCCGCCTTCGCGATCGGCGGCACCCCGGGCGAGCGCAACGGCCAGGTGACCCTGATGGACACGGCCACCTCGTCCGGCGCCAACTTCGCCGCGGTGAACCTGTTCGTGTCGGCGGGCTTCCTCCTGGTCGTCCCGGTCGCCCTGTTCTGCGGGGACACCGTCGCCTCGGAGGCCAGCTGGTCGTCCCTGCGCTATCTGCTGGCGGCGCCCGTGCCCAGGGCCCGCCTGCTGTGGTCCAAGCTGGTCGTCGGCCTGAGTCTCAGCCTGGGCGCGATGGTCCTGCTCCCGCTCGTCGCGCTGGCCGTCGGCACCGCCGCCTACGGCTGGGGACCGCTGGAGCTGCCCACCGGCGGCGCGATCGGCTCGGGCACGGCCGCCCAACGCCTGCTCGTGGTCGTGGCGTACATCTTCGTGTCCCAACTGGTCACCGCGGGGCTCGCGTTCTGGCTCTCGACGAAGACCGACGCACCCCTGGGCGCGGTCGGCGGCGCGGTCGGCCTGACCATCGTCGGCAACGTCCTGGACGCCGTCACCGCCCTCGGGCACTGGCGCGACTTCCTGCCCGCGCACTGGCAGTTCGCCTGGGCGGACGCCGTACAGCCCCATCCGGAGTGGTCCGGCATGATCCAGGGCACGGCGGTCTCCGTTACGTACGCCATCGTGCTGTTCGCCCTGGCCTTCCGGGGTTTCGCCAGCAAGGACATCGTGTCGTAGGTCACCGGAGCATCACCCACCGGTCACGACAAGCCATGATCGCGACCCCTTCGAGACGCTTCCGCAACTCCCCGTAGCGCACGTTCCCGTCCCCTTCGCCGTCACAGTCGCAGAAGCCGACGTCAACGGACCGAGGGGGCACGGGAGATGGGAACCGACCAGACCGACCGCACACGACCGGCGCAGGAGTACGCCCGCCACCGCACCCGGCGACCTCGACGCCTGCGCGCCACCCTGCTCGCCCTCACCGCCACGGGCGGCCTGCTGCTCACCGGGTGCAGCGCGGGCGGCGGCAGCGACTCCGGCGGCTCGAACGCGGCGAACCGGACCGGCTTCCCGGCCCCGGCGCCCGCCACCACCTCCGGCACCTCCGGCGGTGACAACAGCAGCGACCAGGACGGCGAGCAGACCAGCACTCCCGCCGACAAGATCGCCCCGTCCCCCGACTACCTCTCCACCTTCGCCCTCGACGTCGACACGGCCTCCTACGGCTACGCCCGCCGCGTCCTCGCCGACGGACAACTGCCCGACCCGTCGACGATCCGCCCCGAGGAATTCGTCAACAGCTTCCGGCAGGACTACGAACGCCCCGACGGCAACGGCTTCACGGTCACCGTCGACGGCGCCCGCACCGACAGCGCCAACTGGTCCCTGGTCCGCGTCGGCCTCGCCACCCGCACGGCCGACGACAGCGCCGAACGCCCGCCCGCCGCCCTCACGTTCGTCATCGACGTCTCCGGCTCCATGGCCGAGACGGGCCGCCTGGACCTTGCCAAGAAGTCCCTCGACGAGATGACGGACCGGCTGCGCGACGACGACTCGGTCGCGCTGGTCACCTTCAGCGACGAGGCCGAGACCGTCCTCCCGATGACCCGCCTGGACGGCCACCGCGGCCAAGTCCACCACGCCATCGACGAGTTGGAGACACAGTCCTCGACCAACCTCGGCGCCGGCGTCGAGACCGGCTACGCCACCGCCACCGAGGGCCTGCGCGAGGGCGCCACCAACCGGGTCGTCCTCATCTCCGACGGCCTCGCCAACACCGGTGACACCAGCGCCGATTCGATCCTGGAACGGATCTCGAACGAACGCCGCGACCACGGCATCACCCTCTTCGGCGTCGGAGTCGGCAGCGACTACGGCGACGCCCTGATGGAGAAACTCGCCGACAAGGGCGACGGCCACACCGCGTACGTCTCGGACGACGCCGACGCCCGCAAGGTGTTCGTCGACCAACTCCCGCAGAACATCGACCTCACCGCCCGCGACGCCAAGGCCCAGGTCGCCTTCGACCCCGAGACGGTCGCGCAGTTCCACCTCATCGGCTACGAGGACCGCAAGGTCGCCGACGACGACTTCCGCGACGACAACGTCGACGGCGGCGAGATCGGCCCCGGCCACACCGTGACCGCCCTCTACGCCGTCCGCACCAGGCCGGGCGCCGACGGCCACCTCGCCACGGCCAGCGTCCGCTGGCTCGACCCGAACACCCGCGCCCCGCACGAGGAGTCGGGCCAGCTGGAGACCGACGCCCTGCACGACTCCCTGACCGACGCCTCGCCCCGCTTCCAAGTCACCGCCGTGGCCGCCTACTTCGCCGACTCCCTCCGCTCCGGCGACCTGCCCGGCGACCCGGGCCTCGACGAACTCGCCGACCGCGCCCACGCGTTGGCGAAGCGGACGGAGGACAAGGACGTACAACAACTCGCGGAGGCGATAGACGAGGCAAGCCGGATGAACTGAACCCGACCGAACCCGCACTCGATCCCACGGACCCCATTGACCTTCCCCTACTTGCGAGTAAGTTGACGCCCCAGTCACCGTCTCACCGCCGACCGGGAGCAGCCGACATGGGCGTACGCAAGGACCTGAAGCGGGCGCGGCAACGCACCGACCTGGCGGCCCGCACCCGGGTCGAACTCACCAGGGACGCGCGGGGAGTCGTACGAGAGGCGAGCACTCTGCCGCTCGCGCCGCGCCCGACGACCGGCAGCACCGCCGACCTCCCGTTCACCAACGCGGCGGAGGCCCCCGACACCGTGGTCCTCCGCCGCGCACAGAACGGCGGCTGGCACCCTGTCACCGCCGCCGCCTTCGCCCGTGAAGTCACCGCCACCGCAAAGGGGTTGATGGCCGCCGGCCTCGAACCGGGCGGCCGGGTCGCGGTGATGTCCCGCACCCGCTACGAGTGGACGGTCCTCGACTTCGCGATCTGGGCGGCCGGCGGCCGGACCGTGCCGGTCTACGCGACCTCGTCCGCCGAGCAAGTGGAGTGGATCGTCAGGGACTCGGACACCCGCTTCGTCGTCACGGAGACCTCCGAGAACACCGACACGGTCATGACGGGCACCGCCCGCCATCCCCAACACCCGCGCATCTGGCAGCTGGACGCGGGCGCCATGGCCGAACTCGCGACCCTGGGACGGGACATCACCGACGAGGAGGTCACCAAGCGCCGCAGCGCGCTCACCCCCGACACGGTCGCGACGATCTGCTACACCTCCGGCACGACCGGCCGCCCCAAGGGCTGTGTCCTCACGCACGCCAACCTGCACGCCGAGGCCGCCAACACGGTCGAGTTGCTGCACCCCCTCTTCACCGAGGTCACCGGCCAGGTCGCCTCGACGCTCCTCTTCCTCCCGCTCGCGCACATCATGGGCCGCACCCTCCAGATCGCCTGTCTCATGGCCCGCATCGAGATCGGCCACTGCCCGAGCATCAAGCCCGACGAACTCCGCCCGGCGCTAAGGGAGTTCAGGCCCACGTTCCTGGTAGGAGTGCCGTACCTCTTCGAGAAGATCCACGACACCGGCCGCGCGACCGCCGAACGGATGGGCCGCGCCGCCTCCTTCGACCGCGCCGACCGCGTCGCGGTCCGCTTCGGCAAGGCCTACCTCGACCGGTTCCTCGGCACCGGCAAGGGCCCGAGCCCCGCCCTGTACGCCGCGTGGGCCCTCTACGACCTGCTGGTCTACCGCCGTATCCGCAGCGAACTCGGCGGCCGGATGCGGTACGCCATCAGCGGCGGCTCACCGCTCGACCGCGATCTCAACCTCTTCTTCGCCGCGGCCGGGATCATCGTCTACGAGGGCTACGGCCTCACCGAGACGACGGCCGCCGCCGCCATCGTCCCGCCCCTGCGGCCCCGCCCCGGCACGGTCGGCCTCCCGGTGCCCGGCACCACGATCCGCATCGCCGACGACGGCGAGATGCTCATCAAGGGCGGGGTGGTCTTCGGCGCGTACTGGAACAACCCGGCGGCCACCGACGCCGTACTGCGGGACGAGTGGTTCGCGACCGGGGACCTCGGCGCGCTCGACGAGGACGGCTATCTCACCATCACCGGCCGCAAGAAGGACATCCTCGTCACCAACGGCGGCAAGAACGTCTCCCCGGCCGTCCTGGAGGACCGGCTGCGCAGCCGCGCCCCGGTCGGCCAGTGCCTGGTCGTCGGCGACAACCGCCCCTTCGTCGCCGCCCTGATCACCCTCGACCCCGAGGCCCTCGCCCACTGGCTCTCGGTCCGCAAGCTCCCCGCCGACACCCCGCTCGCCGACCTCGTGCGGAACGCGGACCTGCGCGCCGACGTCCAGAAGGCCGTCGACCACGCCAACCAGGCCGTCTCCCGCGCCGAGTCGATCCGCGCCTTCGCCCTGGTCGAGGGCGAGTTCACCGAGGACAACGGCCTGCTCACCCCGTCCCTGAAGGTCAAACGGCAGGTGGTGACGGCGGCCTACGCGGACGACATCGAGGCGCTCTACGCGAAGCCGAAACCGACATAACGGAAGCGGGCCGCCGAGGTGCTCGGCGGCCCGCTCTCGTGGTGCTGGTGGGGTCAGCTGCCCACGGCGCCGTTGCCCGACAGGACCGGGATGTTGTCCAGGATGTGCGACAGCGGCTCGTCGCCCTTGGCCTGGGTGGAGTTCTCGGTGCACTGCTGGTTCTGCGGGGCCGAGAGGACCGGCACGTCCTGCAGAACGGTGACCGGCACGAGACCGACCAGCGAGGCCAGGTTCGCCTTGACGGGCAGGCCGACACAGGGCTTGTTCAGCGAGCCCTGGACGAGGGAGAGCTGGGGGCTCATGTCGCCCTTGGTCTCCTGGTTGCCGTACTTCTGCACGGCGCCGTTGCCCTGGGTGGTGGTGACGCCGTCGTCGTTGCCGATGGCCATCGCCGGGGTGGCGATGGCGGCGGTGGCACCGGCGAGGGAGGCGGCAACAGCCGCGGTCGCCCACAGCTTCTTCATGTTCAAACCCTTTCGGAGGACGGACCCCGTTGCGGAGCCGCGCGATGATCAACTGGGCGATGGCTGGTTTGGTTGCGGCCTTTGCCCTGAATGGAGCAATAAGTCGGCTGGAGTGACAAGTCGGCTCCCGGGCGGGCGGGAGCGTGCCCCCGTGGACGGTCCGCGTGGAGGGCAAGCCAACGGGCCGCCGAGAATTCGGCGGCCCGTGGAGTGCGTCCGGGGATCAGCTGCCCGCGGAGCCGTTGCCCGACAGGACCGGGATGTTGTCCAGGATGTGCGACAGGGGCTCGTCGCCCTTCGCCTGGGTCGAGTTCTCGGTGCACTGCTGGTTCTGCGGCGCGGAGAGGATCGGCACGTCCTGGGCGACGGTGACCGGCACGAGGCCGACCAGCGAGGCCAGGTTCGCCTTGGCCGGCAGGCCGATGCAGGGCTTGTTCAGCGAGCCCTGGATGAGCGCCATCTGCGGGCTCATGTTGCCGTACGTGGCCTGGTTGCCGTAGACCTGCTCGGCGCCATTGCCGTTCGTCGTGGTGACGCCGTTGTCGTTACCGATCGCCATCGCCGGGGCGGCGACGGCAGCCGAGGCTCCGACGACGGAAGCGGCGACAGCCGCAGCAGCCATAACCTTCTTGATCACTTCATGATCCCTTCTGGAGTAACCCCGTCCACCGGAGCGACCTGAACAACTGGCACCGGGCCGCATGGTTGCTCCGATTCACTCCAATGGCCCAGATGAATCCAACCGGGTGAAGTCACGCAACCATTCCGGCCCGCCCCGGTTGATGGGGGAGCAGGAATTGTGTCTCTGCCAGGAAAGGACCGCAGAAAAATGCTCAAGAAGGCAATGGCTGCGACGGCTGTCGCGGCTTCCGTCGTCGGCGTCTCGGCGACGGCCGCCCCGCAGGCGCTGGCCATCGGCAACGACAACGGCGTCACCACGGTCAACGGGAACGGTGCCGAGCAGGTCTACGGCAACGCCAAGACCACCGGCGACATGAGCCCCCAGCTCTCCGTCGCCCAGGGTGCCCTGAACAAGCTGTGCCTCGGTGTCCCGGTCAAGGCCAACGCGGCCTCGCTCGTGGGCGTCCTCGTGCCGGTCACCGTCCTCCAGGACGTGCCGATCCTCTCGGCCGAGCAGAACCAGCAGTGTGCCGAGAACTCCACCCAGGCCAAGGGTGATGAGCCGCTGTCGCACCTCGTGGACAACGTCCCCGTGCTGTCGGGCAACGGCGCCATCGGCAGCTGATCGTCCGTCAATGCAGTGGCCAGGGCGGCCCGTCGGAATTCTTCCGAACGGGTCGCCCTCGTCGTTTCTCAAAACTGCCCGCCCGCTGCCTTCCCTTGAAGAGAAGCGTTTCTGCGTTGGGGTGTCGGTGCGGCCATCACGTCAATTCGGTGCCGACGATCGAGTGAATTGTCAGGTGACACGCGTTCTGGAGTTTCTTCCTGTGTCTATCCCTCGTTTCACAGGCTGCAGGTCATGGTGCGAGCCGCCCAAGCTGTGCTCGCTCGGTTTCGGCCGTCATAGGGCATGACCGCAGAGAAGGGAACGTTCATGAAGAAGAGCGCTGCTGTTGTCGCTGGTGCGATCATGGCTCTCGGTATGGCCGCCCCGGCCTTCGCCGACGCCGGCGCCGAGGGTGCCGCCATCGGTTCGCCGGGTGTCCTCTCGGGCAACGTGGTCCAGGTTCCCGTGCACATCCCCGTCAACGTGTGCGGCAACTCGATCGACGTGATCGGCCTGCTGAACCCGGCGTTCGGCAACACCTGCGTCAACGACTGACGACGCAACGCACCAGCCGCTCCGGCTGTGTCACGGCCGGCCTTGGACACTTTCCTGTTCCAAGGCCGGCTTTTTTTCCCACTTCTTCAAGCAGGAAGACAACGAGATTGCGACAGACCCTGGGTAAGGGAATGGTCGCGGCTGCCGCCGCGACAAGCATTCTGTCCCTGTGCGGCAGCCCCGCCGTGGCCGAGACGTACACGGCCGGCGCTGCCAAGGATTCGCCGGGCGTCCTGTCCGGCAACAGCCTCTCGGTCCCGGTCGACGCGCCGGTCAACGCCTGCGGCAACTCCGCCGACGGGGTGTCCGGGCTCAACCCGACCTTCGGCAACTCCTGCGCCGGCGGCAAGGATTCGCACCGGCACGGCGAGCACACCGGACACCACCGGTGGGCCGAGCAGGCCTACGACGACTCCGACGACTCGGGCTACGGCTCCGGGGACGACGAGTCGGGGTACGGCTACGGCGGTGACTCGGGGTACGGCTACGGGGGCCACTCCGGGCATGGCCACGGTGACCACTCGGGGTACGGCTCGGGCGATCACTCGGGCTACGGCTCCGGTGACCACGGGGGTTACGGCTCGGGTGACCACGGAGGCTACGGCTCCGGCGACTCGGGCCACGGCAAGCCGGAGGACTGCGAGGAGACGCCACCGCCTCCGCACGGCGGGGATCACCACACGCCTCCGCCTACGGGTGGTGACCATCACACTCCGCCTCCCACCGGTGGTGACCACCACACTCCGCCTCCCACGGGCGGTGACCATCACACGCCTCCACCCACGGGTGGTGACCACCACACTCCGCCTCCCACTGGCGGGGATCACCACACGCCTCCGCCCACCGGTGGTGACCACCACACCCCGCCGCCCACGGGCGGTGACCACCACACCCCGCCGCCCACCGGCGGGAACCACACCCCTCCCCCCACGGGCGGGAACCACACCCCGCCCCCGAGCGGCGGGAATCACACCCCTCCGCCCACGGGTGGAAATCACACTCCGCCCCCGAGCGGTGGGAACCACACCCCTCCGCCCACCGGTGGCAACCACACGCCGCCTCCCACGGGCGGCAACCACACCCCGCCTCCGCACGGCGGCGATCACACTCCGCCGCCTCCGCACGGTGGGAGCCACACCCCGCCGCCCGTTCTGGCGCACACCGGCAGTGAGGCCATGCTGGCCGCTTCCGGCGTCAGTGCCGCGTTGATCGCGGGTGGCACGATCCTCTACCGACGAGGCCGCGCCGCGTCCCGTAGGTAATGCGCACGGGGTGCCGGACGTCACCGCCCGGCACACCCGCACCGCCCTACCCGGTCAGCGTCGTACGAAATCCAGTGCGCCCCGTCGCCCCGGCGCCGGGATCATCCCGCCGCGCGGCTCCGAGTTCAGCCGGCGCCGGACTCCGCGGACCAGCGCGCCCGCCGTGAACGTGGCGCCGTGCACGAAGCGCATCGCAGGGCCGAAGCCCGAGGCCGTCAGCAGGCCCGCCATGAAGAGGCCGGGGTGCGAGGACTCGAAGTCCCGGCCGACCTCGGGGGAACCGTCGCCCACCGTGGCCAGGGATCCCCTCAACTCGCTGGAGAGCAGCCCGAGTCGGCCGGTCGTGGCCTTGAACCCCGTTGCCGTGATGACGTGTTCGGTCTCCAGGGAGCGGGTCCCGCCCGCCGCGCTCACCGTCTCCAGGCGCACCCCGCCCGGCACCACGTCGGCCGCCGCGACCTCGTGGCCGAGCAGCACCTCCACCGCCGGTTCGAACCGGTCCCGCACCCACCAAGCACCCGCCGGACCAAGGGCGTTGGCCGCGATCCTGGCCCGGGTCGACTCCGGGAGACGGCGGAAGAGGTCGGGGCGCTCGGCGTAGAACCAGTTGCGCCAGCCGGGGCCCAGGCCGCTGTGCGGGGAGCGGGCCTCCTGCCACCACGGGCGCTCCCAGGCCGGCGGTACGTCGTTCCAGTACAGCTCTTCGGCCCGCGCCAACACCCTTACCCGGGTGCCCTGTTCGGCGAGCAGGGCGGCCGTCTCCAGTGCCGCCTGGCCGCCGCCGATCACCGTGACGTCCTTGCCCCGGAAGTCGTCCAGCGCGCTGTGGTGGCTGCTGTGCGAGACGAGGGAACGGCTCAACCCCCGTAGCGCGGATGGGATTTCGACGAACGGCATGACGCCGACCGCGAGGGCGACGGTCCGGGCGTGCAGCACCGTGCCGTCGTCGGTCACCGCCTCGAAGCCGCCGGGTACCGGTGCGATGCGTTCCACGGTCCGCTCGTCCACCTCGGGTACGGCGTTGCGGGCGAACCACAGGCCGTAGGAGGCGAACATCTCGACCGGGATCGGTTCGCCGTGCCGGGACTCCACGCCCTGGGTCGCGCAGTACGCGTCGAGCGGCCAACGGCCTTCCGGGTCGGACAGGTTGGAGGCCCAGGGCTCCGACTTGAGGAACATGCCCCGGGGCATGTGGTCGCGCCAGGACGCCATGGGTCGGCCGAAGACGCGCAGGTTCAGCCCGGCGGCCGCGGCGTGGGAGGCGATGGACAGGCCGTACGGGCCCGCGCCCACCACCAGCAGGTCGTACATCAGCAACTGCTCGCTTTCTCGTCGTCGGACAACTCGGTCAACTTGGTCAACTCGGCTTGTTCGGCGGGCTCGTCGAGGGGGCCGGTGCCCGCCTGCCGGACCACCCGCGGCGCCGTGCGCGGCGGCACCGGACCGCCGCCCAGCCGCCCCCGCAGCTTGCGCAGCACATGTCCGGCCCACAGGCCCCACATCGCCCGGCCCGGTGCCCGGTCGTCCGGCGCGTACCAGGCCAGTTCGCGTCCGGCGGGGGCCGGGCGGAGCGCGCTGAGGGGCGCGTAGTTCTCCACCACGAACGAGCGCCCGGGCCGGGGTGCCCCGTCCGGCAGCGGACGGTGGGTCAGGTCCAGGTGCTGCGCGCGGACGACGTCCAGGCCCGCGCTGTCGGTGAAGAGCCGGAACTGCGCGCCGGGCCGCGGGTTGAAGTCGAGCAGGTGGTAGCTGCCCGTCGTGCCGCAGCGGCGGAAGTCCAGATCGAAGATGCCGCGGTAGCCGAGTTCGGCGGTGAGCCGTTCGGCGAGCGCCTGCACCTGGGAGTTGGGCGTCCAGCGGCCCACCGCCGTCAGGCCCGCCCCGCGCGGCCAGGCCCGCTGCTTGCGGCCGGGACCCCCGCCGCGTACGGCGCCGGTGCGGTCGACGTAGCCGTGGAAGAACCAGTCGCGGTCGGGCCCGGACGGCAGGAAGGCCTGGAGCAGCAGCCTGCTGCCCGCTTCCTCGGCGCGCAGATACAGCTCGCGCGCCTCCTGCGCGCTGTGCATCACCACCGTGCTGCGCAGCCCGGTCCCGCACGGCACCAGCCAGGGCCGGCTCCACTTCGCGACCACCGGCAGCCCCAGTTGCCAGGCGGCGCTCGCGGCCTGCGCCGGGCTCTCCGGGATCAGCGTCACCGGGTGCGGGATGTCGGCGCTCGCGCACACGGCGGCCAGTTCGGCCTTGTCGGCGACCCGTTCGGCCAGCGCGCCGGGCTGCTGCGGCAGCAGGTAGGAGGGCGCGAGTTCGTCGCGCAACCGGCCGACGGCGACGGCGCTCGCGTCGTCCATCGGGATCAGCACGGCGGGACGCGCGATCCGCGCGGCGACCCGGCGCAGCGTGACGGCGATCTCGGCCGGGGACGCGCCGGGCGCCGGCGGGGGGTGCATCTGGCAGACGAAGCGGGAGCTGCGTACGGGACTTCCGGCGGAATCGGCGACCACGTGCACCTCCACTCCCGCCCTGCCGAGCGAACGCACGGCGCCCAGCGTTCCGTGGTGAAAGGGGTTCCGGTCGATCCGCAACAGAACTGCGGGGACACGGATGTCGAGCAGCGACACGGACTGTTTCCTTAGGTTCGGTTCACCCGTGCGGGCGATGGAGGAACTCGGAAGCCGTAACGGCGGTGGCGTAATTCATATTCATATGACTGAGTGTCAGTAGAAGGAAAAGCAAAGTCGGAACGGAGTACGAGAGTGGAGAGAGGAGCAGGCATGGCCCCACAGCAACGACGGTCCCGGACCGCCCGGCTGGCCTTCGTCGCGGCCACGGTCGCCGCGTCCGCGGCTTTCGCGTCGGGTCCCGGGTTCGCGGCGGGAGCGGAGGTGGCGCGGGCGACTGATCCGCCTGCTCCCGTGACCACCGCGCCCACGACGACCCCGGCCGCCGCGGGACCCGCGAAGGCACCCGACGCCACCAGGACCCCCGAGCCGAAAGAGGCGCCGGCCTTCGGCGCCTTCCTCGACTCCGGTGCCCGCGGTGTGGCCCGGATGGCCGCGCTGAGCAGCTGGCTGGGCGGTGCCGAACTGCGCGTCGGTCACACCTACCTGCCCGGCAACCACTGGAGCGACATCGAGGGCGCCCCCGGTCTCCTCGACGTGTGGGCGGACTGGCGCACGGAGAAGAGCGACCGGATGCTCGTCCTCAACGTGCCCATGCAGGAGCACAACGAGGACGGTGTCTCCGACTGGCAGGTCCGGCGGCTGCTCCAGCTGGGCGCGGCCGGCCAGTTCGATCAGCACTTCAAGGCCCTGGCCGAACGCCTGGTCGACCTGAAGGTGCCGGACACGGTGATCGTGCTCGGCTGGGAGATGAACGGCACCACGTACACCTCTCGCTGCGGGCCGGACCCGGAGGCCTGGAAGAAGTACTGGAACAGGATCGTCACCACGATGCGCTCGGTGCCGGGCCAGAAATTCCGGTTCGACTTCACTCCGAGCCGCGGCCGGGACGCCGTTCCATGGACGCAGTGCTATCCGGGGAACGACACGGTCGACATCGTCGGAATGGATTCGTACGACCAGCCGTCCGGGCTGACGTTCGACGAGCAGGTGAAAGAGCCCTACGGACTCCAGGAACACGTGGACTTCGCCAAATCCCACGGCAAGCCCATTTCCTATCCTGAATGGGGACTCTTCCGCAATGGCGACAACGCGGAGTACATGAAGCGCATGCTCGCCTGGATGGACGAGCACAAGCCGCTGTACAACACGGTGACCGACTACTGCCCGCACGGTGTGTGGCAGTGCTCCCAGAACCCGAAGTCGTCCAAGGTCTACCGCTCGGTCCTGTTCGGCCGCACGGAGGAACCGACCCCGACCACACCCACGACTCCCACGACTCCTACGACACCCACGACCCCGGTCACCCCGGAGCCGCCCAAGCCGACCACGCCCACCACACCGCCCGCCCCTCCGACGCACCCGGCCAACTGCTCGCCGGTGGAACTCGGCGACTGGGTCGAGTACTGGCTCGGCGGGAAGCTGTGCGTGAAGTTCGACTGGTGGCAGCGCGACCGCTGAACCAGAGGTGGCGGCGGGCCGCTCAGGGTCCGTCGCCACCGCGCTCCCTCCACTTCCGCAGTATCGCCTTGCCCCGCCGGCGCGCGGCCACGTCGCAGACGACCGCCGCCATCAGCGGGGCAGTGCGCTTCCGGGCCAGCAACAGCCGCTGGTTGACGACCGGTTCGGGCCGCCAGTGGTGCTTGTACGGCTCGTTGCCCCGCAGCAGACTGAGCGTGCCGGGCCCGTCGGTCCCGGTGTGCTCCGCGCACGCGTCGAGCAGCATCACCGCCACGTCCGCCTTCCGCTCCCGCAACCGCGGATGCGCGCCGTAGAGATACCCGCCCGCGAGCCGCCGTGACAGCAGCGTGAGATCTACGGCGACCACGTCCTCGTCGAGTCGGAACTCGGTGACGACGGCGTCCCCGGAGCGGACCATCGGCCCGACCGAGCGGACCAGGTGCTCGCAGAACCGGGTCTGAAGGTGCTCGGACGTCACCTTCCGTCCCTGCCACTGGAGTTGATGCAGCTCCAGCAGTCGCCGCAGGGCTCCGTCCACCTCGTCGGGTCGTACGACGGTGCGCTCGACGCCGAGTGCGGTGAGCTTGCGGAGCTTGGCGCGGACGCGCTGGGCCTTGGAGGAGGGGAGACGGGCGACCAGTTCGTCCATCGGTACGGCGGGCAGTTCCAGGCACAGCGAGTCGTGGACGCGGCGGCGGGGGCCGCGCCAGCGGTCGTAGACGCGCTCGACCGCGCCGCCGGGCCGTACCTCGCGGAAGTCGATCAGCGCGGTGCGGGCGGCGGACGCGAGGGCCTCCGTCAGGGCGGCGACCGCCGGGTCGCCGTGGTCGTCGTCCAGCAGGACGTCGCCGTAGTCGGAGATCGCGCCGCCGAGCGGGACCAGGGAGGGGACCGGGCGGCGGACGAGCATCAGGGGCGCCGCGGCGACGAGTTCACGGCCGTCGCGGACAACGAGCAGGCGCAGTCGGCCCGTTCGGCCGTACGACAGCCACCAGGAGTGCAGCCAGGCGTGGGACTGGAACGGGGTCGCCGCGCCGCACTTCTGGTACAACCGGCCCCAGGCCGGGGCCAGTTCGGCGAAGGCCTGGGCGTCGGTGACGAGTTCGGTCGAGTACACCGGTGTCACAGGACGTCGGCCGCGGTGGCCGGGCTGGGCACGGAGGCCGGGCGGCCGGTCTCTTCGGTGGTCCGGCGCGGCCGGACGAGCAGCAGCAGGCCGCCGAGGAGGCCGCCCGCGCTCGCGCCGACCAGACCGGTCACCGCGGCCGAGGCCGAGGAGGGCCCGGCCGGCTTGATGGCGCGGGCGAAGGTCTGGAGTTCGACGTGGGTCGAGTCCTTCGAGTCGTTCGCGTGCACGGTCAGCGAGCGGGACACCGCGTTGGCCATGTCGGCGGCGAGGTCGGCGCGCGAGGAGGTGGCCGTGACGGCGACCATCGGCGCGTCCGGCGAGGTCGCCGTCTGCACGCTCGACTGGAGCGTCTTCACCGGGACGCCCGCCCACACCTGCGCGTCCCCGAGCACCGCGAGCTGGGTGGCGACCCGGCCGTAGGCCTGCGCGAAGCCGAGCGCGGTCGAGGAGTCGGCCTTGTCGGTCGGTACGGCGATGACGTAGCTGGTGGCCGTGTACGTCGGCGGCTTGGCGAGGCCGTAACCGGCGCCGAGGAGTCCGCCGGTCACGGCGCCGGCCGCGAGGAGGGACCAGGCCGGGAGGGTCTTCGCGCGGGCGAGCGGGCGGTGCTGTCGGATCTCGGTCATGAGGAACTGGCTCCCTGGGGTGCGGGGGACGGCGACGAGGTGGAGACCGCCGCGTACACGTCCATGAGTTGGGCGGCGCTGCGGGTGATGCAGTAGTGGTGGGCGGCGTCCGGCGCGGTGCGCGGGCGCGGGCCCCGCGCGCGGGCCGCCGCCAGCGCGCGGGCGAAGACCTCCGGCCCGCCCTGGACGCGGTGTGCGGCTTCGGCGGCCTGCGGCGGGAGGTCCTCGACGGCGGGGCAGGAGGCGTAGAGCACGGGCAGCCCGGCCGCCAGACCTTCCACGACGGCCAGGCCGAAGGCCTCCTCGGGGGACGGCGAGGCCAGCAGGTCCATCGCCGCGGTGAGGGAGGGCAGGTCGGGGCCCGGGGTGCCGTCCGGGACGTAGGGGCGTTCGCCGGTGAACAGCACCCGGTCGGCAACTCCGCAGTCGTGGGCGGTGCGGCGCAGGAGGTTCTCCTCGGGGCCGCCGCCGACCAGCAACAGCCAGTAGTCGGAGGGGAGTTGGGTCAGGGTGCGGATCAGGACGTCGAAGCGTTTGCCCGCCGCGAGTCGGCCGATGCCGCCGACGACGTACGCGTCCTTGGGCAGGCCGAGTCGCTGGCGGGTGCGCAGTCGCTGGACCGGGTCGAAGCGGAAGCGGGGCAGGTCGATGCCGTTGGGGACGACCTCGATGCGCGGGCCCGGCACACCCCACCGCCTGAGGCGTTCGGCGACCGTGGGGGAGACGGCGACCGTGGAGCGGCCCAGGCGTTCGCTGGCGAGATACAGGGCGCGGACCCCGGCGTTGAGGCTTCGGCCCTCCATCTGCGAGTCGCCCAGGGAGTGTTCGGTGGCGACGACCGCCTTCACGCCCGCGATCCGGGCGGCGAGCCTGCCGTAGACGCAGGCGCGGTAGAGGTGGGTGTGGACCAGGTCGTAGCCACCGGTGCGGATGATTTTGACCAGGCGGGGGAGGGCGGGCAGGTCGCGGTTGCCGGTCATGCCGAGGTGGTGGACGCGCACCCCGTCGGCGGTGAGGCCGGCGGCGACCGCGCCCGGGTTGGTGAGCGTCACGACATCGCAGTCGACCGGCAAGTGGCGTAGCAGCAGCCGGAGTTGCTGCTCGGCGCCGCCGATGCCGAGCCCGGTGATGATGTGCAGGGCCTTCATGCGGGACCCTCCACCGGGCGGCGGCGCAGGCCGTGCAGCCGGTACTTGAGGAAGAGGCGGACGGCGGTGTCGTTCTGGCCGATGTGCACGCGGGGGAAGGCGTGTTGGCCGTTGAGATCGCCCGGGTCGATGGCGCAGGCGTAGGTGTAACCGGCTTCCTGTACGGCGGCCACGGTGCGGGCGTCGACCGTGCCGTAGGGGTAGCAGAAGCCGTCGACGGTCGTGCCGGTCAACTCGGCGAGTACGGAACGGCTTTCGGCGACCTCGGCCTTCAGTGTGGCGTCGTCCGCCTTGGTGAGGTCGACGTGGGTCAGGCCGTGCGAGCCGATCTCCACGCCCTCGGCGGCGACTTGGCGGATGCCGTCCGCGGTGAGGAGCGGTTTGCGCGGGCCCAGCGGGTCCCAGGCGTTGTCGCCGCCGAGCCTGCCGGGCAGGACGAAGAGGGTGGCGCCGCAGTCCCAACGGGCCAGCACGGGAAGGGCGTTGTCGACGAAGTCGGCGTAGCCGTCGTCGAAGGTGAGACCGACCAGACCTTCGCCCTCGCCCCGGGCGCGGGCGGCGAGCAGCTCGGCCATGGACACACCGCGCAGCCCGCGTCGGCTCAGCCAGCGCAGCTGCCGGTCCAGGCGGTCGGGGGTGACCGTGATGCGGTAGGGGTCGTCGGAGCAGTCGCCCACGGAGTGGTACATCGCCACCCACGGGACCGGGCCCGTGACGCGACTGCCGGTGGTCGGGGAATCAGCGGGAGCGGCCATGCGGGAGCCTTCGTGTGACGGAGCGGACGGATTCCAGTGCGGGTGCGAAGCCCTGGGCGCCCAGGGCCCAGCCGAGCAGGACGAAGACGACGGCGACGGCCGTGCAGCCGACGGCGAGACCGAGCAGCGGCGAGGGCATCGCGCGGGCGGCGAACGCCCCGGCGACCGTCGCGACGGCCGCCGCGCGCACCGGCCGGCTCAGCTCGACCAGGACCTGCCGGGTGCGGATCGGGACACTGCGCGGGCCGCTGCCGCACAGCAGGATCACGGCGGTGACGGTGATGCCGGTGGCGTTGGCGATCGCGATGCCGATGACGCCCCAGGGGCCGACCGTCCAGGCGCCGATCCAGGAGGTCACGACGATGCCGGCGGCCATCGCGCCGACCGGGAACCAGGTGGGGCGGCCCGCCGAGAAGTAGGAGCGGACCAGGACGCCGACCAGGGTCTGGCCGAGCAGACCGAGCGCGTACACCCGCATCACACCGGCGGTGGCGGCGGTGTCGTGGGCGGTGAACGCGCCCCGCTGGAAGAGGAGTTCGATGATCTGCGGGGCGCACGCGATCACCGTGGCGGCGCCGAGCAGGACCAGGCAGGCGGCGAGCGCGAGGTCTCGCTCGACACGGTTGCGGGCCTTCTCCGTGTCGCCCTCGGCGAGCGCCCGCGCGACCACCGGGAAAGTCACCGTGCACAGCATCAGCGACAGCACCATCGGCATCTGGGCGACCTTCTGCGCGTAGTTCAGATGCGAGATGGCGCCGGCCGGGAGGTGGGAGGCGAGAAAGCGCTCGATGAGGACCTGGGACTGACGGCACAGCGCGAAGAGCAGCACCGTCGCCATCAACGCGAAGTTCATCGGGCGGGGGGTCTCGGTGGTGCCGTCGGCGACGGCATCCGGGGTCGTCGGCTTGTGGCTCCTCAACTGGCGTACGAGTACGGGAAGTTGGGTCAGCACCATTAGGCAGCCGCCCCCGGCGACACCGAGGGCCGCCGACCGTACGCCCCAGTGGGCACCGAACGCGTACATCCCGGCGATGATGCCGATGTTGTACGCCACGTAGATCGCCGCCGGGGCCACGAAACGGCGGTGGGCGCGGAGCGCCGCGCTGAAGTAGCCGGCCAGGCCGAAGCTCAGGACGCAGGTGGCGGTGATGCGGGTGCAGCTCACCGCCAGCGCGGGGTTGGGCAGGCCCGGGGCGAGGGCCTCGACCAGGTAGGGGGCCGCCGCGATGAACAGTGCCGAGACCGCGATGAACGCCAGCGCGAGGCGGGGGAGGGTGGCTTTCACCAGGGCGCGGACCGGGTCGCCGGGGGCGCCTTGAGCTCTGCGGGCCAACGCCATGCTGAACGCCGGGATCAGGGCGAACGCCAGGCCGTCCTCGATGAGGAGGGTGGCGGCGAACTCGGGGACGGTCCAGGCGACGAGGAAGGCGTCGGTCTCGCTGCCGGCGCCGAAGAGGCGGGCGAGGGACTGGTCTCTGGCGAGGCCGAGGAGGGAGCCGGTGACGGAGAGCGCGGCTGTGATGAGGGCGGCTTTGGCTAGGAAACGGCGGGATTCGGGGGCGGGGCTTTCTGGCGAGGGAGATGGGATCAGGGGTGGCTCGGTGGAGTGTCGGGTGCTGCGCCGTTGGGGCTGGGCGCGCCCCGCGGCGGAGCCGCTGATCGATACAGCCCCGCGCCCCTTTGGGGCGCTACCAGTGACCGTCATTGGATCGCGGCCTCTGTCTTGGGCACGCGCACCGAAGTCGGCACAGGAAGCTTCTCTTCCGCGTTCGCCCCCACCAGCGACCACCACGCCGCCACCCCGAACACCACCGCTGTCAGGACCGTCGACGGGCCGCCGATGTCCGCGTACATGAAGTCGATCAGTTGCCAGATCAGGAGGCCGGAGGAGACCAACGCGCAGTCCAGGCCCGGGAGTTCGGTGCGGTGAGTGCGGAACAGGCCCCGCAGCGCGCACACCAGCAGAGCAAGCCAGCTGCCGCCCAGGGTGAGGAGGCCGATCAGGCCCTGTTCGCTGAGGACCAGGAGGTACATGTTGTGGGGGGAGAGCAGGGGCTGCTTGAGGTATCCGGCGCCCGCGCCGTCCGTGTCGCTGCCGGAGGACAGGGCCAACGAGGCGTTGCCGTCGCGGTGTTCGGGGAAGCCCTTCAACCCGACGCCGGTCAGCGGGTGTTCGCGCCACATCGCGGTCGCCGCCGCCCACATGGTGTAGCGGTCGGTCACCGACTGGTCGGGGGCGTCGGTGACTTGGGTGATGCTGCTGATCCGCTCCTGGAGCATCGCCGAGCCGACCCCGAAGCCGCCGACCAGCACCACGCCCGCCGCCGTCACGGCCGCGGCCACCTTCAGCGCGCGCCGCGGTCCGGCCAGCGCCAGTTGCAGCGCGCAGGTCGCGGCGGTCGCGATCCACGCGCCTCGGCTGAAGGACAGGGCGAGGGGGAGGAGCAGGGCGAACGCGCAACTCGCGGCAACTGCCCGCTGCCGTACGTCCTTTCGGCCCAGGCCGCCCAGTGCCAGCGCCACCGCGCAGATCAGGCCGAAGGACACCACCGTCGCCATGCCCATCACGTCGGTCGGTCCGAAGGTGCCCACCGCGCGGATGTCCTCGCCCTGGTAGGAGGCGCCGGTCGCGGTGACGTACTGCTTGACGCCGATCGCCCCCTGCCACAGGGCGAGGGAGACGAACGACCAGGCCAGCACGCGGAAGTCGCGCCGGTCGCGGATCAGGAGGACCACGGCCGCCGGGACCAGGACGAAGATCTGGAGGTAGCGGCCCAGGCCGCTCAGACCCGCGCCCGGCGAGGACGCGCCCATCGCGGCGATGGACAGGCCCAGGACCGGAAGTCCCATGACCGCCACGGCGGTTGGGGTCAGGGGGCGCCTGCGTTCCCGGAGCAGCCGGATCCCGCAGTACAGGACCACCAGCCCGGAGACCGCGTCGGCCGGACCCGCGCCGCCCGCGCCCGGGGTGAGCGGCAGGCCGAGCAGGGCGATCACGGCGATGACCGGCAGGACCGGGGCGAACATGCGCAGGCGGTGGTTCACGGCTCAGCTCCCCGTCGGACGTACGAGCGAGGTCGCGGTGCGGGCGAGGATGCAGATGTCCTGCCACAGCGACCAGTTGTCGATGTACGCGTTGTCGAACCGGCAGCGGTCCTCGATCGAGGTGTCGCCGCGCAGCCCGTGGATCTGGGCGAGGCCGGTGATGCCGGTCTGCATCCGGTGGCGGGCCGCGTAGCCGGGGTAGGTCTGGCTGAACTGCGCGACGAAGTAAGGGCGTTCGGGGCGTGGGCCGACCAGGCTCATGTCGCCGCGGAAGACGTTCCAGAGCTGGAGCAGCTCGTCCAGCGAGGTCTGGCGCAGGAAGCGGCAGAAGCGGCTCATCTGGTGTTCGCCCGCGACGCTCCAGCGGGTCGCCGCCTCGTGCTCGTCGACCGGGCGGTGGGTGCGGAACTTGAGGAGCGTGAAGGGGCGGCCGTCCTTGCCGATGCGTTCCTGGCGGAAGACGACACCGGGTCCGTCGGTGAGGCGCAGGACCGTAGCGCACAGCAGGAGGAGGGGGCTGACCAGGAGGAGCAGGGTCCCGGACACCAGGACGTCCAGTGCCCGCTTGCCGAGGCTGCCGCGCCTGCGGGAGCCCAACTCCAGCCGCCGGCAGGCGAATCCGGCGAGCTGGTCGCGCATCTCGTACGAGGGCGAGTCGGCGTCGACCTCCCAGACCGCGCACCCCGACTCCGCCAACGCCCGTAGCAGCGGCCCGCGTTCGGACCGTACGGAGGGATGCACGGTGAGGACGGCGCGGACTCCGTTCTGGATGAGGGCGCGTTCGACCTCCTCGCCGGTGGTCAGTACGGGCAGGCCCTCGGTGCCGTCCGGGTGGTCGGCGACGATGCCGATCGGCTCGATCCCGCACCCCGGGTGCCGTAGCACCGCTGCCGCGACGCGTTGCGCGGTCGTCGCGGGGCCGATGACCAGGGCGGTGCGGGGGTGGTTGAGGAGGGCCTTGCGGCGGCGGTGGTGGACCGTGCCGCGGGTCACGCAGGCGGTCGCCGTCTGGAGGGCGAAGCCCAGCAGCAGGGTGCGCGGGGACAGGGCGCGGTCGGGGTCGTAGGCCGCCGTGAGGGTGCCGAGCGCGAGCCAGGCGACGGCGATCCGGCCGCAGACCGCGGGCAGTTCGTCGAGGACGCGCGGTACGGCGCGGGGGAGGTGCGGGCGCAGCAGTATCGAACCGGCGACCAGCAGCGCCACCAGCAGCGGGCGGCGCTGGCCTCCGGTCAGCGCGAGGGCGCCGAGCAGGGCGGCGACGAGGTCCGCGCCGAGCAGCGGCAGCGGTGAGGCCGGGCGCGCGGGCGGGCGGCGGACCGGGAACCGGAAACCGCCGCCGGTGCGCCGGGGGATGACCGAGACGTTCGAGGATCCGTGGTCCCGTGGCTGTCCGCCGGGGGAGGGGACGGTGCTTTCCGCAGTCACGAGTGGATGGACTCCCTGCACTCGGTGGGCACGACGGGTTTGCCGCCGAGCAGGTCGCGATAGACCCCCGCGACCGCTTCGGCGGAGTGCCGCACGTCGTGCGTGGACTGGACGTACCGGCGTCCCTGGTGGCCGAGGGACTCACGCAGCAGCGGGTCGAGCAGCAGTTCGGCGACGGCCCCGGACAGCACCGCCGGGTTGTCGGCGGGCACGAGGCAGCGCGGGGCGAGACCGGGGGGCAGGCTCTCGCGGGCGCCCGCGACATCCGTGACGACGACGGGTCGCCCGCAGGCCATCGCCTCCAGCGGGGCCAGCGCCATGCCCTCCCAGCGCGAGGGCAGCACCACCAGGTCGGCGGCCTGGTACCAGGGCACGGCATCGGCGACGGAACCCGCGAACAGCACGGATTCCGGGGCCAGTTGACGCAGCGCGGCCCGGTCGGGTCCGTCGCCGACGAGCACCAGGCGTGCCTTCGGGACCCGCCGCAGCACCGCGTCCCACGCGCTCAGCAGGACGTCCTGGCCCTTCTGCCGGCACAGCCGCCCCACGCACACCACGAGCGGCGCGGCCGGATCGACCCCGGCGAGCTGCTCGATCCCGGCCCGTACGGTGTCGACGGCGGCCGGGTGGAAGCGCCCGGTGTCGATGCCGTTCGGGATCACGCTCCAGCGGCCCTGGACCCCGGCCCGCAGCCCGGTCGTGCGCTCCGCCTCGCTCACGCACACCGTCCGGGTGGCCCACCGCGCGCCCCACCGCTCCCAGCCGACGGCGAGCGCGGCGGTGACCCCGCCGACCGCCTCGAACGACCAGGCGTGCGGCTGGAACACGGTCGGGATCCGCCCCCGCACGGCAAGGCGTCCTGCCAGCCCGGCCTTCGCGCTGTGCGCGTGCACCAGATCGGGCCGCACCTCCGCGACCAGTCGGGCGAGCCGCCGTACCTCGGAGACGAGCGCGGGACCGGGCGACCGGGTGGCCTGCCACCGTCGTACGTCGGCGCCGAGCGCCCTGATGCCGTCCGCGAGCGTGCCGCCGTCGGGGCAGGCGACCGTGACGTGCAGGCCGGAGGCGAGCTGGGCCCGCGTCAGATCCGTGACGACCCGGGCGACCCCGGCGTCCACGGGCTGGGCGAGGTGCAGGACCCGTGGTCGAGGGTCGGTTGCTGGCTGGTGCATTGCGCGGTTTCCTCGCTCACGGGTGGCGCTCGGGACTGCGGGCGGGAACGCGCCTCACTGCTGGGCGTCGACGGCGACGAAGAGCGCCCCGAACCACGCCGCGTCCCGCTGGGAAACGAGCCGGAAGGCCAGCTGGTCACCGCCCGGCCGCAGCGCCTTGCCGAGATCGAACACATCGGAGTCGTAGCCGAGCGTGTTCGCATACGCGGGCGCACGCTCCGAAGGCGCCGCCCCCGGCTCGCTGATCGTGGAATTCAGCACGTCGTCACGGGGATTGGCGCCGTCACCGAGCGGCACGGCGTTCGTACGACCGGTCGAGAGCGTGAGCGAATCCCCGGTCCGGCCGCGATCTCCGTTGTACGCCACCACGCCCGCGCGTCCTCCGGCGTGCGCGGGCGTACGCAGCGCGCGCAGCCGGATCTCCGCGCCGGTACGGGAGTTCAGCGCGTCGAACCCGTCCCACAGCTCCAGCCGCCGCAGCGGATCCTGAGGCTTCTCGTACGCCACGACGAGCGTCCAGCCGCCCCACGCGCCGGCCGCCGACCGCCCCATCGCGGTGTTGACCTGGGCCACCGTGTAGAGGCCCGAGCCACTCTCCCGGACCAGCTTGGTGACGTCCGCCGAGGCCTGGAAGGCGTCCGCGCCGCCCGCCACCCGGTGTCCTACGACCGTGTCCGCGAGCACGTCCCGGTACTCGCCGCCGGGCTCCGCGATCAGCACCCGCCCGTTGTCCTTGGGCGGCTTCTGCTCGCCGACCCGGAGGTTGCCGCCCCAGTACAGGCGGGCGTACGTGGCCCGGGCGCCCTCGGGCAGCCGGACCTCCGCGCGGGAGGAGTTGTAGGTGTTGGGATCGCGGTCGACGTCGACGTAGAACATGTCGAAGTCGCCGTTGGCCGCGGCCTTCCCCTCGCGTACGGCCGGGCAGGCGGCCGAGTTCGTCCGGCAGCTGATGGAGGTGTTGGCCGCGCGGACGAAGCCGCCGTGCTGGAGGGCCTGGTAGCGCTGGGCCGGGGCGATCCGCTCCGTCTCGGCGGCGGGCGGGGCGGAGGCGCCGGAGGCGGCCGGGGCCCAGATCGAGGCGAGGGCGAGGGCGCCCACCGACGCCCGGCACAGCAGCGGACCCTGGGAATTGCGCATGACCGGCGGTGCCCTTTCGGGAAGTACGGCCCCTATGTGCGATTTGCTGGCTATAGGGGTACTTCGGGAGGTGCGCAACTCTAGTAGCTATCCGGATTAATCCGGCGAAACGTGACAAGTGTGTCGGAATGGTGAAGTTCGGCCCTGTGGCACATCACCCCATTGGCGGCACAACCCCCGTGGGTGCCGCGCGTTGACACAGCGCCGGGCATCCCCGCCCGGGTGTTTGTTTCAACCCCAAGGAGCACCTCTCCATGTCGCGTATCGCGAAGGGCCTGGTCCTGACCTCCGTTGCCGCCGCCGCCATGGCGGGCACCGCCGGCATCGCCGCCGCCGACAGCGACGCGCACGGCGCCGCCGCCCACTCCCCGGGCGTGCTGTCGGGCAACGTCGTCCAGGTTCCGGTTCACATCCCGGTCAACGTCTGCGGCAACACCGTCAACGTCATCGGTCTGCTGAACCCCGCGTTCGGCAACACCTGCGTCAACGACTGACGTCCGCGCGGATCCCTTCGGCCGGCCGTTTCCCCGTGGTCCTTCCACGGGGGGACGGCCGGTTGGCGTTGGGGCGGCGGCGCGGGCCGTTGCCCCGAATGGGCGGTAGCGGCACCGGCCCGGCTGCCCGGTCTTGACATGGCCCTCACCAGGCACGACGTCGTCCGTACGACTGACGGATGGTCACCCGGCGCGATCGACCGGTTGCAGATGGTGGTGAGCGCTTTCACGGTGGGCTCAAGATCTGAAGCACCACCGAAAGGAACACCCCATGCGTGGTCTGCCCGCACGGCGCATCGCGTCCTCCGTACTCTGTGCCACCGTCCTGATCGGAATCGCCGGCCCCGCCGCCGTCGCCGCCGACAACGACTCGGCGCGGAAGCACGTCCACGCCGCGCCGGGCGTGCCAGTCCCTGGAGCCGACGGGCTGCTCGCCCAGGTCAAGGGCCTCGGCGATGTCGGCAGCGTGCTCACCCCGGTCACCGATCTGCTCGACCAGGTGCTCAAGGCCGACAACGGCCAACTCTCCGCCGATCAGGCCCAGAAGCTCGCCGACACCGTCAACGAGGCCGTCGCCAAGATCACCGCGGCGGCTCCGGCGGCCCCCGCCGTGCCCGCGGCTCCGGCCGTTCCGGCGGCTCCCGCCGTCCCGGCCGTACCGGCGGCGCCCGCGCTGCCCGCCACCCCGGCTCTCCCCGCGACTCCCGCCCTGCCCGCGACCCCCGCCCTCCCCGCGCTGCCGAAGAGCGGTGACGACTCCAAGGGCAAGAAGGCGCCCGCCGACCTCGCCGGGGACGCCCTCGCGTCCCTACAGAAAGCGGTCACCACCCTGCTCGCCGCCGTCACCTCCGGCGATGTCGGCGCGGTCGTCCCGGCGGTCACCGGTGTGGTGACGGGCCTGGTCAACGTGGTCGCGGCCACGCTGCTCGGCGGCGGGCTGCCCGCGCCGAGCCTGGCCGGTCTGCCGGCGCTGCCCGCGCTGCCGTCCACGTCCTCGCTTCCCGCGGTGCCCGCGACACCGGCCCTTCCGGCGGTGCCCGCGGTGCCGGCGGTTCCGGGAGTGTGACGCGAGCAGTCGTAGAAAGGCCGTTGGGTCGATCCTTTCCGGGACCGGCCCAACGGCCTTTTCCGCACGTCCCTTTCATATGAGGATGGGAAACGCCGATGAGACACACTCCGCATTCGGGTGGGGGCGCAGAAAGTTTCTGCGCACGGGTTTCCGGCCCGGTCGGAACTCGTTACACACGGCGACAGAATTCCCTCTGGTGACATGAGTTGCCGAAGAAAGGAACGCGATGAAGTCCCTGAAGGCTGCCGCTGTCGTTGCCGGGTCCGTCGCCCTCGCCGGTGCCGCCGCGCCCGCGTTCGCCTACAGCCCCGCCGACGTGACGCCCACCAGCCTCACCGGCGCCGTCAACACCCTCACCAGTGGCCGGATCCAGCCCGTCGACCTGATGCCGTTGCAGCACCAGTCGGACGCGCTCGACACCGAGAACAAGCAGTCCCCGCTCAGCACCGTCAAGGGTGCGGCCGGCGCGCTGAACCAGCACAACCCGCTGCTCGGCGGTCTGCCGTTGCAGGGCTAGGACCTGACCGACGACAACGCCGCAGGTGGGTGTGCCAGACCCCGCGTCTGCGACATGATCCGCCGGACAGGTCCTAAGGCCGCCGGTGGTGTTCGAGGGGCGTCGCGAGGCGTCCCTCGTTCGTGTGGCGGGTCGACCGTGCCATCGGCCGGACGGGTGAGAACGCGTCCGGTGGCCTTCCGGCCCGTCGATAAGGTCGCGCGGTGACCTCAACCTCAAGCGAAACGCGCCCCTTCCGCGTCGCCGACCTCGGCACCCTCGTCGTCCTGGCGTGGAGCGGCGAGGCCCCCGACGGGGACATGCCCTACCTCCTCGCCTACACCCTGGGCGACGCCGCGGACGGCCCCGAGGCCGCCAGCGCCGCGGTGGAACGACTGCTGACCGACAACGGACTCCCGGTCGGCGGCGACGTCGTCGACGGAGCCACCCGGCCCAGCCTGCCGATCACCATGCTCGTCGAGGGCGGGCAGGCCGTCCTCAACATGCCGCAGCTCAACGCCCAGTGCGTGCCGCCGCCCGAGTGGCTCGCGGCGGTCGGCGAACGCGGCTTCGCCTACCTGGTGTTCACCACCCGCCCCTGGCCCGAGGCCGAGCCGGGCAAGCCCGTCACCCCGGAGGCACTGGCCGAGTTCGCGGGCGCCGACGAGACCCTGACCGCCGCCGCGCACGTGGTCCTGCCCGCCCGCAGCCTGCGCGGCTGACGACCGGACAGCGGGCGGGAACGCCGGTTCCGGCCCGCTGACGGGAAGCAGGTTCCGGCCCGCTGATGGGAATTCGGGAAAAGCTGATTACTGCGGCACTCGGGGGAATCTTGAACTGGTCTCCTTCCCGGGATCGTTACCCGGTCAGCACAAAGAGCCTCCGTACACAGAGCCTCCGAATTCCGAAAGGGACCGTACTCACGATGAAGTCGACCACCCGAGGAACCATCGCCGCCGTCATCACGGCCGTGGCGGCCGCGACCGGCGCCGCCGCCGCGACCCCCGCCGCCGCGCTCGGCGCGGTCCCGGTACCCGTGCCGCTGGAGGGCGCGGAGAGCGCCCTCGGCATGGAACTCCCCAAGCTGGGCGGCGAGATCCCGGTGCCGATGCCGGGCACCCCCGAGGGCCCGCGGTACGTCGAGGGCCGGCTCATCCCGGAGCACGCGCTGCCCCAACTCCCGGTCCACGGCGGCCTGCCCGGCATCGGTCTGCGCGCCCCGCTGCCGCACGTCCTCGGCGACGGCTTCGACCACGTCGGCGTCAGCACCCCCGCGTCCGACCTGCGCACGCTGGCCCCGGGCCTCGCCCTGGACGTCCCGCTGACCCCGCCCAACCCCGACAACTTCGGTCTCCCGGACCTGAAGGCGCCCCAGGCGGGCGTCCTGGCCCCGGTTCTACAGACCGTGCCGGGCGCGGACCTGGTCACGGGGGCGGGCCTCTAGGACACAGCACGAAGGCGGACATGGGCCCGGGTGGTGCGACCCGGGCCCTTCCGCATGTCACGGCATGTCACGGGTGCTTCGGACGGTGACCGGGCGGGGGGTCGGACGGTTAGCCCCTCGAACGGTCGGAACGGACGAGGGAGTTGGGCCATGAGCGTGAGCGTCGGTGGAGTGCCGGTGGGCCGGGAGCCGGTCAGACCGGGAGCGGTGCGCAGGACGCGGCGGGAGGCGCTGCGCGGGGCGTTCGGTGCCGTGCTCGCGGTGGCGCTGGTGCCGGTCGTCGCGGCCTCCCGGCCCACCCGCTCCGGTGCGGATCCCGGGGACACCGCCTTCGACGAGACGTACCGGGGCCGCCATATCCGCGGTGTGCTGAAGGGGAGTTGGCAGGTGACGGTCGACGGTCGGCCACTGCATCTGATGCGGCGGGCCGACGGCACCTGGCTGAGCATGGTCGACCACTACCGCTCGTATCCCACCGCCCTGGAGGCGACCCGCGCCGCCGTCGACGAACTGAGCCCCGGCCGTGAACTGCGGGAGGCGGACGGGCAGATGGGGCCGATGCACATGGGGGGAGACCATGGCGTACACGCGTAAGGACGTCAGCACACTCACGGCCGCCGAGAAGCGGCGGTTCGTGGCGGCGCTGCTGGAGGTCAAACGGCGGGGCGAGTACGACGAGTTCGTGCGCACGCACATCGAGTACTTCGTGCCCGACGGGGAGTACGGGCTGCGTTCCGCGCACATGGCGCCCTCCTTCCTGCCCTGGCACCGGCAGTTCCTGCTGGACCTGGAGCGGGCGCTGCGCAGGGTCGACTCCTCGGTGACGGTGCCGTATTGGGACTGGACGCGGGATCGCAGTGCCACCGCCCTGCCCTGGACGAAGGACCTGCTCGGCGGTACCGGGCGGCGCTCCGACCACCAGGTGACGACCGGGCCGTTCGCCTACGCGGCGGGCAAGTGGAAGATCACGGAGAACATCACCGACGAGCCGTACCTCACAAGGGACTTGGGCCGCGCCGCTGCCCCGATCGCACTGCCGACGAAGAGCGACCTCGACGGGGCGCTCGCCGACCCCGTCTACGACGTCTCGCCCTGGGACTCGACCTCCCGCACCGGATTCCGCAACCGGCTCGAAGGCTGGGGCACCGGGTCGGGCAGCGCGTCCTGGCGCAACCACAACCGGGTCCACAAGTGGGTCGGGGGCGTGATGCTCGGCGGCGCCTCCGTCAACGACCCGGTGTTCTGGCTGCACCACGCCTTCATCGACCTCCAGTGGACGCGCTGGCAGAACCGGCACCGGGGCGCCCGCTACCTCCCGGCGAAACCGCCGGGGCCGGGCGACGACCAGGAGGGGCGGATCGTGGCCCGGCAGCAGCGAATGCCGCCGTGGGACGTGACACCGGAACAACTGGAGGACGTCAGCGGCATCTACCGCTACGGCTGACCGGTCGCGGACACGGGGAGAGCCCCGGCGCCTGAGGGTGCCGGGGCTCTTCGCGTACGTCCGTCCGCGCGTGCGGTCGAATCAGTGGCCGTAGCCGTTGTCGCCGTAGCCGCCCGGGCCGGGGTGGCCGCCCTTGTCGTGGTGGCCGCTCACGTTGGCGCAGGTGTTGCCGAAGGCCGGGTTCAGCAGGCCGATCACGCTGATGGTGTTGCCGCAGACGTTGACCGGGATGTGGACCGGCACCTGCACGACGTTGCCCGACAGGACGCCGGGCGAACCGACGGCCGCACCCTGCGCGCCCGCGTCCGCCATGGCCAGGCCGGCGCCACTGAGCGCCACGGCGCCCGTGCCGAGAGCGACCACGGCCGCCTTCGCGATGCGAGACATCACGTTCTCCTTTGGTTCGGTGAGTGCGGCGGCAGGACTCGCCGCCGCACTTCGGGTTCAACGCGGCGGTCCATGCCTGGTAACGGCGACAGCGCGGGGATCACCTTTTTGAACAGGACTTCGAGCGCCGGGAGAGGACGTTCGACGGCCGGAAATTCGGTGCCCCCGGCGGTCGGTGTCCACTAGCCTCCCGGCATGGCAACCGACCAACTGTTCCGTCTGTTCGCCGAGCAGAACCGCGTACGCGCCTTCGCGGCGGTGGCTTTGGGCGCGGAGACCTCCGAGGAGGTCGCCCAGGTGGCCGGCCTCACCCCGAAGGGGACGGCCCTCGCGCTGCTCAAACTGCGCGAGCAGGGCGTGGTGAAGACCATGGACGACGGTGAACTCCGCGTCGACTACGACCTGTTCAGGAACCTCGCGCGCGAGGGCGAGGAGCCCGCCGACCAGGGCCCGTCCACCGGCGACGAGCACACCGACATGATCCTGCGGACCTTCGTCCAGGGCGGCCGGCTGATCCGCCTGCCCGCCCAGTGGACCCGCAAGCAGGTGGTGCTCCAGCACATCGCCGAGCAGACCTTCACGCCCGGTGTCGAGTACCCCGAGCGGATCGTCAACGAGAAGCTGCGCGCCTGGTGCGACGAGGGCGAGATCGACCATGTGACGCTCCGCCGCTACCTGGTGGACCTGCGCCACCTGCGGCGGGGCGACGGCATCTACCGGCGCGTCGAGGCGTGACCTACGGCAGCTGTCGTACGGGCGAACCCGCCAGGTGGGCCCGGATGTTCTCGACTGCCTGGCCGTAGTACGTCGTGTAGTTGGCCCGCGACACATAGCCGAGGTGGGGTGTCGCGAGCAGGCGGGGTGCCGTGCGCATCGGGTGGTCGGCGGGGAGCGGCTCGATGTCGAAGACGTCGACTCCGGCGCCGGCGATACGGCCCTCGTGCAGCGCGGCGAGCAGGGCGTCCTGGTCGACGATCGCCGCGCGGGACGTGTTGACGAGGTACGCGGTGGGCTTGAGGAGGGCGAGTTCGGCGGGGCCGAGGAGCCCTCGGGTGCGGTCGCCGAGGGCCAGGTGGACCGAGACGAAGTCGCTGTCCGTCAACAACTCCTCCTTGGACGCGGCGAGTTGTACGCCGAACTCGTCCGCGCGTTCCTTGGTGAGGTGCTCGCTCCACGCGGTGACGCGCATGCCGAAGGCGAGCCCGATCGTGGCCACCCGGCTGCCGATCTTCCCGAGGCCGAGCAGTCCCAGGGTGCGGCCGTGCAGGTCCGCGCCGACGGTCCGCTGCCAAGGGCCGCCCGCGCGAAGGGAGTTGCTCTCCTCGACGATGCCCCGGGCCATGCCG
Organism: Streptomyces sp. NPDC002276; assembly: GCF_053891435.1. NCBI lineage: Bacteria > Bacillati > Actinomycetota > Actinomycetes > Kitasatosporales > Streptomycetaceae > Streptomyces > Streptomyces sp. NPDC002276. The sequence goes on along the minus strand of NZ_JBSFCQ010000016.1, from coordinate 197,924 downwards.
AGCAGCAGGGCCCAGGTCAGTTCGACCGGCGGCGCCGAGGAGCTGGCCGTACCGCACACGGTGACGCCGTGCGCCTCGGCGGCCGCGTAGTCGATGACCGTGTTGCGCATCCCGGAGGCGATCAGCAGCTTCAGCCGGGGGAGGCGGGCGAACAGCGAGGCGGGGAAGGGGACGCGTTCGCGCAGGGTGACCACGATGTCGGCGGTGGCGAGGGCGGCGGCCAACTCGCCCTCGCCGTCGAGGTGTTCACGCAGGCTGACGACCTCCACCGCGTCCTCGACGGGCGACCAGTCGGCGAGCTCGGTCGCCGCGTTCTGATAGTCGTCGAGGACAACGCAGCGCAAGGTCACGGAGGAACGCTACTTCTTGGCCAGGGAGTTGGCCGTGCGGGTCGGCTTGCCCAGGGCCCAGAACAGGACGCCGAGGAGGATGAACCCGACGAGCGGCACGGCCTCGGTGAGGAGGTACTTCACGCGCTCGGCGTGGGTCCAGCCGTCCGGGACGTAGGCGGCGCCGAACCATTCGTCACCGGCTCCCGGGGCGATCAGCTGCACGCTCGCGAACACGATGAGCGCGGTGAGCACCACGCTGAGCAGGACGGGGACGGGTGCCTTGTAGGGGCGGGGGACGTGCGGGGCCCGGTACCGGAGTACCGCGAGGGCCGGGAAGATGCCCAGGTAGCTGATCAGGGTGGTGGAGATGGCCAGGCCGAGGACGGCGCCGAAGAGCTTGGCCGCGCTGCCGTTGGTGAGCTGGTGGGCCAGGACCAGGACGAGGGTGGAGACCAGCCCGCTGAGGATGTTGACCCGGACCGGTGTGCCGAACCGGCTGGAGATCACGCCGAGGAAGCGGGGCGCGGCGCCGTCGTAGCCGGAGACGGCGAGGGCGCGGTCGGAGCCCATGACCCAGGTGACGCCGGAGGACAGCACCGTGAGGATGAACAGGACCGCGGCGACGTCCCCGAGGACCGTGCCCGCGCCGCTGCTGGTGATGGTGCCGTCGGCGGCCACGTTGCCGCCGTAGACGGTGAAGACCTGGCGGATCGCGTCGAGGAAGCCGCCGAGGCCGGTGATGGCCTTGACCGGGAGGACCAGCAGGATGCCGAGGATGGGCAGCGCGTAGAGGAGCACGGACAGGCCGGCGCTGCGGAAGATCGCGAACGGCACGTCCTTCTGCGCGTCGGTCATCTCGTCGCCCGCCGTGTTGGGCAGCTCGAAGCCGACGTAGTTGAACATCAGGACGGGCACCAGGCCGACGAAGCCCGCGTACGTCGGGGAGAAGTCGCCGGGGCCGAAACCGTGCAGGCCGTGCTTGATGCCGTAGATCACGACCGTGAGCGTGAAGAAGCCGAGGAGGACGAAGCGGCTCCAGGCGCCGATGGTGGGGATCCACTTGCCGACGTCGAAGGAGAGGATCGCGGCGAGGACGCCCACCCAGATGAAGACGAGGGCGAAGACGTAGAAGGCGGGGGTGCTCAGGTCCTTGCCGTCGTTGAAGAAGGTCGTGAACGCGGTGACGGCGGAGACGGCGAGGGTGCCGCCCAGCCACACCGGGTTGGTGATCCAGTACAGGAAGTTGTTGACGGCGCCCGCGAGGCGGCCGAAGGCCCGGCTGGTCCAGATGTAGGGGCCGCCCTCCTCGGGGAACGCGGCACCCAGCTCGGCGATCAGCAGCGCCGAGGGCACGAAGAAGACCACGGCCAGCACGATGAGCCAGGTGAACGCCTCGGCGCCGGAGGAGGCGACCGTGCCGATCGTGTCCACGCCGACGATGGTGCAGAGAAGGAAGAAGAGGATGTCGAAACGGCCGAAGTGCTTGCGCAGCTTCTGCCGCTCCGTCTGGGCTGCGGCCGGCGCGTCGGCCGGCTCGAAGGCTGTCTGACCAGCGGCCACCGGGAGCTCCTGCGGGGACGAGGGGCGGGATTCGGCCAATGATCGGTGCCCATGGGGAACCCCACAAGCGTTCGGGGCCAACTCTTGACCATTACGTATCCATCGGGACGTAACGGAAACCGGGGGGAAACACGGGGGCGATCGAGCCGCCGGCGCGGTGGGTCGGCCGCGCCGGCGGCCCGGACCTCAGCCCAGCTGTCTCACCGTCGCGTAGCCGCCCGCGCGCAGACGGGTCGCCGTGCCGACGGACGTGGCGCCGCCCGTGTACAGCTGGAGGTCGCCCGCGCTGTTGGTGGCCCAGATGTCGGGGATGCCGTCGCCGGTGGTGTCGGGGGTGCCGTAGAGCAGCGGCTGGGCGGTGTACGTGAAGGTACCGGAGGCGTACGTGTCGTCGCCGTCCAGACTCCAGCCCGACTGGCCCAGGCTCTTGAGGACGGTGCCCTCGCCGTCGCTGTCGAGGATGCCCTTGCGCAGGATGAGGTTGCCGGCGGCGGTGCGGTACGTCATGTCGGCGGCGCCGTCGGCGTTGTAGTCGGCGATCGCCACGAAGTCGCGGGCCTTGTCGGCCCAGGACGTCGTGGTCATCTGCACGGCCTCGCTGAACGCGCCGCCGCTGTAGCCGGTGAACACCCAGAACTCGGCGCCGTCGACGCCACCGGCCACGAACAGCTCGGGCTGACCGTCCCCGGTGATGTCGCCCGCCGACTTGATCTCGGAGAACGTCGACGGGGCGGGGGCGTTCGCGGGCAGGCGGACCTCGATGCGCCTGCTGACGTCGATGGCGCCGTAGCCGTCGCCGGGGTAGACGAACAGGCGGCCGTCGGCGGTGCGGACGACCCAGTCGGTGACGCCGTCGCCGGGGGCGAAGTCGCCGTTGTGGGTGACGAGCGAGTAGGCGCCGGTGCCGTCCCAGATGTGCGGGGCGGTGCCGCCGTCCTTGATCAGGGTGCCCTTGTTGTGGGTGCCGAAGGCGCTCGACATCCAGGCGCCGTTCTGCGAGACCGAGTCGATCCAGAGATTGCCGGCGGCGGTGAGATGGGCGAAGTCGGCGGTGCCGTCGCCGTTGAGGTCGCCGGGGCCGTCCCCGCTCGTGCGCGGCTGGACGTAGAAGAAGTGCTTGGTGGCCGTCGGGGAGATGTTGCCCGCCGCGTCGACGGCCTTGACGTAGAGGGTGTTGGGGCCGGCGGCCGGGGGCTTGACGCCGGTGACCGTGGCCGACTTGACGGCGGTGGTGCAGGAGGCGGTCAGGCCGCCGCTGGTGCCCTGCTTGCCGCCCGCGCAGACGTAGCCCGCGTAGTTCTCGGAGTTGATCGAGTAGACGAACTTCACGATGTCCGTCTCGGAGGCGCTGCCCACCGCGAAGGTGAGGTTGCCGGCGTTGCCGAAGGGCTTGGCGGACCAGGCGTCGGGTTCGCTGTCGCCGTCGTCGTCACCGGGGAAGTCCGTCGAGACGACCGGGGCGGGGGAGTCGGGCAGGTTGGTGTCGTAGGTGAAGCGGCACACGCCGTCGCCGCCGGTGGGGGCCCAGCCGCTGCTGACCTTGGCGTCCCAGGCGCGCACCCGCCACGAGTAGGTGACGCCGTTGGACAGCAGCGACTTGACGGAGACCGAGCCGGTCTCGCCGTCGTCCACGACTTTGGTGAGGGTCTTCTTGGTGGTGTCGGCCTTGCCCGTCTGCCAGAGCTCGAACTCCAGCTTGGCGAGGTCGCTGTCCGGGTCGGTGGCCTTGGCGCTGATGGAGATGGTGTCGGCCTTGCCCACCTTGATGTACGGGGACACGCTGGTGTCGCAGAAGCTGGGGCTCATCGTGACCGAGGTCGGGGTGTTCGGCGGCCGGTTGTACTTGATCTCCAGCGTCGGTGAACCGCCGCCCTCCGCCTGGAACTTCTTCCACGAGTACGTGCTCGTCTCCTGGCTGGTAGCGGACGAGGTCGGCGCGGTGGACGAAGTGGAGGCCACCAGGCCCACGTTGAAGGCGGTCCAGCCGTTGTCGGCGGCCTCCTGGGCGAGCGAGGTGACGGTGAAGTTGACGTTGGCGTCCGGGCAGGCGCTCTTGGCCTTCCACCCGTAGGCGAAGGACTTGGAGGTGATCTTCCGCTTCCAGCCGGGCTGGCGGTTCCAGGTGGTCCTGGAGTTGAAGTCGTCCGTGCGCCACAGCTGCACCGTGCGCTTGCTGCACGACCAGGAGTGGGTCTCCAGGACCTTCAGGGTGGCGCTGTCGACGTCCGCGCCCTTGATGGAGTTCCTGATCTTCATCCGGAAGAAGGAGCGGGCGGTGCCCCAGGTCTGCTTCTCGAAGCCGACGCGGGCTTCCTTGGTGTCCTCGTTGTAGTTGGCGCCGTCGTAGAAGCTGGAGCCGGGGTAACGCTTGTAGACCGTGGTCCAGTTGGTGCGGATGCCGGTGGTGGAGGGGTCGAGGAACAGGGGGTAGGCCAGGTCCTCGGTGGCCGTCAGGTAGTCCTTCGGCGGGGTGATGGTCAGGACGTCGTCGGCGAACGCGGCCGGAGCGGTGGTGGCGTGGGCGCCCTCGCCGGGGCCGTTCACCGCGGGCAGCGCGAGGGTGTCGTCCGCGGCGGCGGGCTCGCCGTAGGCCGCCGGGTCGGCGTTCTCGCGCGGCCCGTCCGGGTTCTCGCCCGGGATCTCGGCGGCCGGGGTGCCGGTGTCGCGCGCGGGTCCCTCCTCGACGGTCTCGGGGTCCTCGTTGGTGCCGGTCGCCGCGTCCGGGTCCTCGGCCGCGGTGTCCGTGTCATGGGTGCCGGCGGAGTCCCACAGGAAGGGGGTGGGCGAGACGGCGATCTCGTCGCCCGCGCCGTTCTTGGCCAGGAGTACGTCGGTGGCCGGGTCGAGGGTGAAGGTCAGGGTGGGCGAGGTGACCCGGTAGCGGGGCGGGTCGGCGGCCAGCCTCTCGGCGGCCTCGGGCGTGTGGACCACCAGGACGTGGGTGAACCCGGTGTCCCGGGCGGACACCATCAGGTCGACGCCGGGCAGGACGCCCTCGTACAGGGCGCGGTTGTCCTCGACGACGGGCTCGGGCAGCGTGCCGGGCCACTCGAACCGGATCTCGTGGTCGTCGGCCGTCATGGTCAGCAGCGTCGACCACAAGTCGGCCTGATCGGCGGCCAGTTGGGCGGTGTCGCCTCCGGTGTCCGTGCGGAAGACGGCCGGCCGGACGGCGGTCGTCGAGGTCGTTCCGGCCGCCGCCTCGTGGGCCGGGGCGCGATCCGGGTCGCCCGCCGTGAAAGTGACGGGGTAGGGGCTGTTGACGGTGTGCCAGCCCTTGGCGTCCCGCTTCAGGGTGGTGTCGATCGGCGCCCACGCTCCCTTGGCGTTCCTGGCGCGCAGGGGCGCCACCGACGCCGTGTACGTGAACGTGCCGTCCGGGTTGGCGTACGTGGTGGAGAACTCGTCGGCCAGCGTGGCGACTTCGACCTTTGCGCCGCTCTTGCGCGCCCTGCGCTGCGCCTCGTCCTCGTCGACCGGCTTGACGACGCGCTTGGTCTCGGCGTCGGCGGCGGCCGGACCGCCGTCGGCCCGCAGGGCGAGTACGGCGCAGCCGCCGGCCAGCAGTGCCAGCGCCACGGCGGCGGCCACGGCGGGTCTGACGCGCCGTCTGGTGCGGGGACTTGGCTGTGCGGCGGTGTCGAGGTCGCTCAAGGGCCCTTCTCCAACTCTCGCGGGGATGCCCTCGTGCCTGATGGCAGGCGAGCGCGCGACGCGCCGGGTTGGGCGGTTGGAGTATGAACAGCTCTTTAGACCGAGATCAACACCCTTCGGACGACAAGGGATTGGCAACGCCCAGGCAAAGAGCCCTAGGGCTTTTCTTTGCTGTTCTTTGTCTTGTTTTGGTTGGTGACATAGCTAACACAGATTGATCACAGCTTGACGTGGATCTTCACGACGTCTTTATCTTCGTGCTCACTCTGTAAGTCGTTGATCGCTATGTGCCATCGGCCTGAGCGTTTCTGACGGTTTGTGACTCGGGAAGGGTCGATTGGCCGTGCGTGTGGTGCTGTCGTGGTGCGGGAGGGGTTCGCTGGCGAGATCGCCGCGCGAACGCCTGGTCCGCCGCAGAACCCGGGTCGGTGTCATAGCCGGTCTGGTCCTCGCCCTGAACATCACCCTGCTGCCCGGCGCCGAGGCATTCGGCCCCGACGACCCCCGTACCGCGGTCGACCTGGCCGACCCGCAGAAGACCGAACCCGTCCCGGTCGACGAGGAGTTGAGCGACCAGCTCGACACGCTCTCCGGCTCCGCCTCGACCAGGCCGCAGCAGAAGTACGACCCGGCCGCCGTCGCCGCCGTACCTCAGGCCTCCGGCACCAAGACGGTCGACACCCTGACCGCGGGCATCCCGGCCACCGTCGCCACCTCGGCCGACGGCGCGATGAGCATCGGCGTCGCCGCTCCGAAGGGCGCGTCGGCCGCTCAGGTCGACGCCCTCAAGGGACAGTGGAGCATCGCCGCCGCCCCCGAGGCCGAGGTCGTGGCCGACGGCGCCCAGGGCTTCATGCTCGCCGTCGACGCGCCCGACACCGCCACCGGCGACGCGGTCGTCTCCATCGACGCCACCAAGCTCGCCGAGACCTACAGCGCCCAGTGGCTCGACCGGCTCTCCTTCACCCTCATGCCGGCCTGCTACGCGGACGCCCCCGAGCTGGAGGCGTGCTCCGCCGGCATCCCGGTGACCACCGCGGTCGAGCGCACCGGAGCCACCGTCACCGTGCCGCTGGCCACCGGGGACTCCTCGGGCTCCGAGACCGACCCCGGGGAGGACGGTGCGGGCGACGAGGTCGTCGGCTCCACCGACACCACCGCGCAGGTGCCCGAGACCTTCGTCAACGTCACTCTCGACACCGCCGACCTGCAGGCCGTCTCCACCGCCACGACCGCGTCCACCGCCGACAGCGCGGTGAGCAACGGCACGGATTCCGGGGCGAGTTCGGCGGTCTGGCGCGGCGACAACGCCTCGGACGCCGTACGGCAGATCACCTCCTCCTCCGGCGGGGGCGTGCTCATCGGCACCTCCTACGGAGCCGGTTCCGGCGGTGACTTCGGCGCCAGCCCGATCGTCTCCGCCGGCTCCTGGACCGGGGGAGGCTCCTCCGGCGCCTTCACCTACGCGTACACGATGGCCGGTCCGCAGGTCCCCGCAGGTCCGTCCCCGAACGTCACCCTCAGCTACAACTCACAGACCTCGGACGGCCGTACGTCCTCCACCAACAACCAGGTCTCCTGGGTCGGCGAGGGCTGGGACTACAACCCCGGCTCCATCACCCGCACCTTCGTGGGCTGTGCGGCCGACACCGCGAACGCCAACAACAAGGACCACTTCACCGGCGACCAGTGCTGGGGCACGTACAACGCCGTGCTCTCCCTCAACGGGACCACCACCGAGCTGGTGCGCGACGACACCACCAAGGAGTGGAAGAGCGCGCGCGGCGACAACATGCGCGTCGAACTGCTCACCGAGGACGACTACAAGAGCGTCGTCGGCAATGTCACCCACACCTCCAACAATGGTGACAACAACGGGGAGTTCTGGCGCGTCACCACCAGCGACGGCACCCAGTACTACTTCGGTCTCAACCGGCTCCCGGGCTGGTCCGCGGGCAAGTCGCAGACCGATTCGGTACTGACCGTCCCGGTCGCCGGCAACCACACCGAAGACCCCTGCTACCAGGCCAAGTTCGAGAACTCCTTCTGCGACCAGGGCTGGCGCTTCCAGCTCGACTACGTCGTCGACACCACCGGCAACGCGATGACGCTGTGGTGGGAGAAGGAGAAGAACGCCTACGCGCGGAACATGAAGGAGACCGGCGCGGTCACCTACGACCGCGGCGGCTTCCTGACCCACATCGACTACGGGCAGCGCGCCGGCTCCTCCCTGCTGACCGACGAGCCGCTGGGCCGGATCGTCTTCAACGCCGAGGAGCGCTGCTTCGACGACCCCGCCCTGAACGTCGAGTGTTCGAAGGCCAACTTCGACTCCAAGCAGTCCGACCGCACCAGACCCTGGTTTGACACCCCCGCCGACCTCGCGTGCGCGACCGCCGGCAAGTGCTCCACGTACGCCCCCACGTTCTGGTCCCGCAAGCGCCTGGCCTCGGTCGACGCGTGCACCCAGCGCGAGCAGGGCGTACGGCTGACCGAGTACAAGTCCGACGCCGACGGCAACGAGACCGGTCAGCGCAACGCCTGTGGTCTGGAAGGCGACTCGTCGACCACGACCCTGCTGTCCAAGGTCGACTCCTGGTCCCTGAAGCAGTCCTTCCCCTGGAACCTCACGGGCGAGTACACCGCGCTCTGGCTGGAGTCCATCACCCGCACCGGATACGCGGTGGACGGCGCCACCGCCCGCCTCAACCCGGTCTCCTTCGGCCACAACCAGAACGCCCTGCCCAACCGCGTCCGGAACGACTCCTCCGACACCGACGAGGTGTTCGCCCGGCTGCGCATCCAGGACGTCGTCTCCGAGTACGGCGGCCGCACCCACGTCGACTACAAGGCGCCCGAGGGCAAGTGCCTCACCGGAGCCACCCGCCCGGCACCGGACAAGAACAACCAGCTCTGCTACCCGGTCCACTGGCACGCCGACGGCGAGCTGGCCGACAGCCGGACCTCGTGGTTCCACAAGTACGTCGTCGACAAGATCACCGAGTTCCCGCGCCTCGCGGACGCCCAGGAGATCGTGACGAAGTACACGTACGGGACGTTCCCCGACGACTACGACGGCGCCCTCTGGGCCAAGAACCAGGCCGAGTTCTCCCGCCCCAAGACCCGCACCTGGGACGACTGGCGCGGCTACCCGGTCGTCACCACCGTCACCGGCACCACCGACGCCAGTGTCGGCAGCGCGGCCTCCAAGGAGGTCACCCGCTACTTCCGCGGCATGAGCGACGACGTCATCGCCGACAGCACCCCGGAGAAGGCGTCCGACGACGTCAAACGCTCCTACACGATGACCGACATCACCGGCGCCGACCTCAAGGCCGACCGCAAGGCCTACGCCGGCATGGTCGCCGAGTCGCTGACCTATCCCGACGCGAACGCCGCGACCGCCACCGGCTGGACGTCCCGTACCGTCAACATCCCCGACGACCCGGTCCGGCTCGCCACCCGCAACCGCACCGACGGCCCCGACGTGGTCTCCGAACGCGTCACGCTCGGCGAGACCAGGACCCTCACCAAGGCCTCCGGCAAGGGCGCCGACGGATCGTCCCTGCGCACCATGACCACGCGGACCGAGTACGACACCACCTACGGACTGCCCACCGTGGTCCGCGAGTTGGGCGACACGGCGGACCCCAAGGACGACTCGTGCACGAGGACGTCGTACGTGCACAACACGTCCGGCACCAACTACCTCGTCGGCCTGGTGGCCAGGACCGTCACCACCACCGGGACCACCACCTGCTCCGCCGACCTGTCCAGCGCGACGGACACGACACTGGTCGGCGCCTCACGCGTCTACTACGACGACGCCACCTCGCTCACCGCCACCCCGACCAAGGGCCTGGTCACCAGGACGGAGTCGCCGACCGGGGCGGGCACCGGCTGGCAGACGGCGAACCCCGAGTCACGGACCGTCTACGACGGCGTGGGCCGTGTCACCAAGGTCACCGACCCCACCGGCCTCGCCAACACCACCACGTACACACCGGACAGCGGCCAGGTCTACAAGATCGAGACGATCACCGGCACCAAGGTCGTCGACGGCACCGAGACCGGCTTCCGCGAGACCACCCTGCTGGAGCCCGGCCGCGGCGCCACCGTCAAGTCCACCGACGCCAACGACCGTGTCACGACGTACGAGTACGACCCGCTCGGCCGCGCCGTCGCCGCCTGGGACGCCACCCAGTTCGCCACCGACGACCCGACCGTCCGCTACACCTACAACACCCTCACCCAGCCGGTGTCCGTGGTCACGGAGGCGCTCTCGGACAACCCCAGCACCTCCGCCGGGGACGGCAGGTACAAGCCGTCCACCACGATCTACGACGGCCTAGGCCGCGAACGCCAGTCCCAGACACCGGCGGTGGGCGGCGGTCGGCTGATCACCGACACCCTGCACAACGCGGCCGGGCAGGTGCGCTACACCCGCAACGCCTACTACATGGAGGGCGACCCGGGCACGAAGCTGGTCGTCCCCGCCTCGGAGTCGCTGGTCCCCAACGCGACCTCCTACACCTACGACGGCCTGGGCCGCGTGCTCACGGTCACGCCGGTGCACCGCTCCTATCCGCAGACGGGCGAGACGTTCACCAACGCCGGCAAGTCCGTGCCGACGGTCGACCGCCGCACCCGCTACGAGTACGCCCTCGACTACACCACCGTCCGCCAGCCCAAGGGCACCCCCGCGTCCCGGGTGTGGACCGACGCGCTGGGCCGTACCGTCCGCCAGGACACCTTCAGCGACACCTCGCTGACCGAGGCCGGAGCGGTCACCACCAGCTACTCCTACGACCTCCGCGGCGACATGGTGACCAGCACCGACGACGTGGGCAACACCCGTACCTGGACGTACGACGCCCTGGGCCGGGTCACCGACACCACCGACCCGGACGCCGGCGCCGCCCACACCGACTACGACGCCTACGGCCGGGTCGACAAGGCGACCGACGCCGGTGGCCAGACCGTCTCGTACGGCTACGAGCGCCTCAACCGGGTCGAGCAGGTCAAGGTCACCCCCAAGGGCTCCACCACGACCACCGTCGCCCAGCAGTACGCCTACGACAGCGCGACCGGCGGCAAGGGCCAGCTCGCCTCGGCCACCCGCTACACCGACGGCAAGGCCTACACCACCGCCATCGGCGGCTACACGGCCGACTACCAGCCGACGGACATGACGACGGCGCTCCCCCCGGGCACCACCCCCGGCCAGACCGCCGAGGGCTTCCTCACCCAGTACAAGTACACGTACGACTACAACGACGACGGCCAGTTGGAGTCGTACACCGCCCCGGCGGCCGGTGGCCTCGACGCCGAGGCCGTCATCACCCGCTACAACGAGGCGGGCCTGCCGACCTCGGTCTCCGGCCGCGACTGGTACGCCGCCGAGACGTCCTACACGCCCTACGGACAGGTGCTGCGCGCCACCGTCGGCGAACAGGGCCACCGACTGTGGCAGCAGAACACGTTCAACGAGTCCACCGGCGAACTGCTCACCAGCGGCCTGATCCGCGAGGCCGCCACCCCCGACACGGCCGTCGTCCCCGACAGCAAGGTGAGCAACCGCTCCTACTCCTACGACCCCTCCGGCAACGTCCTGTCCATCGCCGACCGCATGGGCACCACCACCGACCAGCAGTGCTTCACCTACGACACCCTCGGCCAGCTGAAGGAGGCCTGGACCACACCGGGCGGCGGCGCCTGCGCAGCCACCGGCAAGACCACGGCCGAACCGGTCTACTCCGACGGCACGGTCAACGTCTCCTCCAACAACTCGGGTTACTGGCAGTCCTACGAGTACGACGTCCTCGGCAACCGCAAGAAGAAGACGGCGTACAAGGCCGATCCGACGTTCACCTCGGGCGCCCGCGACACCAAGGGCGACGTCGTCACCGACTACGAGTACGGCACCAGCACCACGGCGAAGAACGCCCAGCCGCACACCCTCACCTCGTACACCACGACCTCCACGACGGCGGCCGGCGCGACCGTCAAGACCCGCTCGACGCAGACCTACGACAGCGCGGGCGAGCTGGAGAAGCGCAGCACCGGCGGCGACGAGGCGCAGTCCCTGACCTGGACCTGGGACGGCAAGGTCGAGTCCGTGACCGGCTTCGGCGCGGACGGCTCCGGGGCCTGGGTGGGCACCGGCGACCTCTGCCTCGATCTCGCCGGTGGCACCACCACGGCGGGCACCGCCCTCCAGGTCTACGTCTGCAACGGCAGCAAGGCGCAGAACTTCCGCATCCAGGCCGCCGACGCCGACAACGACGGCACAGTCGAGAACACCACCCTCGGACAACTCGTCGTCGGCGGACGCTGCGCCCAGCCCAGCGGCACCGCGGCGGGCTCCGCCGTCGTGATCCAGGCCTGCGACACCGCGGTCGCGGCACAGAGCTGGCAGACCCTGCCCACCGGCCAGCTCAAGAACAACACGTCGAACCGCTGCCTGTCCGCGCCGGCTTCGACGGTCGGCACGGACCTGACCCTGGCGGACTGCGCCTCGACCGCGGCGACCCAGCTGTGGAAGCCCGCCTCGAAGACGACCTACGTCTACGACGCGATGGGCAACCGGCTGCTCGAACGCACCGGCGCGGGCGCGGTGTTGAACCTGCCCGACACCAAGGTCTCCCTGACCACCGCGGGCAAGGTCCGCTACGCCGAGCGCACCTACGCGGGAGTGGGCGGCCCGTCGGTGACGCGCTACCGCGAAGGCACCAACAACGCGGCCGGTGCCAGTGAGCACCTGTTCGCCCAGGCCACCGACCTGAACGGCACCCCGCTGGCGGAGGTCCGCCTCGACGGCGGAATGACCGTCCGGGTCACCAAGAAGGACCCGTGGGGCGAGGATCGCACCGCGAACCTCCTGCCCCGCTCGCACACCGGTTTCCACACCGGTGACGACGACGCCGAGTCCGGCCTCGTACACATGGGGGCACGGGAGTACGACCCCGGGACGGGCCGTTTCCTCTCGGCCGACCCGGTCCTCGACGACAGCGACCCGCTCCAGGCGAACGGCTACTCGTACGCCAACAACAGCCCGGTCACTCACGCGGACCCGTCCGGTCTGACCTCGTCGGCCTCCAGCTTCGACGCGTCGATCGCGGCGATGGACGCGAAGATCGCCGCCTATCAGAAGACCCTGTCCCGGTCCATGGGCGATGTGATCCTGGCGACCGGCTGGGCGGTGTTCAAGGAGTTCATCGGCTGGAACGACGTGGTGGGCTGCTTCTCCCAGGGCGACCTGTGGGCGTGCGGCAGCCTGCTGATGGACGCGATTCCGTGGTCGAGCGTCTTCTCCAAGGGCAAGAAGATGTGGCGGGCCTTCCAGGCGACCCGCGGCGCGGTCAACGCGTGGCGGGCGGCGAAGGCGGTCGCCGAGGTCGGTCTGAAGGCGGCGAAGATCGCGAAGGCGGCCCTGGTCAAGGCGAAGAAGGCGGCGGAGGCCGCGGCGGCCGAGGCGAAACGCAAGGCGAGGGAGGCGGCCAAGGCCGCGGCCGAAGCCGTGAAGAAGAAGGCCCACACCGGCTCGAAGGGCGCCCGCGGCAACCCGGCTCAGGTCAAGGCGGGCCGAAGCGCCCAGTCCAAGGGTTCGGCCGGCGGCGGCAAGGCGGACAGCAAGTCCGGGGGGTCGCGGAGCGGGTCGGGCAAGGAGGACTCGGGTTCGGGTTCCGGAGGAGGCTCTGAGGCCACGAGCTGCACGGCCAACAGCTTCACACCCGACACCAGGGTCCTGATGGCCGACGGCTCCACCAAGCCGATCAAGGACGTCAAGGCCGGCGACAAGGTCCTGGCGACCGACCCCGAAACGGGCGAGACCCGGGTAGAGACGGTCACCGCCGAGATCACCGGCAAGGGCGTCAAGCACCTGGTCAAGGTGACGGTCGACATCGACGGCAAGTCCGGTCCGAAGACGGCCGAGGTCACCGCGACCGCCGGCCACCCCTTCTGGGTCCCGGAACTCGGCGAGTGGATCGACGCGACCGACCTTCGGCGAGGCGACTGGCTGCGGACCGGTGCTGGAACCCTGGTTCAGATCAGCGCCGTCGAGCGCTGGACGACGCTGGATGCCACGGTCCACAACCTGACCGTCAGCATGGTGCACACGTACTACGTGCTGGCGGGCGGCACACCGGTCCTGGTGCACAATAGCGGCGGCACTGAGTGCGGTGCGGAAGCGCTGATGCAGCGGGCGGCCGACCTGCAGAATCAAGTGGGCTGGAGCGGTACGACAGCCGTGGCACGTGTGCGGAGCCTCGCCGACCCCGAGCGGGTGGAGACATGGGTCGCCAACAACAAGACCTATCTGCCCACGAATTGGCGTAAAAACAACTCACTGAATCCTGGTGAAGTCTTCGTCCAGCTCAAGGGGCATGCGGAGGACTCGATCATGGAGGCGCTCAGCAGTGGGGACGGGTGGGAGATAATTGAGGGCGGTACTTCAACGGGAATTTGTTGGGGCAACTGTCATCCAAAGCTCACCGGAAGTGGCGTGAACGTGGGTGGGCCAGAATTTGGAAGCAGCAAGGCGAACTCTCCCTGGAGAATGTTTTGGAAGAGCTAGAAATCTCGCACGATTCCCTTCTTCAAGAGCTCCGTACGGCAAGCGACGATGCGCTTGTTGTGTCCGCACTCATGTGTATCTATCGAGTGACTCCTGTTCTCTTCAATCTCTCTTCCCCTGATGCTGAGACTCGATTTCCGTCGGTGGACCGATGGGCTTCCGGTACTGATCGGGCTGAGCAGCTTGAGATTCTTGAGATGCTTCGTGGTGAGATCGACGGAAAGTCAATGGAGGATGCCTCGGAGGAGCTTGAGGATATCTTCGCGATGGCGTCCGAGATGGTACTCAGGGCATTCGTTGACGACTTCGCTGTCGCCGAGTGGGCCAACTGGTGTTCTTCGCTCTGTCTCGATATTCATCAAGGATTCGACGGTCTTGGTGAAGAAGAGGTGCTCGAAGTCAGATTCTTTCCGTCTGGCACCTATCCGGACCTGACAGAGCTTCAGGCGTGTGAACTCGAAGACCAAGTGGGAACCCTGAGGCTGTTGCATGCCCGGACATCATTGACCGACATGAAACTCTTGGAAATCTCGGAGAAAGGAAGAGGGCGCGTCGGAGATGCTTTGAGGCAGGTTCTGGAAAGTGGAATGTGACGTGTGCGGAGTTGCGTACTCCGTTACCTGGGGGATCGCGAAATGCGGCTCGTGCGGGACGAGTTGCGGAACACCTGGCCCAATGGTCGTCGACGGGGCCCGTCGGAGGCTTCCGTGTCGGTGAGTCGAGACTTTGAATGCCTCCTCAACGGCACGAGAGCCTCGGGACCGACGCTGCCGTCTGTCGGATGCGGGAACGACACTCCGATTTCGGCCGCCAGTTGATTCTCCGCAAGCCCTGAGGAGTCGCCGGTGCTGCGACTCCGTGCGCATGGTGGTCTCCGCGTCGCTCCGTGGTCGTGCGGCACGAGGGCGGTGGCAGGAGGAGTGGGACAGGGCGGAGGCGGGTTCCGGGCGGGCGGCTTCCCGGTGGGTCCCAGATCCCCCTGCGAGCCTCTGCGGCCGACGGAAGTCTCGTCGCGGAACGTGATGACCGCTTGCCTGCGGTTCACCCCCTCCGGCTCGAACCTGGGGGAGGTGCGGAAACGTGGAGTGTGGCTGGGCGCCCCCGGCAGGACTCGAACCTGCGGCCAAGCGCTTAGAAGGCAACGTGACTAGCCGGGACTCTAGCCTGCGGAAACGTGACCTGACTAGCTCTCAACACCCATACAGGCACCTTGCGCAGGACTCCCTAGTGAAGTTGCTTCGGTGTCTCCCTGGTGTCGGCTGGCCACGGTGCCAGCCCCTCAGGTGGCCTCTTAGTCGGACAGCGAGGCTCTGCGTGCTCCCGTGAGGGCCGTTCAGGGAACCTCTGGGGTGATGGACTCGGGAGGGGAGTCAGTAGCCCACAGGGGCGTACAGGAGGGTCAAGGGCTGAGCGGGGAGGAGTGGCAGGCAGGCAAGGTGAGGCGTTCGCGTGTGGATATGAATGCAAGGGCCTGCCTTCACACAATGCACTGCCTCTCGGCCTGGCTTTCCATCCAGCCTGTCGCCGCATTCTTCACTGAATTCATGGGTGAAGTCAGGCCAGCAACCCCAAGTGAATCTCACTGTGGAGCGAATCGGTACAGACCGACCCGGGGTTGTTTAATCCGGGCGGACATGGTGTGTGTGAGACCTCTTAAAAATGTGCCATAGAACTTGACGTACAAGGGGCTACATGTGCCCTCCCGGACATCTCTGTATTCGTTCTCATGGGGTACGGGCTATAGTCCTCAACGCTCTGTAACGGGAAATAACACAGGGCAAGCGAGAACTATCAGGGGCTAATCTTCTGATCCTCTTCTCTGTGCCCCATTTCTCCCCGCTATACAGAGAAGGGCCCCAGTGTTGAGGCCCCTATCCGTGGTCCTTCTACTCGACGGGAACTCCCCTGCTCCACAGTTCCTCTGCGTGTTCGGAGAAGCGGGAGAACATCCCTCCATCTCCAATACGTCGCAGGTGAAGCAGGGGTGAGTCGTGGCCAACCAGCCTGGCAAGGTGTGGGGTAACCAATGCCTCATTGTCGAAACGGAATACCGAAAGGGAGACGTGGTTCACTGCGTCGGGAGCAGAAGAGAAGCGAGTTTCGATACCTTCCACTTCCCTTAGTTTCTCAACGTTCTCCAAGGTGATCCTGATTCGAGTAGAGACGGTAAGGGCTACGTCCTCGATTACTTCCCGCTGCCTGGTTACTTCTCCATTGGGGTCGCCGAGGAGGAATCTCACTCGGCATCCTTGCTGTGCTTGCCTCTGGATGGTTCGCAAGAAGTGAGGTACCTGAGTCCATAGGAAGTAGTTCGTATAGCCAGCGAAGAAAAGTTCCTTGGTGGAGTTCTCCGTGAGTTCCGCCCAAACCGTCGAGGGGCACGCCGACCGATAGGGGTAGCTGTGAAGGATCTCCCTGTCCCCGCCCGTCTTGATCCGCTCCTTAACCACCTTGGGCCAGATCATCTCTTCGTCAACTCCCAATGCATTACAGGCGTCTTCGCGGTTCCTGGCGTGAGGGATCAGTTCGGAGTCGCTGACCCACCGCTCCACCGTCTTCCCTGAGACACCCACCCTCAGAGCCAGTTGCCGGGGTGACAGACCAGCGGACTCCATAGCTGATCGTAGGGCAGTGTTCAAGGCTCCCCCTAGGGACGTTTGGGCGTTCTTTGAGGCTACCGCCGAAAGTGCCCAACTGTCCCTGCCCATGGCTCAGTACGCCCCTTGTGGGTGGCCACGATGCAGGCATGGCGGATGAGGCAGCAGTGGACGGACTCCCATACATGACCCTCGCGGTGTACCGGCTGAACCCTGAGACGGGAGAGAAGACAGTCATCAAACCGGTTCGGACAGTGGTGGCTGGTGAGGTACTGATGACCTCCGAATTTCCTCCCTGCTCCTGCTTCCAATGCAGAAAGAAACGGGTGTAGGTAGGTGGGCACATCACGGGCCGGACAATGTTCCGGCCCTTTGTGTTGCGATAACTCCGACTTCTGGCATACTCCATCCGTTCAGAGAAGGACCATAAGGGGTGGGAGTGATGTTCGAGTGTGGTTGATATTCCTATGGGGTGCGGGCGTGCCATTCGGCATGGCCGTTGATAGCAAGGTGAGACCCGAGTCCTGGACTGACGGCCTAACTACAGGATTCGGAATCCTGATGGCAGTCCTGATTGTGATGCTGTTCGCTCCGAAGTTCGCTGGCATGTGGGCAATGGGGTTCGCGGTAGGCTCAGTTCTCGCGCTCATTATTTCCCCGATAAAGGGGTACCCCATGCTTGACATTGGCTTTGGTGTTCAAGCTGTCGGCGGCTGGGGATTGATGGCTCTGTCTGCCGTCGTATGGGAGCGAAAGAAAGAACGGGCATGGCTCAAGCAACCCGGAAACCGTGAGCTGCGGAAAACGTTTGACGCCTTGGGGGGAGAGATTCAACGGGGTGTTTTGCTCGCTAGCGGCGAAGCTCACCCAATCTTGACCACCACTCCGGAAATGGTTGGTCGTGGTATGGCGAGACTCGAACCAGAAGGTGGGTCCCTAAGGTTCATGCTCACGTCTGGAAGGTCTCACGTTATCGACCGCAAGTTCATTGAGGGCGTCGAACCGGTAGAGCATGAGGACGCTCCCCCTGGAACTCTGATGATTCGCTTCACGCCCACTATCCTTCTCCTTGGAATCTCAATTAAGCCTACTGAGGCTGACCGTGAGAAGTGGCTATCGCTAGTGTCTGAGGAGAATTCTCCTTCCTGAGATGGGGCGGGGTCTAGTGCCCCGCCCTTTGTCATGCCGCCATCTCTAGTTCAGCCTTGATCTTCCGGTACTGGCCGGACACATAAGAGCCACTGACTCCAATCTCTCGGGCTACCTCTGCTGCCTTCACCCCCGCCAGGAATCCATCCTTGATTGCCTTCTGGTTGCCGGTTAGCTGAACCTCTTCAGGGATATCTGAACCCCGAGCCGGCTGAACCTCTGAACCCTGAACCTGAACCGTGTTCTGAACTGAACCCTTCCGGCTCACAGTCTTGGTCACAGTGAACTCCTTCGCCTGTTCACTCAGGTTCAGCTCAACCTCTCGGAACTTTCTCCTGTAGATGGGTGAAACCTCGGCAGCACACACCAGGATGACAGGCGAGATGGAATGGATGACTACTCCCACCCAATCCCCGTGAGCCACGGAACTCCAGGTGTTCAGGAACAGTGAGGATATCCCGGTGGTCCAGCGAAATACCGCTGGCCACCTTCCTCCACTCAGGCCATGTCTGGACAGGGCAGCGTCAGCAGATATGGACAAGATGAATGCGGCATCGGTGAGTAAACCCAGAGCCCATCCTGACCGATGCCATACAGAGTGAGTAGAGACTAGAGGCGTGGAAGTCATAAGGGAGTAGAACACTGCTCCGGCAACAATGAACCAGAGCATGAGGTTCACAACTTTCCGAGTTCTGGTTACGGACTTCAGTTCACTTGTGATGTCGTAGTTCATGGTTCAGATCTCCTAACGTGGTAGTGGTGGTTCAGAGGTTCACAGCGGTCCAGTTCCGTAGTTCAGGTTCAGGCCCTCGCAACGGCTCGGCCCCAATATGGATAGCGGGGTGGGAAGGACTGAACCGGGGGAGAGGAGAGGCCGCGACGACTCCGCTAGGAGGAGTGGCCTCATGAAGGGGCAAGCATTCTGGCCCACTCGCGACGGCTCGTGGTCCGAGTAGCGAGGAAGAGAAGAGGTGAGCGGGGAGAGAGTATGAGCACGAGCAACAGATGCAATGCCAGGGCGCCAGTCCCTGGGATTGGACTTTGACTCTCGGGTGACTCATGCCAGGGGCTTCGCTACGGCTCAGCCCTGGAAGTAGAACTATGGAGGTGCGTAGGGCCCATGCCCGGAGCGCCTATCCTGCGGAACCTTTAAGCACGAGAGGGTGCGAGGGAGAGACTTCGCAAGGGCTACGCCTCTCCTTTCCCCCGCCCTCTCCTTCTCCCCGCTCCAAGCGCAGCGCAGGGCCCTTGCCCGGAGCTGTGCCTACCTGGATCACTCCGCTCGGGGGGAAGATATAGATGGCAGATGTCTGTCTGTCTGCCTTATATATCGTGGGGGGAACAGACAGACAGACACGAACAGACAGAGGCTTAGGCAGTCAGTTCCCACAGCACAGCATTACCGGCACCCTTGGTCTGCTTGGCTTTGCCGTCCTTCTCCAGTGTTGCGAGTACACCCCTCAGCTTGGTGTTACTCATCTTTGTCGCCTCACGGATGGTGCCCTGGTTAACCGGCTCGGCGTTGTTCTTCAGATAGTCGACCACCCTGGAGACATTGTCACCGTCTCGCTCCTGCTGCTTACGCTCTGCGGGCTTGGCCTGACCCTGCTTCTTCCGGAGTTCCATACGGGCTCGCTCTAGCGCCTGTTCCATGGTTTCATCCTCGGGGATGTCTCCATTCAGCCTCTCTTCGAGCAGTGTCACAAAGGCTCCATCGTTACCCATTCCCTTCGGGTAAAGGGCAACCTGGAATTCCTTGGCTGCTCCTGCGTTGCCGCCAGCAACCAGGGTGACAAGTGCAGAGTTCTTCTCCCAATCTCGTTCGGCTCGGATCAGGTATCGGACAGACGACTCGATGATGGTGCTACCCATGGGTGTGCGCGTCTTCAGAATGTCCTCGCTCATCTTCGGTGCATGGTGGATGACAACCACTGCAATCCCTCGGCTGACGATTGCCCCGATGCGCTCGAAGATGGCACCCATAGATGCGTCGTCATTCACGGACACATCGCCAGGCTTGAGTGCCAGCAGGTTATCGATGAACAGAACCTCCACCTCGTCGGCCAGGTAATCGATCCAGCCGTCCCACCATTCGTCGGTGTCTTCCGGCTTCCTGTCGAACACGACTACTTCGGACCCTGTGTCACTGCCCAGGTCTTCGAACCTCTCTCGCATCTCGTCGGCCTGGCCACCGTCCATTGCCCAGTAACCGACGAACTTCTGTTCCACCTTTCGGCCAAGCCAGTCGGTTCCCTCAGAGAGTGCAATAGCGGCAGACATGGCGAGCAGAGACTTACCCACCTTGGGTCGTGCGTAGAGCATCGTTATCTTGCCGTGGATCAGATCCTCAATCAGGAACTTGTTCGCGGTCTTCACCAGGTCACCCAGCTTCTTGCCCGCGTATCTCGTCTTGTCGAACATCCACTATCTCCGTTCTGTTGTTTCGTCCACCTGTAGTAGTTGCCTGTCGTACCCATAGCCTTCATCCAATCGACTCGGTGTTATTGGGAGGCTGGTTAGTTCGGATGTCTGAGCATCCATGGCAGGGAGCCGTAGCCGTCAATCGGCGCAGGCTCCCTACCAAAGAAACTCAGTCAGCTAGCTATTCTGAAAGGTTCAGCCGGCTCGGGGTTCTCATTTCCCTCTGGCTATGCCGGTAGTGGCTGTGTACCTTCTCGACCAGAACACCCCTGGGCACTGCTTGAGCTTGGGGTCCTGGTGCTTGTGCATCTCAATCCGGAAGCTGAATGCCTCGCCGCAGTCAGAACAGATGAGCTTGTGTTCCCTTCCCTTGATTCCCTCGGAGTACATGTCGTCTCCTCTCAGTAACTCAGGAACCTTCTCAGTTCGTCGGCGTCGTCTGCTGTGAGTTCCTGCCATGCCTCATCTATGAGGAGCTTCAACAGTGGGAGTGCCTCACCGCCACTCTCCAGGTATTCACTCCACAGCTCTGTGATTCGCTCAGTCACTCTCAATCTCCTTCAGCTTCTCCAGTCGTTCGAGCAGATAGTTAGCGTTGCCGTAGCCCAAGTCATCCAGGCTCTTGATATCAGCGCGGGTGAAGTTGCCTCGGTCCATAGCCACCACGAGAACCGCTCCGAAGAACAGAGCAGACTCCCTAACCCCTGTCGGCCGGACTCTCTCGATTGCGTTGCCTATCTCGTCTCTCAGTTCGTCCGGTCCGTCGTGATAGACGCGGCCCTCATGTATCCAGGCTCGTACTCCCATGGACTCCAGTACTGCCGCGATGGACGGCAGTAGGTTCTTTCTTCTTCGGTATGCCATACATTCCTCCCCGCTCAGTTGTCTTCCATCAGGTTTCGTGTCAGTCGCTCGTATCGTTCTGCGGAGATGAGGACTGCTGCGGCCTTCCCATATCGGGTTAGCTCGATGGTCTGTCCTTGTTCTGCCTCTCGTACGAGACTGCCGAGAACTGCCTTGGCTTCACTTGCTGCGATCTTCACTGCTGTTCTTCTCCTTCGTTGTTGTTGAGCTTGTCGGTCAGGAACTTCTCTGCTGCGGGTGAAGCGGCACGGAACGGCATCGGCTCATCTCCGATGTGGCCCCGCATCTCTTGTGCGTACTCACTCACGGAACCCCGCTTGTGCTTCCCGATCACGTAGTCATCAAAGTCGCTGACGGCAGGGTCAATCCCCTGCCGCTCAGCCCATTCGAGTAGCGGTGCGTAGGGATAGAACTGCTCCATCTGGCCTTGTACTCGGTCATGCTTCCATTGGTCCTGAACTAGGGCCTCAAGGGATTCACCACCACTCATGAGTGCTAGTACCTGGACAGGCATGTTCTGATTTCGCTTATCGCTCAGGTCTTTCAGCCGCTTCACCTGGTTAGGCTTGGGTCGATTGGTGGTGCCGATCTTCACGTTCCCGTTGGCCAGTCGAATGATGTACGTGAATCCGGGGGTGTGGTTCATCTCCGGGTTGGCCTCGCTGATAGCGGTAGCCATGTCTCGGGCTTCTCGCTTCCGATCCCAGAAGAAGTCCCAGCGGTGAGCGGGGCACAGGGTCATTGAAGGTGCCCCGGATATCTGTCTGAGCGTGACTGTCTCGCCCTGCTCTGTGCATCCGTCCATTACGCATTTAGTCATGTGGATTGCTCCTTGGTAGTGGTGGTGTGAGGCCCGATCGCTCGGGCCCGTGAATGTGCCTGTACGGGCTTCTGGTCGCCCATCCCTGCGGCTCTGATGTATTGATACTTGCTCGGCCTCACGCGGCCTTAGAAAGCCATCCAGGGGCACTCTCGGGCTTGTTGCTGGTCCATCGGTACTGGCTTACCTGGATGTCGAGATGCAGGCCCATGGCTATCGGGTGCTTGCACTTGCCTCTAGGGCTGTAGTGCCTGCCCAACTCCTCGCGGGTGCTGAACTCCTGTCGGCAGGACACGCATCGATACGAGTGGTCGGGAAGCGTTACGTAGTGACGTCGAGACATAGCTGTCTCCTTCGTGGTTAGTGGGGTGCGGCAGGGCGTCGTAGCCCTGCCCGCTGCTGGGGGAATGTTGGTCAGACCGTGCTGAAAAAAAGAGCTGCCGTGCATACTGCATGCCGTCAGGACCGCAGTATGGGGGGTGCCATGGCGTGGGTGGTCAGTCGCGAAAACGAGTAACTGAGACTCGGCGTGGAACAAGAAGCCGGACAGCATCAGGGGCTCTCGGAGTTTCCTGGAGTCCGGTGAACTTCTTCAGTGCCTATTCTATGCCACGGGACTGACATCGGCCGGGCACTGTCGGGTACCTTCTGTGGTGGCTGTGTTGGTCCACCTGCGGGAAAAATAAAAGCCCCGGCCAGCCGAAGCCAACCAGGACCCTTCATCCACCACCACGTGGAGACCAACCACCGCGTATCGAGGAGAACTACCCTCTACTTATATAGAGGCCCCCGACTCGACCCCTGAGACAGGCTGCGGTCTTGAATTCCTTCAAAGATCATCCTCGGGTATGACAGGAACTATCACCATCCTACTCCCCAGGTACGAGAAAGGGCCCACTGGCTACGTCGCCAGGGGCCCTCTCGAAGCCTCTCAGCCAGTCAGGGTCAGTACCTGTCACCCATCTTCCGTGCAGCCTTCACAGCCCTACTCACCGCCATGTCTGCCGCATACCTCCGAAGCATGGTGGGGTCCTTCCATCCCTGAATGGTCATCACGTCCTCACCGCTCATTCCGGCAGAGAGCATGTCGTCTGTGGCTGTGTGCCTGAACTGGTGTGGGTGGCATCCTTCGTAACCGGCTTCCTGTGCCCGCCTGTTGAGCATCCGGTAGAGACCTGAGTACGTGAGCCGAGACCTGTTCCGGGTACCGAGCCAAAGATCCTGACCCTTGCTCATCTTGTGGGGTTCCCTGGCCCTCAGGTAGCGCGTGAGGGCAATCACCGTACGGGGCTGGAGGGGAATGACCCTGCCCTCTCCCGTACTCCTGGCGTCCTTCAGTGGAACCACCTGAGCCAACCCCTGTGACAGGTCGAGGGAATCCAGCCTGAGCGTCAGCAACTCCTCTGCCCGCAGTCCCTCTGTCAGGACCCTCATGATTGCGTGGTCCCTCAGCTTCTCGAACTCCCTCACTCGGGGGTGGCCGTTGCCGGTCACCTTCAACAGGTCGGTGACGAAGTCGGCGGAGAGAGTCTGTGGCTTGCCTGCCTTGGGAGGGGCGTACCTCTGGAGCTTCTTGTCCCGGTAGGGATTGGTCATGTCGTGCTCCTCCTCCATCCACGTGAAGAAGGGGCGCAAGTTCCTCTGAACGGTGTTGGTCCCGCCCTGGTTGTGGCTCTCGTAGTACGCCCTGAAAAACAGGTTCAGCGTGGCGGTGCCCACGCTGGTGAAGTCCTCTTCCATTCCCTCTCGGCTCATCCACTGGTCAAGGGCTCGGACTGCCTTGGTGTACGCCGTGACCGTCTTCTCCGTGTAGGGCCGACCGTGCTTGTTGTTGCTGGCCCTGAGGTGAGTTGCGTAGTCCTGGGCTGTGGCCTGCCTGGCCTCTGACTGGTCCGGGTCGGAGGGGATGACGCGGAGTGCTGTGCTCCTGGCCGTTCCCTGAGATGCCCTGAGAGGTGACTTCTTGGCCTGTGCCGACACGGGGTGACTCCCTGGTGTCCGGGCTAGGCAAGGTGCAATCCGCTAGGCGCCTTACCTAACCGAGTCTGGTAGGTAAGTCACGCGGCTTTCGGTGATCCTTCTGACCCATAACCCCAGGTCAGAGACTCAATGGCGCCCCCGGCAGGACTCGAACCTGCGGCCAAGCGCTTAGAAGGCGCCTGCTCTATCCACTGAGCTACGGGGGCCGGGTGTGGTGGCCTCGGTCGTGGTGTGCCCGGGTGTGGGCCGGTCCGTGACGTTGCCGGGGACAAGGATAGGGCTCCCGGGTCCTTGTCCCTGTTGCTTCCCCTCCGTGGCTCGATGTGGAGGTTCGGTGAAGCGGTCCTGATAATCGCAGGCAGGTACGAATCGTGCATCGCTTTTGGTGCCCGGCGCCACGGGTGTTGTGCACTCGTTATGCCTGGACTGTGCCCTTGCCCCAGTCATCCCTTCCGTCCGTTGTGTTCCGTCGGCGCGCAGGCATGCTCATATGCTTCAGAATTCCCCCAAAATTGGGCATTCTTCACATGTGGTGACCTTGGACGTACGGCCTCAGCTGCTCGACGCACTCTCCGCCCTGCGCGACCGTGTCGCCGCCGCACGCTTCCCGCTGCCCCTCGCGGGGGCTCCACGCGCGCGTGCCAACCGCGACGAACTGCTCGCCCAGCTCGACGACTATCTGGTGCCCCGCCTGAAAGAGCCCGAAGCGCCCCTGCTGGCGGTGGTCGGCGGTTCCACCGGCGCGGGCAAGTCGACGCTCGTCAACTCCCTTGTGGGGCGCAGGGTCAGCGAGGCCGGCGTGCTGCGCCCGACGACCCGCACACCGGTGCTGGTCTGCCATCCGGAGGACCATCACTGGTTCAGCGGGATGCGCGTACTGCCCGACCTCACGCGCGCGTGGGTGCCCCATCAGGACCCGGGGGACGAGTTGCTCCTCCCCGGTGAGGACGGTATGCGCGTGTTGCGGGTCGAGACCGCCGACTCCCTCCCGCGCGGAATCGCCCTCCTGGACGCGCCCGACATCGACTCCCTGGTCGCCGACAACCGGGTGCTGGCCGCCGAACTGATCTGCGCGGCCGACATCTGGGTGATGGTCACCACGGCCGCCCGCTACGCCGACGCCGTGCCCTGGCATCTGCTGCGCAGCGCCAAGGAGCACAACGCGACCCTGGTGACCGTCCTCGACCGGGTGCCCCACCAAGTGGTGTCCGAGGTGTCCCGGCAGTACGGCGCCCTGCTCGCCAAGGCCGGCCTCGGCGACGTACCGCGCTTCACGGTGCCCGAACTCCCCGAGTCCGCCTGGGGCGGCGGGCTGCTCCCGGCCAGCGCCGTGGCGACCCTGCGCAGCTGGCTCGTGCAGCAGGCCCAGGACCCCGGCGCCCGGCACCAGTCCATGGCCCGCACGGCCTACGGCGTCCTCGACTCGCTCAAGTCGCGGATGCCCGAACTCGCCGGTGCCGCCGCCGCCCAGTACGCCGCCGCGCTACGGCTCACGGCCGCCGTCGACGGGGCCTACGACAGCGAGCACGCGCGCGTGCGAGGCCGTTTGCAGGGCGGGGCCGTGCTCGCCGGGGACGCGTTGAAGCGCTGGCGCGCCTTCCCGCTCGACTGCTCCGCCGGTGAACTCCTCGACGCCCTCGCCGAAAGCCTCGCCGCGCTGCTGCTGTGCGCCGTCACGGCCGCC
The DNA here is from genome assembly GCF_053891435.1 of Streptomyces sp. NPDC002276. Classification (NCBI taxonomy): domain Bacteria; kingdom Bacillati; phylum Actinomycetota; class Actinomycetes; order Kitasatosporales; family Streptomycetaceae; genus Streptomyces; species Streptomyces sp. NPDC002276. Next base: position 172,285 of record NZ_JBSFCQ010000016.1, on the reverse strand, counting down.
GACGAGCGCGTCGACGACGCCTGGCGCCGCGAACCGGCCGCGGGCGCCCCGGAGCTCGCCGACCGCGATCCCTCGCTGGAGAGCGCCGAGCACCGCATCGGGATGGCCGTACGGCGGTGGCGGCGCGAGCTGGAGGAGTACGCCGAGGAGGAGGTCGCCGACCTCGACCGGAGCATCGCGCCCGACCCCGAGGTGGTCGCCGCCCTCGTCGCCACCGCGCTGCTTGGCGGCCGTAGGGCCCGGTCCGCGGGGGAGGGGCTCGCCGAGCGGATCGGCGCGCACGGGGCGCTGCGGCTGCGCGACCGGGCCGGACGGCTGCTCAACGACCACCTGGACCGGGTCGTGCACACCGAACGCGAACGCCGGCTCGCCCCGCTCGACGCCCTCGACGTGCACCCCGAACCCCAGGCCGAACTCATCGCCGCGCTGTCCGTACTTCAGAAGGAGAGGTGACCGGTGACTGCCGTCACTGACCAGGACCACACGGACGAGATGGACCACGCGGATCATGCCGGTCATGCCGACAACGGCCGCGACGCGGACGCCAGGGACGCGCGCCCCGAAAACCCTCCTCCCGTAGAGGACGCCCGGGAAATCGGCGACCAGGAGGACACCGACGGCCACGCGCGCGTGCGGGCCGACACCGCCGGTCGTACGGAATCCAAGGCGGCCGTGGACCCGGCGAACCCGACGAATTCCACTGACTCCGAGGAGGCGACCGGCTCCTGGGACGACGGACTCATCGCGCGGCGGGTCAACGAGACCACCGCCGCGCAGCAGGCCGCCGCCGTGGAGATCAGGGCCTCCCGGGGGCAGCAGGCCGCGCACCCCGCCCAGGTCCCGGCCCCCTTGGCGTACGACGGGCCGCTACGGTCCCGTCTCGACGCGTTGCGCGAACTGGTGGGGCTCTCCAGGACCCGCCTCGACAGCGGGACCCTGGCGGAGGCGGGGCGGGTGCTCGACGAGGCCGCCGCGCGGCGCAGGCTCTCCGGGCAGCACACCGTGGTCGCCATCGCGGGCGCCACCGGCAGCGGCAAGTCGCAGCTCTTCAACGCGCTCGCCGGAGTGGCCATCTCGGAGACGGGCGTACGACGGCCCACCACCGCCGCGCCTATCGCGTGCAGCTGGAGCGACGGCGCGGCCACCCTCATCGACCGGATCGGCATCCCGGGACGGCTGCGCAGGCGCCCCCTTCAGAGCGCCGAGATGGAGGCCCAGTTGCGCGGGCTCGTCCTGGTGGACCTGCCCGACCACGACTCGGCGGCCGTCGCGCACCGCGAGCAGGTCGACCGGGTGCTGGCGCTCGTCGACGCGGTCATCTGGGTCGTCGACCCGGAGAAGTACGCCGACGCGATCCTCCATGAGCGTTATCTGCGGCCGATGGCGGGCCACGCGGAGGTCATGTTCGTCGTCCTCAACCAGATCGACCGGCTCCCCGGGGAGGCCGCCGATCAGGTCCTCGACGATCTTCGGCGCCTGCTCGACGAGGACGGGATCGCCCTCGGTGAGTACGGCGAACCGGGCGCGACCGTGCTCTCCCTGTCCGCGCTCACCGGCGACGGCATCCCCGAACTGCGCGAGGTTTTGGGCCAGTTCGTGGCGGATCGTGGAGCGGCCGCACGGCGAATTTCAGCCGATGTTGACGCGGCGGCCTGGCGGCTGCGGCCCGTCTACGCGACGGGGCGGCGCACCGGGCTCAGCGAGGAGGCGCGGGACGAGTTCGCCGCGCGGCTCGCGGACTCGGTGGGCGCCACCGCGGCGGGCGAGGCGGCCGAACGCGCCTGGCTGCGCAACGCCAACCGGGCCTGCGGCACGCCCTGGCTGCGGCTGTGGCGCTGGTACAACGACCGGCGCGAACCGACCACCGGACGGCTGCCCGTCCGCGCCCAGGCCGACGAGGAGGCCACGGCACGCCAGCGCGTCGAACAGGCGGTCCGCACGGTCGCCGACCGGGCCTCCGGCGGGCTGCCCGCGCCGTGGGCGCAGGCGGTGCGGGAGGCGGCCGTACGCGGGGCGCAGGGGCTGCCCGAGGCGCTGGACGAGCTGGCGGCGCGGGCCGGGCTGCCCGTGGGGCGCCCGCCACGGCCGGGGTGGTGGCCCGCGGCCGTACTGGCGCAGGCGTCCATGACGATCCTCCAAGTCGTCGGCGGGCTCTGGCTGTTGGGCCAGATCATCGGGTTCATGGCGCCGAACCTGGGAGTGCCGGTGCTGCTGATGGTGGCCGGCATCATCGGCGGCCCGCTCGTCGAGTGGAGCTGCCGGATGGCGGCCCGCGGCCCCGCCCGACGCTACGGCCTCGACGCGGAGCGGCGATTGCGGGAGGCCGCGGCGGGCTGCGGCCGGGCGCGGGTGCTCGATCCGCTGGCCGCCGAGCTGCTGCGGTACCGGGAGGTGCGGGAGCAGTACGGGCGGGTCACTGGTGCGGGGGTCGGGGCCGGGTGAACCTCGGTCCGAACGTCGTTCCCTCGTCCGGGTGATGAGGTTTTCCACAGGTGGGCGGTGGTGCACAGCGCTCAGCGGGTCCGGCCCGGCGGAGGCAGTCTGATCGCAGCCGTACGGGACGGGCCCGTACGCGTTTCCGCCCGGCCTGCGCGGCCGGGTCAGGGAGGGATGCGCGATGAACGAGACCATGGTCTGCGCGGTGGGCAACGTGGCGACACCGCCGGTGTACCGGGAGTTGGCGGCGGGACCGTCGGCACGGTTCCGGCTGGCGGTGACCTCGCGTTACTGGGACCGCGAGAAGAGCGCGTGGACGGACGGCCACACCAACTTCTTCACGGTGTGGGCCAATCGACAGCTGGCCACGAACGTGGCCGCGTCGCTGACGGTCGGTGACCCGGTCGTCGTCCAGGGTCGGTTGAAGGTGCGCGAGGAGGCTCGTGAGGGGCAGCCGAACCGCTCCTGGACGGACCTCGACGCCGTGGCGATCGGCCACGACCTGGCGCGCGGCACCTCGGCCTTCCGACGGGCCAACAGGCCCGACACGGCGGCCTCCCCGCCCCGGCCCGAGCCCGACTGGGAGACCCCGGCCGGTGATTCCGCCGACGTCTCCGGGCAACCGGACCGGCACCGACAGGCCGAGCCCGTCGCGGTGGCGTGATGTCAGTGAATGCCCCGAGCTGATCGAACTACGGCTTGTCCGTGGCTTATCGATGAATGCGTTCCGAATGACTCGGTGGATTTGTCGATAAGCCATGCTCGCGGGTGATCTTGGCGATAACGATTCCGATTCGGAACGGTTATCGGATCACCCGACTGGAGAACGGGGTGTGCCCGCCTCCTTAGGATGCCGGACATAGCTCGGGCACAGCTCTCGGCGCTACAGATTCTGCTGGTGGGACCACGCCACGCCCCCCACGCCCATGGGTCCTGCTCGAAGGGGAATTCCGTGTCTTCTGCGTTGTCTGTCTTCTCCGCGCTGTCACCAGGTGGCCGGGGCGTCGTGCGTTTCGTCGCCGCGACCTGGGCGTGCGGACTCGTCGCCGCCGGTGTGCTGGCCGGCGCGGGCCCGGCCTTCGCCGACGAGACCCCGCAGACCCAGGGCGGGGCGACGGCCACGATAGGCGGACTCAAGGCATACGGCGACGCCGTGATCCACGACGCCGGCGGCGGCGATGTGCAGGTCTCCGCGGGCCTGTTCGAGATGTCCGTGGACGGCGGCGGCACCCTACAGACGTACTGCGTCGATCTCCGGAACCCCACCCAGCGCGACGCCAAGTACCACGAGACCGCGTGGAGCGGGACCTCGCTGGGCACCAACAAGAGCGCGGGAAAGATCCGTTGGATCCTCCAGCACTCCTACCCGCAGGTGAACGACCTCGCCGCGCTCTCCGCGAAGGCCGGCACCAAGGGCCTGACCGAGAGCGACGCGGCGGCCGGCACCCAGGTGGCCATCTGGCGCTACTCGGACGGCGCCGACGTCGACGCGGTCGACCCGCAGGCGGAGAAGCTCGCGGACTACTTGCAGAAGAGCGCGCGTGACGTCGCGGAGCCGCAGGCCTCGCTGACCCTCGACCCGCCCGCGGTCTCCGGCCACCCCGGCGAGCGGCTCGGCCCGGTGACGGTACACACCAACGCGAACGGGGTGACGCTGACACCGCCCGCGGACGCCGTCACGACCGGGGTGCGGATCGTCGACAAGGACGGCAAGGTCGTGACGTCCGCGGCGGACGGCAGCCAGGTGTTCTTCGACGTGCCCGAGGACACGGCGGACGGATCGGCCGAGCTGACCGTGCAGGCCTCCACCACCGTGCCCGTCGGCCGGGCCTTCACCTCCGAGAACAGGAGCCAGACACAGATCCTCGCCGGTTCCAGCGAGTCGACGGTCTCCGCCGCCGCCGACGCGGACTGGGCGAAGACGGGGGCGATACCGGCACTGTCGGCACGGAAGAACTGTGCCGCGGGCGGCGTGGACATCACGGCGGCCAACGAGGGCGACGAGACGTTCACCTTCGATCTCCTGGGCGTCGAGCACGGCATCGACGCCGGGACCTCCCAGACGGTGACGATCCCGTTCCAGGAGGACCAGGCGTACGACTTCACGATCACGGCACCGCACGGCTACGCGAAGCGGTTCGCCGGAGTCCTCGACTGCCGGACGCAGAGCGACGCGGGCGGCACCGTGACCCAGACGCTCAGCGAGCCCAGCCCCGCCACGGTGGGCGGCACCTCCGTCGACACCAACCTCGCCGAGACGGGCGGCTCCGCCATCACCCCGATGATCACGGTCGTCGCCCTCGGCCTGGTCGGCATCGGCGCCACGGCCCTGATCCTGCTGCGCGACCGCAAGCCCGGACAGCAGGGCTGAGCGGTAGCGGCAGCGGCACGCAACACCATCGACACCGAATGTGGGGGGAACCACTGATGAAGCTCACCGTTCGCCGTGGAGCGGTCGTGATGATCGCGACCGGTCTGCTCGGCGCCGTGCCCGGGACCGTCACGGCCGAAGCCGCCCAGCCGCGGGCCGCGACGACGCCGACGACCTCGGCAGCGGCGTACACGTGCAGATACGGAGCGGTCTCCGTCTCCGACGCCGCCGGGTCGGCGGTGCCCACGGCAACCCGCGCAGGCGTGGCGCTGCACGCCCGCCTCCGGGTGCACAACACCGAGTCCGTGACCCTGCCCAAGGCCACCTACGTCTTCGCCCTGGGCAACCTCATGCGGAACCGCGGGCCCGCCCCGCTCGTGCAGTGGCGCGTGGGCAACGGCCACTGGCACAAGATGAGCCTGCACTGGAACAAGAAGACCAACGACTCACTGCCGCTGTGGAACTCCACGACCCTGTCCCTGGGCACGATCCCCGCACGGGGCACCGTCACCACCGAGATATCGGTGACCTTCCCCAAGAAGTCGATCAAGGCCGTCGACTACGACTTCCTCGACGTCCACAGCGGTGTCTGCAGCGGCACCAGGCTGGACTGGTACGTCGGCAACGGCTTCGACTACGGGCCGTGGCACGGCACTGAGGGCAAGCCGGTGTAGTTCCCGCCGGACCGGGCGCCGCCGTCGATGGCCAACCCCCAGCTCACAGCCCCCCTGCCCATACGCGTTTCCCCCGAGGGCCAGGGGTCAGGCAGTATGGACTACATCTGCCCACTCCAGATTTCAAGCTGCCGGACGGTTTCTCTTGGCTGAGTACATCTACACCATGCGCAAGACGCGCAAGGCGCACGGCGACAAGGTCATCCTTGACGATGTGACGCTGAGCTTCCTGCCCGGCGCGAAGATCGGTGTGGTCGGACCTAACGGTGCCGGTAAGTCCACCGTTCTCAAGATCATGGCGGGCCTTGAGCAGCCCTCCAACGGCGACGCGTTCCTGTCGCCCGGCTACAGCGTCGGCATGCTGCTCCAGGAGCCCCCGCTCGACGAGTCGAAGACCGTCCTGGAGAACGTGCAGGACGGCGCCGCCGAGATCATGGGCAAGCTCAAGCGCTTCAACGAGGTCGCCGAGCTGATGGCGACCGACTACTCGGACGCCCTCCTCGACGAGATGGGCAAGCTCCAGGAGGACCTGGACCACGCCAACGCGTGGGACCTGGACACCCAGCTGGAGCAGGCCATGGACGCCCTGGGCTGCCCGCCCGGCGACTGGCCCGTCACCAACCTCTCCGGCGGTGAGCGCCGCCGCGTCGCGCTCTGCAAGCTGCTGCTCGAAGCCCCCGACCTGCTGCTCCTCGACGAGCCCACCAACCACCTGGACGCCGAGTCCGTCCAGTGGCTGGAGCAGCACCTCGCGAAGTACCCCGGCACCGTCGTCGCCGTCACCCACGACCGGTACTTCCTGGACAACGTCGCCGAGTGGATCCTCGAACTCGACCGCGGCCGCGCCCACCCCTACGAGGGCAACTACTCCACCTACCTGGAGAAGAAGGCCTCCCGCCTCAAGGTCGAGGGACAGAAGGACGCCAAGCGCGCGAAGCGTCTGAAGGAGGAGCTGGACTGGGTGCGGTCGAACGCCAAGGGGCGTCAGGCCAAGTCCAAGGCGCGACTCTCCCGCTACGAGGAGATGGCCGCCGAGGCGGACAAGATGCGGAAGCTGGACTTCGAGGAGATCCAGATCCCGCCGGGCCCGCGCCTGGGCTCGATCGTCGTCGAGGTCAGCAACCTCTCCAAGGCCTTCGGCGACAAGGTCCTCATCGACGACCTCTCCTTCACGCTGCCGCGGAACGGCATCGTGGGCGTCATCGGCCCGAACGGCGCTGGCAAGACGACCCTCTTCAAGATGATCCAGGGCCTGGAGACGCCGGACTCCGGTTCCATCAAGGTCGGCGAGACCGTCAAGATCTCGTACGTCGACCAGAGCCGCGAGAACATCGACCCCAAGAAGTCGCTGTGGGCCGTCGTCTCGGACGAGCTGGACTACATCAACGTCGGCCAGGTCGAGATGCCGTCCCGCGCCTACGTCTCCGCGTTCGGCTTCAAGGGCCCCGACCAGCAGAAGCCGGCCGGAGTCCTCTCCGGCGGTGAGCGCAACCGCCTCAACCTCGCGCTCACCCTCAAGCAGGGCGGCAACCTCCTGCTCCTCGACGAACCGACGAACGACCTCGACGTCGAGACCCTGGGCTCGCTGGAGAACGCGCTCCTGGAGTTCCCCGGTGCGGCCGTGGTCGTCTCCCACGACCGCTGGTTCCTGGACCGGGTGGCCACGCACATCCTTGCCTACGAGGGTGACTCCAAGTGGTTCTGGTTCGAGGGCAACTTCGAGTCCTACGAGAAGAACAAGGTCGAGCGGCTCGGCCCGGACGCCGCGCGTCCGCACCGCGCCACCTACAAGAAGCTGACCCGGGGCTGATCTTCTTGCGCCACATCTACCGCTGCCCACTGCGCTGGGCGGACATGGACGCGTACGGCCACGTCAACAACGTGGTCTTCCTCCGCTACCTGGAGGAAGCCCGTATCGACTTCCTGTTCCGCCCGGACAAGGACTTCAAGCAGGGCTCGGTCGTGGCGCGCCACGAGATCGACTACAAACGCCAGCTCGTCCACCGGCACCACCCGGTCGACATCGAGCTGTGGGTCACCGAGATCAGGGCGGCGTCCTTCACCATCGCCTACGAGGTGAAGGACGGCGACCAGGTCTACGTCCGGGCCGCCACGGTCATAGTGCCGTTCGACTTCGAGGCACAACGACCGCGCCGGATCACCGCCGAGGAACGCGAGTTCCTGGAGGGATACCGGGACGACGCCGAGGAGGAGGCCGTCGCCGCATGACGGTCCTCCATCTCGCCGACGAAGGGGAGGCGGCGGACCTCGCGGCCTTCCTCTCCCGGCTGCTGCACTACGACCGCGCCGCCGCCGTCCGCCTCCAGGCAGCCGGCACGGCCCTCGCCGTCTTCGGGCGCCCGCCGTCCTTCGAGGTGCTCGCCATCCGCGCGGTGCGCCTCGCCAAGCCGTACGAGAACGGCCTCGACGACACGCTCGACGTGACCGTCTCCGCCGGTGAACTCCTCGAATCCCTCGACGAGTCGGCGGCCACGGCCCGGGTACCGGCCGCGGTGACCGGCCCGCCGTGGGCCGGAGTACTGCCGCCGCGCGGCGGCTGGTCCCCCGAGTCCGGGCTGCCGGAACCGCAGGCACTGCGCGGGATGATCGCCGCCGGGGTCGCCGAATTCCGGTCCCGTACACAGGAGTTGGCGCCCGAAGGCCGTACGCGCACCGAACTCGACCGCATAGGGCGGGAGATCTGGTCCCGGACGGTCGGGGAGACCTCGCTGCCGGTGCGCGCCGTGCACGCCGCCCAGTCGCTCGGATTCCTGCGCCCCGGCGGGGAGTCGGGCCTCTTCTCGTCCGGCGCGTGGCTCCGGCTGCGCACGCCGTACGGCTCAATTGCCGTCCGCAGGGCGGGAGTCGGCGCACTCGGCGTCAGCGTGCGCTGAGCGCGCCGTTCAACTCCCCGCGCGGCAAAGGGCGTTCAGCCCACCGTGCTCAACCCTCCAGGCCTCAGCCTTCTGCGTTCACCATCGAAGCCGCCGCGTACGTCAGGTAGTTCCACAGCGTGTGCTCGTGTTCCTCGGACAGGCCGAGCTCGTCGACGGCGACCCGCATGTGCTTCAGCCAGGCGTCGTGCGCGGCCCGGTCGACCTGGAACGGGGCGTGGCGCATCCGCAGCCTAGGGTGGCCGCGGTTGTCGCTGTACGTCGTGGGACCGCCCCAGTACTGGATCAGGAAGAGGGTCAGGCGCTCCTCGGCCGGGCCCAGGTCCTCCTCCGGATACATGGGCTTCAGCAGCGGGTCCTCGGCGACACCCTCGTAGAAACGGTGAACGAGCCGACGGAAGGTCTCCTCCCCGCCGACCTGCTCGTAGAAGGTCTGCTCCTGAAGCGTGCCGCGCCGAATCTCTTTCACGCCCCCATGGTCTCAGACGCCGTGGCGGAGGACTTCGGACTTAGGACCTTGGCCGAGGAGCGGACCGCTCGCCTCCCCGGCCCGACCGCAGGACAGTGGACGTATGGGTGCGCACGCTCTCGGGAGGGAACTGGACGCCGTGGCCGGTCCCGCGCGGGCGGAGCTGGTGCGGCGGATCGGGCTGAGCGGGGCGTGGGACACGGACCCGGGGTGGCGGGCGGTGTTCGAGGCGGTGCCGCGGCATCTCTTCGTGCCGTACTACTACGTCGGTGCCGCCGGCGGCTACGAGCGGCTGTGGGGCGGGAGCGCCGACCCGAGCGTCCGGGAGCGCTGGCTGCGCGGGGTGTACGACGACGCCCCGCTGGCCACCCGGCTGCGCGACGGGGAACTGGTGTCGTCCAGCAGCCAGCCCTCGCTGATGGCCAGGATGCTCGTCGAGCTGGGGGTGACGGACGGCAGCCGGGTGCTGGAGATCGGCGCGGGCACCGGCTACAACGCGGCGCTGCTCGCCCACCGGCTCGGCGACGGCCTGGTGACCACAGTCGACCTGGAACCGGAGATCACCGAGTCCGCGCGCACCCATCTCGCCGACGCCGGGTACCGCCCGAGAGTCGTCACAGGCGACGGCGCCCGCGGAGTCCCCGAACACGCCCCCTACGACCGGATCATCGCGACCTGCGCCCTGCCGTCGGTGCCGCCCGCCTGGCTCGCCCAGTGCGGTCCCGGCGCCCGCGTCCTGGCCCCGCTCGCCACCGGACTGATCGCGCTCACCGTGCGGGACGCGGAGCACGCCGAGGGCAGCTTCCTGGACACGGCCGCGTACTTCGTGCCCCTGCGCGGCACCGGGCCCGCTCCGGCGGACGAGATCCCGCACCGGTCAGGCGACCACGAACTCCTCCGCTTCCTGCTCACCCTCACCCACGGCACCCTCGACCCGCAGGACGCGCACGAGCTGTGGGAGCGCGAAGGGAGACCGGGACGCGAGCGCTACGGCGTCACGGTCGCCGACGGCCGGGTGCGGGCGTGGCTGGACGATCCGGAGGGGCCGTACAGCTGGCCCCTCCCATGACGTCTGTCAGCCCCGGCGGACCGTGATCGTCGTCCACGCGCCGACGTGCACCCGGTCCCCGTCCTGCAACGGCACCGGGACGAAGGGCTGGATGGGCTCCTCGCCGCCGTTGACCGTCGTACCGTTCGTCGAGTTCTGGTCGACGACCGCCCAGCTGCCGTCCGGCTGCTGGACCAGTACCGCGTGCTGGTGCGAGACGCCCGGATCCTCCGGCGGCACCGACAGGTCGATGTCGGGGGACTCACCGGTGGAGTGCCGGCGGCGGCCGATGGTGATCTGGTTGCCGGTCATCTGGCGCTGCTGCTCGGGGGAGTACGCGGGCAGGTTGAGACCCGCGGCCTCCGGGCCCGAGCGCTGCATCATCGCCATGAAGTACTCGCGGTCCGGACCGATCGTCGCCAGCCAGGTCGTCGGCTGCTGGTACGCCGGGCGGGGCGGGGGCGGGGCCTGGGTGGAACCGGGCTGCGGGTAGCCGTAGCCGCCACCGCCCTGTCCGGGACCGCCGGGGCCACCGGGACCGCCCGGGGAGCCGGGGGTCGGCGGGGAGATCACCCAGTCGTCGTCACCGCCACCGAAGGACGGGCCGCCCTGCTGCGGACGGCTCGTCTCCTGCGGGAACCCGGGCGGGGCCGACGGGGCGGACTGCTGGAACGCCTGCGGGGCGCCACTTGTCTGCCCCGGGGTCGGGCCGGGCGGCGGCGGGACCGGCCGCGAGGGGTCGGGACCGAAGTTGGGGGGACCCTGCGGGTTCGAGGGCTCGTTGCCGAACGGCCGCGGCGGACCGGCCGGGTCGTTGCCGCCGAAGCCCTGCGCACCGCCGGGGCCGCCGGGACCACCGCCCTGCCGCTCGCCGCCGAAGGCGCCGGGGCGGCCACCGCCGAAGTCGCCCTGACCGGGGCGCTCGTTGCCGAACTGGCCGCCGGGGCCCGGGGGTTGCTCGTTTCCGAACGGCCGCCGACCGGACGCCTCGTTGCCGAAGGGCGGGGGAGGGGGCGGACCGGAGGGGTCGTTGCCGAACGGTCGCGGCGGACCGGCCGGGTCGTTGCCGCCGAAGGGCGCGGGACCGCCACCCTGCCGCTCGCCGCCGAAGCCCGAGGGGCCACCGGGACCGCCACCCTGGCGTTCCCCGCCGAAGCCCGACGCACCGCCGGGGCCACCGCCCTGACGCTCCCCGCCGAAACCTGAAGTGCCGCCCGGCCCGCCCGGCCCGCCTTGGCGTTCGCCGCCGAAGCCCGACGGGCCACCGGGACCGCCACCCTGGCGTTCCCCGCCGAAGCCCGACGGACCGCCGGGGCCCCCCGACCGCTCGTTGCCGAAACCTTGCGAGCCGCCGGGGCCGCCGGGCCCGCCCTGCCGCTCATTGCCGAAGCCCTGCGAACCCTGGCCACCGGGGCCACCGGGACCGCCCTGCCGCTCGCCGCCGAAGCCCTGCGCGCCGCCCGGGCCACCGGGACTGCCCGGCCCACCCTGCTGCCGCTCGCCACCGAATCCACCGGGGCCGTTCGGACCACCAGGACCACCAGGACCACCAGGACCACCAGGCCCTCCGGGCCCACCCGCACCCCCCGGCCTCCCCGACCGGTTCGTCGGTTCGTTGCCGAACGGGGGTATCGGCTCGGCCGGGCGGTTCATCTGTGAGGGGCGCGAGCCCTGGTAGTCGAAGGAGTCACCGCCGTACGTCGGACCGGGCGGCGGCTGCTGGAAGCGGGCCGCCGGGCTCGGGCCGGGGTTCGACGGGCGCGGGGCCGCCGGGGTGTACGACGTGGCCGTGTTGGTGAGGAAGTTCCACCGGCACTCCTCGCAGAACGGCGCACCGCCCTCACGGGGCGTACGGCACTGCGGGCAGAGCTCCGCCTCGGAGTTCGGGCGCGCGGGCGGCGGGAAGCCGTAGCCGCCGCCGGGCGGCGGGGGAGGGGGCGGGGGTACGGCACCGGCCATGCGGTGACCGCAGACCTCGCACCAGTCGTCGGAACCCGACTGGTGTCCGTTCGGGCAGGTCGGCATGTCGGCTCGTCCCCCTTTCTCACAGGGTCGTTCTGGGTCTCACGAAGTTGTCTGGGCTAGGTCACTTCTTTACACGAACAGTCTTTGTGGACCGTGTTTCGAGGGTCATCTCGTCGGCCTCCGCGACCTTCGCCTTCAGTCGCACAGTACCCGCCGCGGCATCGACCACGTCCACCACCTTCGCAAGCAGTTTCGCAGTATCCGCGTTTCCGGAGACGCTGGCGAGCTGAACGGCCCGTCCCAGTTTGGCCGTTGCTCCATCGACATCGCCCGATTTGCGGAGATCCAGCCCTTGTTGGATGACTTGCGCCAGTTCGGCCTGGCCGGTGTAGTGCGCGACCTGCGGATTGATGGAGGTCGACGCCACCATGTCGTCGGTCCATACGGCCTTCACCAGCCCCTGGGCGCCCAGGTTTTGGGTTGTTCCGTCGGGCTGCGGGACGACCAGCGAGACCCGGGCGGCGAGCATCTCCTGGCCGACGCCGGCCTCGGGGACCTCGACGCACACGTGGTAGTCACGGGACTCGTCTCCCCAGGACCCGGTGGGGTAGTCCCCGGCGCGCGGGCCCGCCTCGGTGCGGCGGTCGGTCAACTCCTGTACCTGGGGCGCGACTTGCTTGACGAATTTGATGGCCGTGCCCACCGGCGTCCAGAGCCGCAGCGCGACGTCCGCGACCTCCTTGCCCATCGCCGTCTCCATCATCTTCGTGAAGTCGGCGGCGAGGTTGGCCGGGTCGGCGACGATGTCGGCGGTGCCGAGCAGCGCGGAGGCGATCCCTGTGACTTCTTTCACTTCCCAGTCGGTACCGACTCCGCGGGCGTCACAGGTGAAGCGTCCGGCGCAGGCGTCGAGGGCGGCCTTCAGGTCCTCGGGCGCCTCGTGCTCGTTGCGGCCGTCGGTGAGGACGATGCCGTGGCGTATGGCGACGTCCGCCGAGGACAGCAGCCGGTCGGCGAGCCGCAGCCAGGTGCCGATCGCGGTGCCGCCGCCCGCGCTCAGCTTGCGCAGCGCCTGCTTGGCCTGGTCGCGGGTGGTGGCGTCGGCGACCGCGAGCCGCCCGTTGCCCGGATAGACCTCCTTGGCGATGTGCGTGCCGCCGATCACCGCGAAGTGCACCCCGTCGCGCAGGGTGTCGATCGCGGCGGCGGTGGCGTCCCGGGCGTTGCGCATCTTGGTCGGCGGGTAGTCCATCGACCCCGAGCAGTCGACCATGATCGCCACGGCCGCGTCCGGGCCCTGACCCGGCGAGTACAGATGGGGCGCGGCGACCGCGCTCCCCACGGTGCCGCCGCCGGTCGAGGTCACGGTGACGATCGCGTTGACCTCCCGGCCGCCCTCGGGCAGGTACTCGTTCTGGTACACGTCCACCGAGAACTGCGGCACGTTCGACTTCGAGAAATTGGCCATGCCTACTCTGATCCCCCTCAAGTGCCCCACCTGGATGGGGCGATGACTATGAGCGGACCGGTCCCCTCCGGTCCGAGACCGTCCCCGTTTATGCGGCCTCAGCCGATTACTGCCCCTTGCGGCGGGGCCGGGAACGGCACGACGGCCACTGTTACGTTGTCGTGGCCCCCGCCGTCCAGCGCGTGACCGACCAGGACCTGGGCGCTGTGCAGTGGGCGGACCATGGCATCGGGGGGTACGACCTCGGCCATCTCCTCGGCCGACTCCGCGTAGTTCCACAGGCCGTCCGTGCACACCACCACTACACCCGGCCGGTCCGGTTTGAAAGAAGCGGTGTGCGGCTCCAGTTCGTACGCGTCCGCGCCGAGCCAGCCGGTGATCGCGTGGGCGCGCTCGTCGGCGTAGGCCTCCGCCTCGCTCATCAGGCCCGCGGCGACCATCTGGGCCGCCCACGAGTCGTCCTCGGTGAGCCGGGCCGGCGGTGAACTGCGGTCCACCGGGATCCAGTAGGCGCGGCTGTCGCCGACCCAGCCCACCACGAGCAGCGCCGGGGTGACGACGGAGGCGACCAGGGTGCAGGCCGGCGCGTTCTGGTGCGGGGCGTGCTCGCGGGCCGTCGCGGGCTCCTCGGCAAGGGAGTTGACCGCGTGCGAGGCCGCGATGATCGCCTCGTGCATCGCCTGCTGCGGATGCGTGCCCTGCGGCAGCGCGGCCAGCAGCGACTCGCCGGCCTTCCGCGACGCGGCCAGCGAGGCCGCGTCCGGCCGGGTCGCCGAGGACACCCCGTCACACACGACCGCGACGAGCGCGGGCGCCCCGTCGGGCAGCACGCACTGTCCTACGGCGAAGGCGTCCTCGTTGCGATGGTGGCGCAGCCCGCGGTCGCTGACCGCGGCGAGCGGGCCCGACTCCTGTTCCATGTGGTCGCGTTCGCGGGGCTGGGCGTGCCCGCAGTTCTCGCAGTAGCCGTCCGGGTCGACCCGGCCCGACCGGCAGGCCACGCACACCTTGGTGCCCTCGGCCGGGGTCGCCAGATCGGCGGCGACCCGCGGGTCCGGCGCCTGCAACGGGTACTCGTCGGGCTCCGGCGGCCGGTCGAACCGTACGCCCGTGGCCGGGGAGACCGGTGAACCGGTGGGCGGCGGCGGGGAGTTGGACGGCAGCGGGGTGCCGCCCGAGTCGGTGCCCGCCAGGTCGGTGGGCAGATGGACCGTCGGCGCGGTCTCGGGGCCCTCCGGCTGGGGGACCACGGGCCAGTTCACGTCCGTGGCCTCCTCGGGAAGGAGTGATCCCGCGCCGTTCATGGTCAGCGTCGGGTGGTCGTCCGGCGGCGCGGGCGCGGCCGACAGGTCGTACCCGCACGCACCGCAGAAGCGGTCACCCGATTCGAGCGGTTCCTCACAGCTCGGACACGTCGACAAAGCCTTCGGCTGGGGCATCTGGGACATCAACTACACCCACGTCCGGGGGCGGTAACGGTTGGCACGTTCCACCAGGTCGATCCTCTCCTCGCCGCCCCGCGCCAGCCGGGCCAGCGTGCGGTACGAACGCTCCAGGCCGAAGCGGAGTCCCCGCTCGTCCAGCTCGTTGCCGAGCAGTTCCGGCCGTGTCGGCGGCACGGAACCCTGGCCTCCGGAGAGTATCCAGTCGAGGGCGCAGCCGAGGACCTCGGCCGACAACTGCTCGCGCCGGACCGCGTCCAGACCGTATCCCTCCAGCGCTTCCACCTGTCCGGCGGACGCGGTCAGATCGTCCAGGAACGGCGTGTCGCCCGCCGTCGCGGTCCGCCGCCGAAGCCGCGCCCGTACGGCGGCCACCCGCGCGGCCGTGTAGTGGATCGAGGCCTCCGACACCGACTCCAGCGTCCGTACGGAGCCCGCGCGGTCGCCGGTCGCGAGCTGGACGCGGGCCAGGCCGAAGGCCGCGCTCACATAGCTCGGGTCGGTCGACCACACCAGCCGGTAGTACTCGGCCGCGTTGTCCAGCTGGCCCAGCACCTCGGCGCACAGGCCGAGCGCCAGCTTCGGCGCGGGCTCGCCCGGGAAGGCGTCGTAGATCGCGTCGAAGGACAGCGCGGCGGCCTCGTAGTCGCGGGTCGCGAGGGCTGCCACGCCCCGGTACCAGACCACCCGCCAGTCGTCGGGCCGCTCGTCCTCCAGCTTCGCGAGGGCCTCCAGCGCGGTGTACGAGTCGCCGTTCTCCAGCCAGGCCCTGATCTGCCGCAGCCGGGTCTCCACGGACGGCGAGGGCGCGGACGCGAGGGCGCCGAGCAGTTCGGCCGCCGCGGTCGTCATCAGCCCGGCCAGGAAGCCCGCGTTGGGGTCGGTCGGGTCGACGTGCGGCACGGGCAGGGCGAGCGCCACGGCGGGCGAGTCGACCTGCTTGACGAGGTCCGGGGTGGCACCCGCCGACCCATTGGCCGACCCGTTGGCGGCGGCGGTGACGGCGGGACGCGGCGCGGCGGCGGGCAGCGCGGCATCGACGCGGGTGCCTGCCTTCTTCCGGGGCCGCACCACCCGCGCCCCCAGCAGCGACACGTCCTCGTCCAGCTTCGGGAACAACTCCGTGTCCGTGACCTTGAGTTCGGGCCCGAACAGGGTGGACAGGGACGGGCGGGCGCGGCCGGTCTGGAGCGAGACGACCTCCCGCAGCACCCCCGTCAGCTGCTCGGCCATCTCCTGCGCGGAGGCGAACCGGCGGGCCGGGTCCGGGTCGGTGGCACGCACCAGGAGCCGGTAGAACGACTCGTAGCGGCGGAACACCTCGATGTTGTCCGGGTCGGGCAGCGAGTCCACGAAGACGTTCGTGTAGCCCTGGAAGTCGAAGGTGAGGACGGCGAGCGTGCGGCCGACGGTGTAGACGTCGGACGCCACCGACGGGCCGACCTCCGCGACCTCGGGCGCCTGGTAGCCGACCGTGCCGTAGATGGCCGACTCCTCGTCGTCCATTCTGCGCACCGCGCCCATGTCGATCAGCTTGAGCTGGTCCTCGGTCTGGATCGCGTTGTCGACCTTGAAGTCGCAGTACAGCAGGTTGCGGCTGTGCAGATGGCCGAGCGCCTCAAGGGCCTCGATGCCGTACGCGCAGGCCTGCTCCACCGGCAGCGGATCGCGCTTCCCGGTCTCCGTACGGCGGTCGTTGGCGATCTCCTTGAGGGACTTGCCGCCGACGTACTCCATGACGATGTACCCGTCCAGCGAACCCGTCCGCTGGTCCAGGTGTTCCACGAAGTTGTAGATCCGCACGATGTTGGAGTGCTCGATCTCGGCGAGGAAGCGCCGCTCGGAGATCGCGGCGGCCATCGCGTCCTCGTCGCCGGTGTCGAGGAGACCCTTGAGCACCACCCAGCGGTCGGAAACCGCGCGGTCCACGGCGAGATAGACCCAGCCCAGTCCGCCGTGCGCCAGACAGCCCACGACCTCGTACTGGCCGTGCACGACGTCACCGCCGGCCAGCTTGGGCGAGAACGAGTACGGGTTGCCGCACTTGGTGCAGAACCCCTCCGTGCGCCCCGGGCTGTCGCCGCGCGAACGCCCCACCGGCGCACCGCAGTCCGAGCGCGAGCAGAACCGCTTGCGCTCGGGCACCTCCGGGTTCTCCAGCACCATCGCGCGCGGGTCGGGCCGCGGCACGTCCGGCACCTGCACCAGACCGACCCCGAGCCGGCCGCGCGTCGAGGACGCCGACGACGAACCGGAACTGCGCACCGACACCGAGCGGCCGGTGGACTGCCCCGACACCGAGCGCGAGAGCCGCCCCGACACCGAGCGCCGCGACTTCGACGACTGCGACGACGTACGCGAACTGCGGCTGCTGGTACGGGAACTGCTGCTGCCCGAACCCCGCGAGCCCCCCTTGCCGCCGGTCATCCCGGTGGGCGGCGACCCGAGCTTCCCGTTGGCCGCCACCACCGGCGCAAGACCGCACGTGTCGCAGTACAGCTCGCCGTCGCCCACGTCCTCGTACGACCCCTCGCAGCCGGGCCGCTGACACTTCCGCTGTGCCTCACTCATGACCGACCCCGCTTCTCCCTCGTCACTCACGCGCCCGGCCCCCTCTGGTCCTCGGGACCGCCCTGCGGCAGGGTCCGGGGAGTGCTCAACTGCTCGGCGGCGGCGTGCTGGTAGCGCAGCACCGCCTGTTCCGCGACGCGCAGGTCGCAGGGCGCGCTCCACAGCATGCGGCGCGCCGCGTCGTACCGCTCGATGAGGAACGGGTCCTCCGCGAGGCCGTGCCGGGCGACCTTCGCCTTGTACGCGTCGAGCCGCCCGCGCAGCTCCGCGCGGACCGCCAGCGGCTGGGTGACCGCCGTCAACGACTCGCGGGCGCGCAGCAGTTCGTCCTCCGCCTTCTGCTCCAGGGACTCCAGGAGCGGCGAAAGGCGGTGCCACTGGGCGTGTCTGCGGTACTCGGCGGCCGTCGACAGCTGCTCCTGGAGCACGGTCGGCGGTCCGCTGACGACCGGCACCTCCGTGGCCGCGATCTTCGCGAGGACCTCACCGCGCGCGGTGCGCGCCTCGGCGAGCGTGCGGTCCGCGCGCGAGAGCACGTCCCGCAGCTTCACCAGCCGCGCCTCCGCGTCCTGCCGGACGGTCAGTACGGCGTCGATCTCCCGCCGTACCTCCTCCAGTGCGCGCGCCTCCCGGTCGTAGACCGTGGTGTCCGGTCGACCGCCGCCGGGTGCCGAACTGCCCTGCGCCCGCACCCAGAAGGCCAGCGGGTCGGAGATGACCCGCTCGCGCAGCTCGGTCAGGGTGGTGGTGATGCGCTCCAGGTCGTCGCCCGCCGGGTGCTCGCCCGGGCGGACGCCGACGGAGTGGGCGAGCTGCCGGGTGCGCTGCAACTCCGCGGCCAGTAAATCGATCCGGGCGGGCAGCGCGGACCACACCGCGTCCGAGGTGACGACCATGTCGAGAGAGGTCGCGTACAGGTCGTTCATCTCGTCGACCAGCGCGCTCAGCGAGAACTGGTGGCTGAGCTTGCTCGAACCGCCCGTCAGCGTCGGGGCGTTGGCGGTCGCCGTGGTCGATCCGGCGACCGTCACGGACTCGCCGCGCAGCAGCTCGGTCAGCTCGACCAGGTCCTCACGGTTGGACCAGCGGCGCCGGGAACGGATGCTCTGGGCGGCGTGGAACGCGTCCGTGTACGCGTCGAAGTACGCCCACAGCAGCGTGATCGACGCGTCGGTGGTCGCCCAGCGCTCCTTGGTCGTGCCGGTCAGCTCGGCGCCTTCGAGGAGTCTGCGGCCCGCGTGGTCCTGGAGGGCGAGGAGCGAGGTCTCGATGGCCTCGTGCTCCGCGCCGAGCCGCGCCAGCGCACGGTCCACCTCGTCCCGGTCCATTACCGGCCCGGGGGGTCCCGTGACGCCCATCGATCACCTCTCGCTGCGTTGTGTTCCGTCGGTGGTCCGTGTCCGTGTCCGTGCCGTTCGGTTGTTGACGGTCCGTCACTTGTACTTCGGTACAGGTGGGTTGGCGGACTTCGAGTCGGCGTGCAGGGTGGGCAGCAGCCATTTCGTGTACGACGCCTGCCAGCCGTCGGGGCTGGTGCGGTAGGTCTCCAGTATTCGGTTGACCCGGCGTACCAGATCGGTGGCCTTCAGATTCATCGCCACGCCGTAGTACTCGGTGGTGAAGGAGCCGCCCTTCAGCTCCACCGTCGGGTCCTGCGCGGCCTGGCTGGCGGCGAGCGCGCCGTCGGTCACCACCGCGTCGGCCTCGCCGAGTTGGAGCTTCACCAGACAGTCCAGCTGGTTGGGGACGGGGTCCATGATCTTGACGCTGGCGGGGATCTTGTGGCCCTTGTCGGCGTTCAGACGGTCGTTCGCCGTGGAGGAGTCCGCCGAGCAGACCCGCTTGTTCGCGAGGGTGTCGTTGTAGCCAGTGATCGACGACACCTTCGGGGCGAGGACCTGCTGACCGGTGACGAAGTACGGGGCGGAGAAGGCGACTTGCTCGGCGCGTTTGCAGGTGATCGTCATGGTGCGGACGACCATGTCGACGCGGTTGTTCTGGATCGCCGGGATGCGCTCGTTGGTCGGGATGGCCAGGAACTGGATGCTGTTGTCGTTGTAGGAGCTGCCGAAGATGTTCTTGGCGATGGCCGTGACGACGTCGATGTCGAAACCCGCCAGGTCGCCCTTGGCGCTGTTCGGGTCGCGGTAGCCCCAGCGGTAGCTGTTCTGGTCGACGCCCACCCGCAGGACACCGCGCTCCTTGATGGCGTCGATCGTGGTGCCCCCGGCGTCCGAGGGGGACGGGCTCTGGTCCTGGACGGTGCTGTCGTCGCACTTGGCGGCCTTGGCCTGGATGCCCTGGGCCGTGCGCTGTCCGCCGACGTCGGCGCCGGTCTCGCCGCGCGACTGGGTGAGCGGCAGCAGCAGGACGAACGCGACCGCGAGGACGCAGACGGCCGCCATCGCACCCACCCCGCCCCAGCCCCGCAGGCTGATCCGCAGGCGCCGTACGGCCCTCAGGCGGCGAAGAACGTCACTGCGTGCTCGCATGGTCACGCCCCCTTTCACCGGTACTCCGACAGCCTGCGCCCGATGCCCAGCACGGCGCCGGCCGCACCGAGCACGGCGAGCACCGCGGCGCCCACGGTGAGGCCGGTCATGGCGTCCAGGCCGTCACCCGCGGACCGCTGGAACTCCTTGGTCTCGTGGTCCAGCGCCGTCTCCAGCGAGGCGTCCACGGCCTGGAAGCACTCGGCCGTCGCACCGTCCTTGCCGATGACACCGTCGCGGGCCGCCTGGTAGTTGCCCGCGTCGTTGTCCGAACTGACCTGCTTGTGGCGGGAGATCCACACCGTCATGGAGCTGTTGGCGACCGCGACGGGCTTGCGGCCCGCGGAGTCGTCGGCGAGCGAGTCGGCCAGTTTCAGGCCCTTGCCCAGCGCGGCGATCTCCTGGTCGTAGCCCCAGTCGTAGGCGTCCATGACCGTGCCGTTCGCGAGTTCGTGGGTCTCGGCGCCGCGGCTGACCAGCGTCAGGTTCTCGTCGCTGCGGGCCTTCAGGGAGGCGATGCGGGCGTCGTGCAGCACGTTCAGCGACTTGACCCCGTGGTCGTAGGAGTCGTTGAGGCCCGCGCGGGCGACGGTGTGGCCGACGACCACCCAGAGCAGGACGACCGCGGTGGTGGCGGAGGCGGCGACCAGGCCGTGGTTCAACACCCGGTTGGTGCGCTGGTAGTTGCGCCGCTGGGCCCAGGCCAGTCCGCCGAGGGCGACGAGCCCGAGGGCGATCGCGAACCACGGGTACGGCGTCGCGTTCCCGTAGTCGGTGCTCAGCCGCGCGTTCTCGTTCTGGTAGAGCTTCTGGGCCTGCGGAAGCATCTTGTTCTGCATGGTGTCGTTCGCGGCGCGCAGATAGGCGCCGCCGACGGGGAAGCCCTGCCGGTTGTTGGCGCGGGCCGACTCGACCAACCCCTTGTACTCCGGCAGGAGTTCGTTGAGATCCGTGATGATGGCCGCGGACGACGAACCCGGGTCGGTGTTCGCGGCGGCCGTGACGAGCTTCGAGGCGGCCGTCCTGATGTCGTCCTCGTACTGCTTGCGGGTGCCCTGCGTCTCCTGCAACCCCGCCAGATACCCGGTGGCCGCCATCGTGTTGGCGTCCGCGAGCGAGCGGTAGATGTCCGCCGCGTCCGAGCTGAGCGGCTGGCTGTGGTGGAGCACGTCGCCGGCCGCCGTGGCCCGGCTGTCGGTCTGCCAGGCGGTGACGGCGCCGAACGCGACCACCAGCAGGGCCAGCAGCGCGCCGATGGCCCGCAGCCGCCCCGGTTCGGTGGTGGCGGCCGCGCGCAACTGGTCGACGCCCTCGGCCAGCGCCGTACGGCGCGCGGGTGCCGCGTCCGGCGCACGCCGGGGCGTGGGCGCCAGTCGGCCCGACTGTGCCGGCAACACCGGCATCGTGGGCACGCCCGCGCCCGGTGGCGCCGTACTGCTCTTCGGCGGTTGTGTCACCGCTGACCTCCCCCAGGGTCATCCCGTCGCCGCAAGTATCGCCGCCAGGACTGACATTCCGCACGGGCCTTCACTGGATCTTGATCGGATCGCAGCGTGATGACCGGATTTCCGGCACCACACAACGCCCCCCACCGCCCCCTTGTCCATGAATACGCCGTGGGAATCTGTTCGGTTCCCGGGTGTCAGTGCTCGTAGTACCCCCGCGCCCGCACATGCGCCTCGGCCGGAACACCCACGTGGTCGAGCCCCAGCAGCACCGAGCCGAGGACCGGCCGCGCGGTGACCACCGTCGCCACCGCCTTGGGCGCCCGCGCGGCCAGCAACTCCCTTATACGGTCGTCCAGTTGGGGATGCCGGGCGGCGAGGACGCTGCCGCCGAGCAGCACCGGCGCCTCCTCGTCGAGCAGATCGAGGCGGGTCAGCGCGACCGTCGCCATCGCCACCACCTCCTCCGCCATCCGGTCCACGATCGAACGGGCCACCGGGTCGCCGTCCGCCGCCGTCGCGAACAGCACCGGTGTCAACTCGTGCCGCCGCTCATTCGTGATCTGTTCGAGATGCAGCGCCTCGATGAGGCCGTACATCGAGTCCAGGCCGAAGTACGCCGGGAGCGTACGCGCCAGGGCCGTGGGGCCGCCCCGGCCGTCCTCGGCGCGGGCCGCGTGCCACAGGGCCTCCTCCGCCAGGCCCCAACCGCCGCCCCAGTCACCGGAGATACGGCCGAGCGCCGGGAAACGCGCGGTACGGCCGTCGGGCCGCATGCCGACGCAGTTGATGCCCGCCCCGCACACCACGGCCACCCCGCGCGGCTCGGGTATCCCGGCCCGCAGCACCGCGAACGTGTCGTTGCGCACCTCCACGCTCGTGCCCCACCTGCGCGCCCCCAGCGCGGCGGCCAACTGCTCCTCCTCCACGGGGAAGTCGGCGTTGGCGAGACAGGCCGACACATGCTGGACGCCGCTCACCCCCGCGTCCGCGAAGGCCCGGGCGACGGCTTCCGCCACGTTGTCCACCGCCGTCTCGATGCCCACGACGGGGGGCCGGAACCCGCCGCCGCGGGCCGTGGCGAGGATCTCCCCGTCGGCCGCCACGACCGCGACGTCGGTCTTGCTGTTGCCCGCGTCGACGGCGAGGACACTTGCGGTCAGGCCCACGCGAGGTGCTCCCGGTTGTGCGCGATCAACTGGTCGGTCAGGGCTTCGGCGTACTCGTACTGGCCGATCAGGGGATGCGAGAGCAGCGCCCGGAACACCCGGTCCCGGCCACCGCGCAGCGCGGCCTCCAGGGCGAGGTCCTCGTACGCGGTCACATTCGCCATCAACCCCGCGTACAGCGGGTCGACTTCGGCCACACCGAGCGGCGTCGCGCCCTTCGCGCCGACGGCCGCCTGCACCTCGATGACGGCGTCGTCCGGCAGGAACGGCAACGTGCCCTTGTTGTACGTGTTCACCACCTGGTAGGGACTCCCGCCCCCGCCGAGCAGCGAGGCGGCCAGATCCACGGCGGCCTCGGAGTAGTAGGCACCGCCGCGCTTGGCGAGCAGCGCGGGCTTCTCGTCGAGCGCCGGATCGGCGTACATCTTCAGCAACTCGCGTTCCATCTCCGCCACTTGGGAGGCCCGGGACGGCTTGGTCCGCAGCTCCCGTACGACCTCGTCGTGCGCGTAGAAGTACCGCAGGTAGTACGACGGCACGACGCCGAGCCGGTCGAGCAGCACCCGGGGCAGGCTCAGGTCGGCGGCGATGTCGTCGCCGAACTCGCCGAGCAGCTTGGGCAGGACGTTCTCGCCCTCCGGACCCCCGAGCCGCACACCGGTCTCCCAGGTGAGGTGGTTGAGGCCCACATGGTCGAGGTGCACATCGTTCGCGCTGACCCCGAGGAGTCCGGCGAACTTCCGCTGGAAACCGATCGCCACATTGCACAGCCCGACCGCCTTGTGGCCGGCCTGGAGCAGGGCGCGGGTCACGATCCCCACCGGGTTGGTGAAGTCGATGATCCAGGCGTTCGGGTTGGCGCGGCGGACCCGCTCCGCGATGTCGAGGACCACCGGTACGGTCCGCAGCGCCTTGGCGAGGCCGCCCGCGCCGGTCGTCTCCTGACCGACGCAGCCGCACTCCAGCGGCCAGGTCTCGTCCTGCTCGCGGGCCGCCTGCCCGCCGACGCGGAGCTGGAGCAGCACCGCGTCGGCGCCCTCGACGCCGGCGTCCAGGTCGGACGTCGTGACGATCTTCCCGGGGTGCCCCTGCTTGGCGAAGATCCGGCGGGCCAACCCGCCCACCAGCTCCAGGCGTTCGGGCGCCGGGTCGACGAGGACCAGTTCCTCGACGGGCAGGGTGTCCCTCAACCGGGCGAAACCGTCGATGAGTTCGGGTGTGTAGGTCGAGCCTCCGCCGACCACGGCCAGTTTCATTGGTGGTTAACCCTTCACTCCGGTGAGCGTGACACCCTCGACGAACGCCTTCTGCGCGAAGAAGAACACGAGGATCACGGGGGCCATGACCAGCACGGTCGCGGCCATGGTGAGATTCCAGTCGGTGTGGTGCGCGCCCTTGAACGACTCCAGGCCGTAACTCAGCGTCCAGGCACCGGGGTTCTCGGACGCGTAGATCTGCGGCCCGAAGTAGTCGTTCCAGGCGTAGAAGAACTGGAAGAGCGCGACGGCCGCGATCCCCGGCTTGGCCATCGGCAGCACGACCCGCAGCAGCGTCTTGAACTCGCCGCAGCCGTCGACCTTCGCCGCGTCCAGGTACTCGTTCGGGATCGTCATCAGGAACTGGCGAAGGAGGAAGATCGAGAACGCGTCCCCGAACGCCATCGGGATGATCAGCGGCCACAGGGTGCCCGAGAGGTCCAACTGCTTGGCCCAGAACAGGTACATGGGGATGATCACGACCTGCGGCGGCAGCATCATCATCGAGATGACCAGCATCAGCGACAGATTCCGGCCCCGGAAGCGGAACTTGGCGAGCGCGTACGCCACCGGGATCGAGGACACGACGGTCAGGACGGTGCCGAGACCGGCGTAGATCAGCGTGTTCTTCCACCAGGTGAGGAAGCCCGGGGTGTCGAAGACCTTCTTGTAGTTGCCCCACTCCCAGGTGTGCGGGATCAGGTCCCGGCTGAGGGCCTGGCTGTCGCTCATCAGCGAGGTCAGGAACACGAAGACGAAGGGCAGCGTGAAGAAGAGCGCGGCGGCGACGCCCAGCGAGTGGATCGCGATCCACTCGATGAACGCCTTGCGGCGGGCGGTGCGCTCCGCGGGGGTCACCGGCGCCCTCAACTCCACGGGCTTGTCCAGTACTTGGGCCATGGTCAGTCACCTGCCAGGTTGAGTCCGCCACGGCGCCGCATCAGGAACGCGGTGAACACCATCGACAGGGCGAACAGGACGAGTGCCACCACGCAGGCCGAGCCGTAGTCGAAGCGCTGGAAGCCGAGGTTGTAGACGAGCTGGGGAAGGGTGAGCGTGGATTTCTCCGGGTAGCCGGGCTCGAACTGAGTGCCCGCGCCCTGGATCACGCCGGACGCGACCTTCCCGGCGATGAGTGGCTGTGTGTAGTACTGCATGGTCTGGATCACGCCGGTGACCACCGCGAACATCACGATGGGTGAGATGTTCGGCAGCGTGACGAACCGGAACCGCTGCCAGGCCGACGCGCCGTCCAACTCGGCCGCCTCGTACTGCTCTCGGGGTACGTCGAGCAGCGCGGCCATGAAGATGACCATGAGGTCGCCGATGCCCCAGAGGGCGAGCAGGGTGAGCGCGGGCTTGGACCAGGCGGGGTCGTTGAACCAGCCCGGGGCCGGGATGCCGACCTTCTCCAGGATCGAATTGACGGGCCCGGTACCGGGGTTGAGGAGGAACGCGAACGCCATCGTCGCCGCGACCGGCGGGGCGAGGTACGGCAGGTAGAAGAGGGTCCGGAAGACGCCGGTCGCCGTCTTGATCTTGGTGATCAACAGGCCGACGCCCAGGCCGAATACAACCCGGAGGCTGACCATCACCACGACCAGCCACAGGGTGTTGCGCATCGCGGGCCAGAAGTACGGATAGTTCTTGAAGACGTACGTCCAGTTCTTCGTCCCCACCCACGTCGGCGGCTTGAAGCCGTCGTAGTGCATGAACGAGAAATAGACCGTCGAGATCAGCGGATACGCGAAGAAGACCGCGAAGCCGATCAGCCAGGGCGACATGAAGGCGAGAGTGCGAAGCGCCGACCGGCGGCGCTTCGACGCCAACGTAATGGTGCTCATTCCGGGGCTACTTCGCCTGCGCGATGTCGGTGTCGATCTGCTTGGCGGTGCTCTTCAAGGCGGAGTCCAGGTCCTTCACCTTGCCGCTCTCGTAGTCGTATCCGAGGTTCTGGATCGTCGTCAGATACACACCGCCGTTGATCGAGGCGGGACTTGTCGTCGAGTACTGGTTCGACGCGATGTCCAGGAAGGTCTTGAAGCGCGGGTCGTACTTCAGCTTCGGGGACTTGAGGGCGGCCAGCGTGGAGGGCACGTTGTGGATGCCGTTGGAGAAGTTCACCACCGCGTCCGTGTCCGTGGTGATGTACTTGACGAACTCCCAAGCGGCGTTCTGCTTCTTGCTGTTGGCGGCTATGCCGGTGATCGTGCCGGTGATGTAGCCCTTGCCGTACTGGGCGGCCTGGTCGTCCGGGACGGGCAGCGGGGCAACTCCGATGTCCAGCTTGGGATTTGCCGCCAGCGCCATCCCGAGCCGCCATTCACCGTCGAGCTGCATCGCGACCTGGCCGGTGTGGAAGGGGTGCTTGTCGCCCCACTCGTCGCCGAGCGTGGAGCGGTAGCTCTCCAGCTTCTTGAATCCGCCGAGTTCGTCGACGAGCTTCTTCTGGAGCGTGAACCCGGCCTTGAACGCGGGGTCGGTGGCGAGCGCCGAGTTTCCGCTCTTGTCGAAGTACGTCGGCGAGAACTGAGCGAAGATGTGCTCGGTCGTGGTCTCCCAGCCGTGGTAGTCCGGCATGAACCCGAGCTGCGAGTACGTGTCGCCCTTGCTGATGGTCAACTTCTTCGCGTCGGCCTCGAATTCGGACCAGGTCTTGGGCGGGCTGGTGATGCCGGCCTTCTTGAACTCCGTCTTGTTGTAGTAGAGGCCGTACGCGTCGCCCAGCAGGGGAGCGGTGCAGCGGTTGCCGTCGAACTGGGTGTACTCGTTCATCGCCTTGGGGAACGTGGTCTCCGGGTCGATGCCGTCCTTCTTGAAGAAGGGGTTGAGATCGACCAGGGCGCCCGAGGAACAGAACTTGCCCACGTTGTTGGTGGTGAACGACGAGATCACGTCGGGGGACTTGCCGCCGCCGGTGCGCAGCGCCTGGTTGATCTTGTCGTCCGTCATGTTGCCGACGACGTTCACATGGATGTTGGGGTGCGCCTTCTCGAACCCGGCGACCAGCGACTTCACGGCGCTCAGCTCGGAGGCCGCGCTCCAGGCGTGCCAGAAGTTGATCGTGACGTCCTTCGAGGCGTCGTCGGAGGCACCGGACGAGGACTGCCCCGTACAGGCGGTGGCGAGCAGGGCGAAGGAGGCGGTGGCGGCGAGCGCGACAGCCGCTTTCCGGGATGTTACGGACATCTTCCGGGGTGTTCCGGGCATGGCGAGGTCTCCCAAGGGCGGGGCGGGGCGAGGTGGTTGGGGAAGCCGAGGGGGGTGGGTAGAGGTGGGCCGACGGGGGTCTGGGGGAACCGGAGCCGGCCGGTGGGGTCAGCGCGAGGTGTCGAAGACCTCGTCGCGGGTCGTTGCCAGCGCGCTTTCCAACGCGCCGCGCAGCACGGGCTGTTCATGGACGTCGCCGACGACGAGCCGGGGCCGGGACGCCGCCAGCTCCTCCAACTCGGCCTGGACGAGGGCACGTAGGGGCTCGCCGCCCGCGGTCAGCGAGGCACCGCTGAGGACGACGAGTTCGGGGTCGAGCACGGAGACGAGCGAGGCGAGACCGGTCGCGAGGTGGGTCGCGTAGATCTCCAGGAGCCGCCGCCGGGGTCCGGTGGTGTGGTCGGCGGCGGTGGCGACGAGGGCGGCGGCGACCTCGGCGTAGGGACCCGTCGGAATCTCGGTGATGCCGAGTTCGCGGGCGAGTTGGGGCAGGGCCTGGGAGCCCGCCAGTGCCTGGTAACCACCGCTGTTGGCCTTGGTCACCTGGCGGACCAGGGGTGCGCCCGGCACGGGCAGGAAGCCGACCTCGCCCGCGCCGCCGGTCCAGCCGCGGTGCAGTCGGCCGCCGAGGACCAGGGCGGCGCCGAGACCGCCCTCGTTCCACAGCAGCACGAAGTCGCCGTGCCCGCGGGCCGCGCCGAGCCGCTGCTCGGCTATGGCGACGAGGTTGACGTCGTTCTCGTACTCCACCGGCATCGGCAGCGCGGCGGCGAGTTCGTCGAGCAGGGCGGGGGAGTGCCAGCCCGGCAGGTGCGAGGCGTACCGCAGCCGCCCGGTGTTGGGGTCGAAGGCGCCGGGGGTCCCGATGACGAGGCGGTGGATGTCGCCCCGCGCGAGCCCGGCGGCTTTCACCGCGCCGTCGAGGGCGTCCGTCACCTGCCGCACGACGGGCTGGGCGGGCCGTCGGCCGGGGGTGGCGAGCTCGAACTCGCCCACCGTGCGGCCGGTGACATCGGCGACGGCGGCGCGGATGCGCTCCGGCGTGACGTCGAGCCCGGCGGCGTACGCGGCGCCCGGATTGACCACGTAGAGCTGGGCGTTGGGGCCCGGCCGTCCCTCACTGGTCCCTGTGGCGAGGACGAGCCCGGCTGCTTCCAGCCGGGCGAGCAGCTGGGAGGCGGTCGGCTTGGAGAGTCCGGTGAGCTTGCCGATCCGGGTGCGGGAGAGCGGGCCGTGCTCCAGGAGGAGGTCCAGGGCGGCGCGGTCGTTCATGGCGCGCAGGACGCGGGGGGTGCCCGGGGTACCCGTGCCCGGGGTACCGGAGGTTCCTGCCATGTCGACGCCACCTGCCTCTCGAACTCTCGAACCACCCAGCGTGTCACGTGATCACTGTTAGGAAAGTTTCCTATTGGGTGGGAGGAACGTAAGCCCGGGACGAAGGGGGCGTCAATAGACACCGCCCCCGAGGCAACAGACTCGTTACCTGCGGGGGCGGTGGGTGAAGGTACTGGTGCTTCTTCTTGTCCTACTGAACGTCGATGTAGTCACCGGCGGCGGTGGCCGCGCCGGTGGTGGCGGTGCCGGCGAAGACGTAGCGGAAGTAACCGTCCTTGGTCGCCTTCACGGTCGTCTTCAGCGCGCCACCCTTGGTGGTGGTGACCGTCTTCACGGTGGTGTAGGTGCTCGAACCCTTCGCCCGGAACTGCAACTTGGCGGGTTGGGACACGTAACCGGTGTAGACCTCGTTCTCCCAGTCGGCGCGCGTCAGCTTGCCGGTGACCGTGATGGTCTTCCCCTTCTTCACGGGCTCGGGCGAGGCGTTGGCGCTGAGCTTCGCCGCCCGCTGCACCTTGACCTTCCCCTTGCCGCCCCAGGCCGCGAAGTCGCTCGACGTGCTGATCTTGTCGTCGGAGTCGTCCGCGTCGATGTCTATGTGGCCGTAGAAACCGCCGACGTTCCAGGTGGTCGCGTCTGCGGCCTCGTACAGACTCTCCTCCGGATCGATCGTGATCGTGTCGGAGCAGGACTCGGTGACGGTGGTGTCCGTCGTGGCCGTCGTCTTGCAGGTCGGCGCGAGGGTGCTCTCGATGTCGTTGTCCATGTCGGCGAGCCGGCCGCGGTAGAGCATGATCCCCGCGAACGTCGTCTTGCCGTCGACGACCAGGTCCGTCGGCCGCGTCAGCGTGTACGTCACGGGCACCTTCACCGCGGCGGTGGTGCCGACGACGATCGCCTTCCCCTTGTTGACCGTCACACCCGAGAAGACCAGATCCGGCGTCGCGGCCTGCGCGAGCGGCGCGGCCAGACCGGTCAGGGCCAGGGCACCGCTCAGGGCGACACCGATGGCGAGCTTTCTCATTCTTGTCCCCACATTCGAAACCGACCCCTGGGCGTTGCGCTCCAGAACAAGGGCCCGTCGTGGGGCGACCTTAGGCATGAGGGGCCTGCGAGGGAAATGAGATCAACCTGTGAAGGTGATCGCATCACGGCTTCGTCACGATGGACAAAGGCGCAGGTGGGAGCGGGAGCTGGGGATTTGGCTGATCTGCCGCAATTGCGCGGCTTGTTGGACGCTTTTCGGCCGCGACGGCTCCACTCCCGAGGCCGATTCGTGATGGAACCGATCCACCCTGCCAGCCACCTCACAGAATCCTGACTTTTGATCAACGGCGTTTGCGGGACAAGGGGAACGGCGAGAGGGGTGGTGCGGGCATGACCGTGTTGGCCGAGTACCGGCAGGAGGCGGGGCGCACGCCCGCCGTCAACGCCGTACGGGCGGTACGGGCCGCGTGGGCTGTAGCGGTACGCCCGTCCCTACGGCGACGAGCCCGCATGGCCGGTATCCCCCTCACCCCCGACGCCCTCGCCCGCCGCCAGACCCACCAACTCCGCGCGCTACGGCCCTCCGTGGGCTGGTCCGACCGAATGCGCACGGAACTGAAGGCGTCCGACCGGTCCGTCGTCACGGCGGAGAAGGGCCGCGAGGAACTGTGGTTTCACTGGCGCCCGAGCCTCCGCAGACACACGGTCTGGGGCTCCATCACTTTCGACGAGGCGTCGGGGACGGTGCTGCTCGACCTCCGCGAGGGGGCGGAGTACACGGGGGTTTCGGGGGTGCGGCGGGGGGCTTCCTTTGTGGCGTTGTGCCAGATGGCACGGGAGTTGGGGCTGATGGAGCCCGAGGACCGACGGGTCGCGGCCGGGGAACAGTCGTGGCCTTCGTGACCTTCGTCGAGGACGTCCTGCGGGGTCGGGCAACGCTTGACGACATCGACGCGTATCGGCAGAGGTGGGACGAGGCCGAGGAGGACGGTGTGGAGTACGTCATCGAGGCGCGCCGACAGGCCGGCCAGGATCTGCGTACGTATCTCGCGGCGCGCAAGGACATGAATCCGACGCTGGCGGAGCTGTGGAGTCTCGGAGAGCGGTATGCCGAGCAATGGCGGGTCTTCGAAGACGGGCGGTGCACGGGGATGCTCGGTGCTGGAGTGTTGCACTTCTGGCTGTCAGTGGAGTGTTGCGGTGAACTTCGCCCAGGTGGTGGGGGTCAGACGGAGGAGCGGGCCACCAGGGGTTTTGGAGTCGCGGACGGCTATCGTGCCGGGGATGTTTCGGGCGACTTCGAGGCATTCGCCGCTGCCACTGCTGTAGCTGGACTTCACGAAGTCGAAGCCGTTCGTCACTGCATGTCCTCGCTGATGCTCTCGATCAGGCCGAGCGAGTCCTTGGGGGCCAGGCTCAGCCGTGCCGTGCGTTCGAAGAACGAACTGTACGTCGAGCTTTCGGCGTCGTTCTCGACCCACACGGTAGCCGCGATGCTGTCGACGTGGACCACGTCCACCGCCTCGGTCTCGGCGAAGGAGATGATGTTGAACGAGCCTGCCATGCAGGCGTGGCCGCCGGCTCGGAAGGGCAGCACCTGGAGGCGGACATTGGGGAGTTGGGCCGTCTTCAACAGGTGCTGCAACTGTGCGCGCATCACCTCGGGGCCGCCGACCTGCTGTCGTAGCGCACCTTCTCCGATCACCGCGTAGACCTGAAGCGGCTCGGGCCCCGACAGGCGGGCCTGTCGCCTCATGCGGACGTCGACGAAACCCTCGATCTCGTCGGGGTCCTGCCACAGCCCCTCGCTGACCACCACGCCTCGCGCGTACTCGGGTGTCTGCAACAGGCCGGGTACGAAGGCCTGTTGCCAGGTCCGCACGCGGGTCGCCGCATCCTCCATCGCGATGTACTCCGCCATGGCCTCCGCCTGCGGCGAGTGCTGCCACCACCCCTTGGCCTTCCGGCGTTCACGGTCGAGCTTCGCCAACTCCAGTAGCCGGGCTACGGATTTGGACTCCGCCAGCCCGTAGAACTCGCACAGCACCCGGATGTCGGGGTCCCGCATCGGTACCCAGCCGCGCTCCATCTTCACGATCTTGGAGTTGGTCGCGCTGATGGTCTCGGCGGCCTGTTGCTGGGTTTTTCCAGCGGCGTCGCGCAGGCGCAGCAGCTCGCTACCGAGCTTGCGTCCCAGCACAGTTGACGCCCTGTTTCCCAGTTCAGCTGATCGGTTCACGGCCCAAGTGTCGCTCTGTCGCTGGCGTGAGTCGACGACTTTCGCCTCGTGGAGACAATTGTCTCCGAACGACTTGTGCCCGGGGCAAGTGGATCGCTACGGTCGGTGTTCGTCAGCTAACTCTGCGGCGCTCACGGTGAGCGGACCGCACACGGAGGTGCGCCATGACCGAACCCCCCACAGCCCGCGACACCGACACAGCCCCCGTCCCGCATGACGACCGTCTCGACTACACCCCCGTCACCCGCAGCGTCCCCCTCGCCCGTCGTCGCGCCGCACGGCTCGTCACCGAGTGGGGACACCCCGCCCTCGCCGGTGATGTCGCCCTCGTCGTATCGGAGTTGATGAGCAACGCGCTGCTGCACGGCAGCCTGCGGGACCGTCTCATCCGGGTACGGATCACGGACACCGGTGTCGTTCTTCGCGTCGAGGTCAGTGACCCGCGCGGCGAACGCTTGCCGACTCCGCGCCCGGCAGGGGACACGGATCAGTTCGGGCGGGGATTACTGCTGGTCGGCGCCCTGTCCCACCACTGGGGGTGGGAGCCACGGTCCGTCGGCAAGACCGTGTACGCGGAGTGGGTGCTCGGCCCTGACCCCGCAGTGGGCAATCCGCTCGTGGGCGTGAGGGAGTGACGGGAATGGCGTTAGCGTGGGCACGTGCCACAAGGGCGCTCGGTGAGCGGAAGGGGCGGCCGATGACCATGCCGTACGCGGAGGGGGACGCTCCGTTGATCCCCCGTCCCGACCTCACGCTCGCTGCACTTCGGCAGGCCGTGGCCACCGTCGTCCCCTCTCGCCTCCCGGAGTTCTTCGAGGACGTGCAGAAGGCGTTCGTACGGGCCGGCGACGAGGACAGCGTCGTACCGATCCGCATGTTCTACCGGGAGTGGGGTGTGATCGTCGAGATCGAACGCCACCCGGAGACCGCGCGCCGACTGCACGCCGCCGAGCAGGCGATCAACAGCGCCGACCCCGCCGTACGCGACCGTGCCGTACGCGAGGCCGGGGAGATCGTCCGCGCCGCGCACCGCGAGGTCGCGGGTGGCTGACTTGCGCTGGGAGCTGTTCCAGGACGACATGCTGGACGGACTCCCGGACGCGGCCCGCGCCGAGACGGAGCGGCTGGCCAACGAGATCGCCGTACGTGAGTCCATGGTCTTTCTGGAGGGCGCCGCCTATACCGGGCCCGGCCCCGGGGTGCGCACCGAGAGTCGTGGGTTGCTTATGCTCACCTATCTCACAGATGTGCGTGGGGAGCGGATCGTGTTGGTCCAGGTGAGCTGGTTCGGATAGTGCTTCACCGGCCACGCGGCGGCGATGAGCGGGGGCATGGTGAGCGAGCAGTCCTGGTACGGCGTCCGGTGTGTGTTCCGCGATCACGAATTCGGCGTCTACGAAGAGCGGGTGACCCTGTGGTGGGCCGCGTCGTTCGACGAGGCGATCGAGCGGGGGGAGTCGGAGGCGCGTGAGTACTGCGCCGACCTCGACAGCGTCGAGTACACCGAATTCGCCGAGGCGTACCAGATGTACGACGAGCCGGGGGAAGGCGCCGAGGTCTTCTCCCTCATGAGGGAGAGCGAGTTGCCGGTCGGCGAGTATGTGGAGCGGTTCTTCGATACGGGAGCCGAGCGGAGAGGGCGGGCGCGGCCGGCCGCCGGACAGGGGGAGGTCCAATGAAGGGTTCGCGTGCCTGGCTCGCGGTGCTGGTGTGTGGCCTTGTGCCCGTCGCCGCGGGTTGTACCGCGGACGGCGCCGGTCGGGCCGGGGGTTCCGCGGGGGCGTCCGTCACCGCGTCCGCGTCTCCCTCCTGTGCCCGAGGGGCCATCCACTGGGGCCGGGTGACGAAGGAGACGGAGCTGCTCGGGGTCTCCCCGGTGATCGAGGTCGCCAAGACCGACGGGAAGGTCCGGTTCCCCCTCGATCCCGTCCGCTCCGTGGCATCCCGGGTCGAGGTGAGTGACGCGACCGTGAGCGCCCGTCGTGTCTTCGCGGCTCTCGCACGGCGTCTGGACGTCGACGCCTCGGTCCTTCGGAGTACGACCTCCGAGGCCGTGAGGAAAGGCGTCGAAGTCGACTTCCTCGGAGGGGCGGGACGCTTCGTCGAGGCCGCCGGCGCCCAGGTCGTCCGGGCCAGCTTCACCGTCGACTGCCCCGCCGCTCCTCCCGCTCGCGGCAGCGTGACGGGTTACTACAGCAGTAGCGGCGCCTCATTGCAGTGCGGTGTGGATCCCGGGAAGGAGGGCGGGAAACTGGCCTGGGTACAGGAGGCCTACGACATGACCTGCGGTCCCGCCCGACCCGCTACCGCGTCCCCGACCCCCGCGGCGAGGAAATAGGCGAAGTAGCCGCCACCTGAGGCGAGTCCGAGTTCGAGTACACCGAAGGCGCCGCCACCGACTCCGTAGGATCCGCCACATCGTCCATCGGGTCGGCCGTCGCCCCGCCCACGATCCGGATGTTCGCCTCGTCGAAGGCCCGCTTCACCCGCCACCGCAGCTCGCGCTCCACGCTCACCGACTTGCCCGGCATGGTCTTGGCGGAGAGGCGGACGACCATCGAGTCGATGAGGACGCTGTCGAGGCCGAGGACCTGGATCGGGCCCCAGAGCAGTTCGTTCCAGGGCTCTTCCTTGCTCATGCGTTCCGAGACCGCGTCCAGGGTCGCCTTCACTCGGTCCAGGTTCTCCGACGCGCGGACCGTGACGTCCACGCCCGCCGTGGCCCAGCCCTGGGAGAGGTTGCCGATGCGCTTGACCTCGCCGTTGCGGACGTACCAGATCTCGCCGTTGTCGCCGCGGAGTTTCGTCACGCGCAGGCCCACCTCTATGACCTCGCCGGAGGCCACCCCCGCGTCGATCTGGTCGCCCACGCCGTACTGGTCCTCCAGGATCATGAAGACGCCGGAGAGGAAGTCCGTGACCAGGTTGCGGGCGCCGAAACCGATCGCCACGCCCGCGACACCGGCGGAGGCGAGCAACGGCGCCAGGTTGATCTCGAACGTGCCCAGGATCATCAGCGCGGCCGTGCCCAGGATCACGAACGACGCCACCGAGCGGAGGACCGAGCCGATCGCCTGGGAGCGCTGGCGGCGGCGCTCCGCGTTGACGAGGAGGCCGCCCAGCGCCGTGCCGTCCACCGACTCGACCGTGCGGTTCATCCGGTCTATCAGCTTGGTGATCGCCCGCCGCACCGTCATTCTCAGCACCGCCGCGATCACCAGGATCAGCAGCACCCGCAGCCCGATCGCCAGCCAGGTGGACCAGTTCTGCTCGACCCAACTCGCTGCGTTGGTCGCGCTCTCCTGGGCGTCCTGGAGCGTGGGCACGGTCACCGTGGTCTCCGAGGGGCTCGGGGACGGCGACGGCGAGGCGGCGGCCAGTAGGACGGCGGACAAGGACACGGCAGGTACCTCCAGGTGCTGCGTCTGCCCCCGGCATGGTCCGGCACGGTCAAGGTCACGAATAGGTCACCGAGAAGGCAGGCCCACCACACTATCGGGGCAACGCGTGAGGATCGTTGCCGTCTCGGGGGGAGAGAACGTGCCTGGCCGGGAAAGAACAGGTGGGACGAACCAACGGCCGTCCCGGGGACGGATCACATGTGGTCGAAAACACTCCCAGCCCGTTACCGGGACATGGTGGCGCTTCCACCAGGCATGAGGGGAGACTGACTACAGATCGTCCCGGCGCGAGCCACGCGCCGCCGACGCACAAGGAGGCATCCGTGCCGCATGTCCTGGTCCTCAACGCGTCGTACGAGCCACTCGGCGTCGTACCGCTCCGCCGCGCGCTCGTCCTCGTCCTGGAGAACAAGGCCGTCTCCCTGGAGGAATCCGGCGCCTATATGCACAGCGCAACCGTCACAGTCCCCGCACCCAGCGTGGTCCGGCTCAAGCGATTCGTGCGGGTTCCCTATCGGGGGCCCGTTCCTCTTACCCGGCGGGCGCTCTTCGCGCGCGACGGGGGCCGGTGCATGTACTGCGGTGGCGTCGCAACCAGCGTCGACCATGTCATTCCGCGCAGCCGCGGGGGCAAACACGTCTGGGACAACGTGGTGGCGTCCTGCCGCCGCTGCAACCACGTGAAGGCCGACCGACATCTTTTCGAGATCGGCTGGCGGCTGCGCCACAAACCTGCCCCACCCACCGGCCTGGCCTGGCGCATCATCGGGACCGGGCACAGGGACCCGCGCTGGCTGCCGTACCTCCAGCCATACGGCGCGGAGGACGCGATGGCCCGGATCGACGGCATCTCCGCCTGACGATCCGGGCTTTTGTGTACCCCGCTGTACCTCGCTGTACCCGGCTGCACCTCGCAACACCCGGTTCCGTACGACGACGAGACGGTACGGAACGGTCCGCCCCGGGAGTCCCCTGTGCCCCCGGGGCGGACCGTCATGCGTACCGCAGCTCGCCAGGACGCACCGAGCGGCGCAGCAGCGGCAGCGACGTGGCCGCCGCCAGCAGACAGGCCGCGTACACCGCGACCGGCACCAGCAGCGCGTCGTACGGCACGGGGACGGACAGGTGGTCCGAGGCGGCGGAGCCGTACC
This sequence comes from Streptomyces sp. NPDC002276, assembly GCF_053891435.1. Taxonomy (NCBI): domain Bacteria; kingdom Bacillati; phylum Actinomycetota; class Actinomycetes; order Kitasatosporales; family Streptomycetaceae; genus Streptomyces; species Streptomyces sp. NPDC002276. Next base: position 136,262 of record NZ_JBSFCQ010000016.1, on the reverse strand, counting down.
AGACGCCGACCGTCAGGCCGCCGAGGCCCGCCACCGTCAGCGCGGGTGCCAGCGGCACCGCGGTCTCCAGCAAGGTCGCCCGCGCGAGCACCGAGTACGGCACTCCGCTCGCCACCTGGGCGGCGAGTCCCCGGCGCCGGGTGGCGACGGACTCGGCGGTGCCGACGGCGAGCGCGGTCAGGACCAGGGCGAGTGCGAAGAGGAGCGCGAGGCCCACCAGGTTCAGGCCGTTCTCGTAGAACCCGATGTCCCCCGCGTACCGGTCCGGCCGGGCACGCAGGACCGAGAGCAGCACCTGCCGCATCCCCATGAAACCCGAGCCGACGACCGTCACCAGCAGGACCGCCGCATGTGTACGGGCCGCCGCCCACGGATCGTCGCGCAGCCGCTCCGCCGCGATCAGCACCGCCGGGCGTTGGGCGCGGGCGGCCAGGCCCTCACCGAGCTGCCGGGCCGAGGCGCCGGTCAGCCACACCGCCACGGCACCGATCAGCAGGCACACGCCGACGATCGTGAGGGGAGTCAGGGCGAACTCGAAGGGCACGTCGTGGAAGGGGGTGGTCACGATGTACACCACCATCAGCGCCAGCACCGCCGTCGCCACCCGGAACAGCCGCCCCGGACCTTCGGCCGGCCGCAGCCGCCGTATCCGCCCCAGGGGAGACGCCACCACCCGGCGCAACGCCAGCGCGCTCACCGTCGCGCCCAGCACCGGCACTCCGACGGTCACCACCGCGATGCCCGCCCAAGCCGCCGGGACCGGGCTGTGCCACAGCCGCAACAGGGCCGCCACCGAGAACGCCGTGGCCACCGCCGACCCCGCCAGACAGGCCAGCCCGGACTCCAGCGCCGCGATCCGCCGCGTCTGGCCGGGGGTGGCCCCGGCGAGCCGCAACGCGGCCAGCCGCCGGTCGCGGTGCACCGCGCCCACGCGGGCGCACTGGCCCAGAAAGCCGAGCACCGGGATGAAGAGCAGCAGCAGCGCGGCGACCACCCCGATCCGGGTACCGGGCTGGTCGAGCACACCGCCGCCCACGGGCACGGTGTGCTGCCCCTCCAGCGGCAGCAACGCGGCGAGGACCAGCCCGAGACCGGTCGCCAGCGCCGCCCCTACGGCGGTCAGCAGGACGCGCCACCACTCCCGGCGGTCGGACCCCCGGGTGAGCAGCCAGGCCAGCCGCAGATCGGCGAGCAGCGCCCTCACGCCGTCACCCCCGCCCGCGCCACGGTCCCGTCCGCCAGCCGGACCTCACGGTCCGCGTAGGCCGCGACCTGCGCGTCATGGGTGATCAGCAGCACCGCCGTACCCGCGTCGCGGGCCGCGCCGACCAGGGCCGTCATCACCCGCTCGCTCGCCAGGGAGTCCAGCGCGCCGGTCGGTTCGTCCGCGAAGACGATCCGCGGGCCGGTCACCAGGGCCCGGGCGAGCGCCACCCGCTGGGCCTGGCCGCCGCTCAGCTCGCCCGGCCGCGACTCCGCCTGCCCGCGCACCCCGAACCGCTCCAGCCACTCACCGGCCTGTTCCTGCGCTTGCGTACGGGTGACCCCCGCCAGCAGCAGGGGCAGCGCCACATTGTCGACGGCCGTCAGCTCGGGTATCAGCTGCCCGAACTGGAACACCACCCCGAACTCCGTGCGCCGCAGCTCGCTCAGCCGCTTCTCGGGCAGCTCGTCCAGCCGCTCCCCGGCGTACGTCACTGTCCCCGCGTCCGGGCGGACGATCCCGGCCAGGCAGTGCAGCAGCGTGCTCTTGCCGCTGCCGCTGGTGCCCGTGACGGCGAGGATCTCGCCGGCCGCCAGGTCGACCGAGGCGCCGTCCAGCGCCCGGGTCCTGCCGTGCGCCTTGGCGAGGTCCCGGGCCGCGAGCAGCGGCGCCGCCGTACCCCCGATGTCGCTCATGCTGTGTCGACCTCCGCGGTCAGAGTGGTCAGCCGGGCCGCCGTCGTCGCCATCCAACGGAGGTCCGCGTCAAGGTGGTTGAGGGCGTAGTCCGCCGAGAGCACGGTCGCCAGGTCGGCGCCCTTGGCGGTCTTGAGCGCCGTGAGTTCGCGCATCCGCTCCATGTGGGCGGCGCGTTGGGCCCGCAGATACGCCTCCGGGTCGCCGCCGGACAGGATCGAGACGACGACCTTGGCGAAGATCTCGTTCGTCACGAAGGGCGCGGGCGGCGCGATCTCCCCTGCCCAGTGGGCGAGTTCACGCGCACCCTCCGCCGTCGAGCGGTACGCGGTCCGCTCCGGGCCGCCGTCCGAGCCGGTGCCGTCGACCTCCGCGAGACCGTCCCTGACCAGGCGTTGCAGGGTCGTGTAGACCTGCCCGTACGCCAGCGGACGGGCCTGCGGGAAGCGTTCGTCGTGGCGTCGCTTCAGGTCGTAGCCGTGGCTCGGTCCTTGGGCGAGCAGGCCCAGCAGGATGTGGCGGGTGCTCATGCGGATCAGTATGCACTGGGTACATGTACTGAGTGAATAGTGATCAGCGGGAAAAGTACGGGGTGCGCGGTACGGGGGTGGCCGCCGTGCCGCCCGTACCCCAACCTGGAGGTCTGCCGTCGCGCCCACTGGGTAGGGCTGCGGTGACCAGCCAGTCGCCCGACCCGACCATCCCGACCATCCCGACCGTCCTGACCATCCCGACCGTCCCGACCGTCCCGACCGTCCCGACCGTCCCGGCAAGGAGGCCACCGTGGCCGCATCGGCATCACTTCCGCTCCCAGCCCGCTCCAAACGCACCGCGGAGCGCTCCGCCGACCTCGAACCCGACCTCGAACTCGCCCTCGAACCCGACCTGTTCCACGTCGACTCCGAGGGCGCCTGGGCCGAGACCCCGCTCACCAGCGAACCGCCGCTGACCGACGTCGAACCCCTCACCAGCGAGCCCCCGCTCGCCGACACGGCCCCGCTCACCAGCGAGTCCGCCGTATTCGCCGACCCGGACTCGACGAGGCCCTAGATGACAGCACCCCGGCCGGACGAAGCCCTCGGCGAGGAGTTGTCGCTCCTCGCCGAACTGCACGGCGTCGCCACCGCCTACCGCCCCTCCCCGGACCGCGCGGTCCCGGCCTCGCCCGGCGCCGTCGCCGCCGTACTGGCCGCCCTCGGCGTCGACGCGAGCACCTCGCAGGCGGTACGCGCCGCGCTCGCCGCCCGCCAACAGGAGCTGGCCGAACGGCTGTTGCCGCCCACCGTCGTGGGCCGGCACGGCGGCACCCCCGCCGCGCTCGACGCACTGCCCGAGGGCACCCGGCTGCACATCGAGACCGAACAGGGCGAGACCCGGACGGGTGTTGACCAACTCCCGCCAGGCGTCCACCACTTGACCGCCACCGCCCCGGACGGCCGCAGCGCCGAGGCCCATCTCGTCGTCGCCCCGGACCGGTTGCCGACGCCCGCCGGACGGTCGTACGGACTGATGGTGCAGGTCTACTCGCTGCTCTCCCGGCACTCCTGGGGCATGGGCGACCTCGGTGACCTGGGCGAGCTGACCGCCTGGGCCGGGCGGGCGCTCGGCGCCGGATTCGTGCAGGTCAACCCCTTGCACGCGGCCGTGCCCGGCGCCCCCACCGACCCCTCGCCCTACCGCCCGTCCTCGCGCCGCTTCCCCGACCCGGTGTACCTGCGGGTCGAGGACGTCCCCGAGTTCGCGTACGTCGAGGAGCGCGAGCAGGTGCGCGGACTCCTCGAACGAGCCGCGCGGCTGCGTGAATCCGTCCTGGAGAAGGGCGCGTTGATCGACCGCGACGCCGTGTGGGAGCTGAAGCGGGAGGCGCTGGAACTCGTCCGCCGGGTCCCCCTCGGCCCCGGACGACGGGCCGCCTACGTCGACTTCCTCGCCCGCGAGGGCGAGGCGCTGGAGGACCACGCCACCTGGTCCGCCCTCGCCGAGGTGCACGGCTCGGACTGGCACCGCTGGCCCGCCGGGCTGCGCGACCCCCGCTCACCCGAAACCGCCCGCGCCCGCGCCGAGTTGATGGACCGCGTCGACTTCCACTCCCGCCTCGCCTGGCTCACCGACACCCAACTCACCGCCGCCCAGCGGGCCGCACGGGAAGCGGGCATGCCGCTCGGAGTCGTGCACGACCTCGCCGTGGGCGTGCATCCCGACGGCGCCGACGCCTGGGCGCAGCAGGACCACTTCGCGGCCGGCATGTCGGTCGGCGCACCCCCCGACGCCTTCAACTCCCTCGGTCAGGACTGGGGTCTGCCCCCGTGGCGCCCCGACCGCCTCGCCGACTCCGGCTACGCCCCGTACCGCCGTCTGCTCCGCGCGCTCTTCCGCTACGCGGGTGCCCTGCGCATCGACCACGTCATGGGCCTGTTCCGCCTGTGGTGGGTCCCCCAGGGCGGCCCGCCCACCGAGGGCACCTACGTCCGCTACGACGCCGAGGCCATGCTCGCGATCCTCGCGCTGGAGGCCTCGCGCGCCGGGTCGGTGGTGATCGGCGAGGACCTGGGGACCGTAGAGCCGGGTGTGCGCGAGGAGTTGCAGGAGCGCGGGGTGCTCGGCACGTCGGTGCTGTGGTTCGAACGGGACTGGGACGGCGACGGCCGCCCCCTCGCGCCCGAGGGGTGGCGCGCCGACTGCCTGGCCACCGCCACCACCCACGACCTGCCGCCCACTGCGGCCCGCCTCACCGGCGAACACGTCGAACTCCGGGACCGGCTGGGCCTGTTGACCCGCCCGGTGGAGGAGGAGCGGATCGAGTCCGCCACCGACGTGGGGGAGTGGCTGGCCCTGCTGGCCCGGCTCGGTCTCTACGAACCCGCGACGGGCGGCGGCGGGCGGCCCGCGTCCGAGGAGGAGGCGGAGATCCACGCCGTCCACCGCTTCCTGCTCCGCACGCCCGCCCGCATGATCGGCGTCTGGCTCCCCGACGCGATCGGCGACCGCCGCCCGCAGAACCTCCCCGGCACGTGGGACCAGTACCCGAACTGGCGCCTCCCGATCGCCGACGCGGAGGGCCGCCCCGTGACCCTGGAGGAACTCGCCGCGTCGCCGCGCCTGCACGCGCTGGTGGATGTGCTGCGGGTGGGGTTGGAGGCCGGTGCGGAAGGAGGCTCGGGTGAGGGCGCGGGGGCAGGCCCGGACGGAGGCCCGGACGGAGGCCCGGAAGGAGGCGCGGAAGGGGGGCTCTGACGCCGGTACGCCCCATACGGCACCCCCGGGCGCGCGGCTCGTTCGGGCGTTCGCTACTTTTGCGGTGTGGACAAGAAGAACGCCCTGCGCGCCGGTGCTCTGGTTGCCGGTACGACGCTGATGATGCTGCTCATGACGTCCCCCGCGCTCGCGCTCACCCGCGACGACGGCGACGACCCGGGCAACGGCCTGAGCGTCGCCGAGACGCTGGGGCTCTATGTCCTGATCCCGCTGGCGCTGTTCGCGATCATCGCGGGCCTCGTCATGGCGCTGGACAAGTCCAAGGACCGCGCGCCGAAGGCCAAGTCCGCCACCGGCACGAAGGCCTGACCCCACCTTTCCGAAGGGCGCCCGCATCACCCACAGCGGTGAGGCGGGCGCCCTTGGCATGTCCGCTCACGGGCTCGGCGCGGTCAGGTACCGCTGCACCGTGGGCCCGAGCCAGACCGTGATCTCCTCGCGGGTCAGCGCCACGGTCGGCGGGATGCGCAGCACATAACGGGTGAGCGCGAGCCCCAGGAGCTGCGAGGCGACCAGCCCGGCCCGCGTCGGCGCCTGCTCCGGGTCGGGGCACGCCTGCCGCGCGACCGGCAGCAACTGCTCCCGGAAGATCGCCTGCATCCGCTCGGCCCCGCCCTGGTTCGTGGCGCCGACCCGGAGCATCGCCGTCAGCTCCTCGTTCTCCTCCCACATGGCGAGGAAGTGCGTCACCAGGGCGTGGCCCACCTCGTCCCGCGCGGCCGAGCTGAGGTCCGGCAGCCGCAGGTCGTAGGAGACGGCCGCCGCGAACAGTCCCTCCTTGTTGCCGTAGTAGCGCATCACCATCGACGGATCGATCCGGGCGTCCTTGGCGATGGCGCGGATGGTGGCGCGCTCGTAGCCGTCGGCGGCGAAGCGCTCGCGGGCGGCTTCGAGGATGGCGGCGCGGGTGGCGTCGGAGCGGCGGGGGGTGGGGCTCGGGCCTGGGCCCGTGCCGCTTGTGCTGGCGCTGTCGTTCATGCCAACAAGCGTAGGCCAACACGTGTTGACAGTCCAGGAAGGTGGTTCTAGTCTCGTCAACGAGCGTTGGCAAACAGGCGTTGGCAAACAAGTGTTGGCGCTATGGCATCAGGAGGTCACCATGAACCGCACCGGCACCAGCAACCCCGACGGCCACACCGTCATCGTCGTCGGCTCCGGTCCGACCGGCCTGCTCCTGGCCGGTGACCTCGCCGTTGCCGGTGTCCCGGTCACCCTGCTGGAGAAGCGCCCCGAGAAGATCAGCAACCTTTCCCGCGCCTTCGTCCTGCACGCCCGCACCCTGGAGCAGCTCGACGCCCGCGGCCTCGCCGACGAACTCGAAGCCATCGGCCAACCCCTCGACCGGCTCCGCCTGTTCGGCCGCCTCACCATCGACCTCACCCCCCTCCCCTCCCGCTTCAACCACCTCCTCGTCCTCCCGCAGTACGAGGTCGAGAAGGCCCTGCTGCGGCGCGCGGTCGAGGCCGGGGTGGACTTCCGGTACGAGACCGAGCTGACCGGGCTGACGCAGGACGCGGACGGCGTGACCGTCGAGGTCCGCGGGCCCACCGGGTCGTCGGAGTCACTGCGCGCCGCGTACGTCGTCGGCACCGACGGAATGCGCAGCGCCGTACGGGACGCCATCGGGCTGCCCTTCCCCGGCCGGTCCGTCATCCGTTCCGTCGTCCTCGCCGACGTACTGCTCGACGAGAAGCCCGACACCCTGCTCACCGTGGCCACGGTCGGCGACGCCTTCGCCTTCATCGCGCCCTTCGGCGACGGCTACTACCGCGTCATCGGCTGGAACCGCGCCCGCGACGCGGCCGACGACGAGCCCCTCGACCTCGACGAGGTCAGGGAGATCACCCGGCTCGCGCTCGGTACGGACTTCGGGATGCGCGACGCACGCTGGATGTCCCGCTTCCACAGCGACGAACGCCAGGCGCCCGCCTACCGGGTGGGCCGCGTCTTCCTGGCCGGTGACGCCGCGCACGTGCACACCCCGGCCGGTGGCCAGGGCATGAACACCGGCCTCCAGGACGCGGCCAACCTCGGCTGGAAACTGGCCGCGGTGTTCGGCGGCCACGCGCCCCTGACCCTCCTCGACACCTACCAGTCCGAGCGCCACCCCGTCGGCAAAGCGGTCCTGCGCAGCAGCGGCGGCATCGTCCGCCTCGCGATGGCCAAGCGCCCCTGGACCCTCGCCCTGCGCGCGGCCCTCACCACGGTCCTCGACCACGTAACTCCGGCCCGCGGCAAGGCCCTTGGCCAGCTCACCGGCATCGGCTACGCCTACCCGGCCCCCCGAGGCACCCACCGCCTGACCGGCACCCGCGCCCCGGACGTCGCCCTCGCGAACGGCACCCGCCTCTACGAGGCACTGCGCGGCGGCCGGTTCGTACTGATCACACCGGAGGCCTACGCCCCGAAGAGCGCCCACGACGGCCGACTGGCGCCGGAACGCTGGGCGAGCGACCGCCGTACGGCGCTGCTGGTCCGCCCGGACGGTTACGTGGCCTGGGCGGCCGACACCGCCGACCCGGCCGCGGTCGAGGCGGCGCTCGCCGAACACGTCGGCTGAACCGGCATGTCGGCTGAACGGGCCTTCCAGGAGCGGCTATCGCTCGGTCGAGGACAGCAACTGCCGGAGCAGGTCGGCCAGTTGGTCGGCCTGTTCCGTGTCGAGGCCGGACAGGGCCGTCGTCTGGGCGGCGAGACCGGCGCCGACCGCTTCGTCGATCAGCGTCAACCCCTTCTCCGTCAGGGTCACTTGGAGCCCCCGCCGGTCGTGCGGGTCGGGGGAGCGGCGGAGCAGACCGGCCCGTTCCAGTTTGTCGAGGCGGCCGGTCATGCCGCCCGTGGTGAGCATCAGCGTCGCGGAGAGCTCGCGCGGCGAGAGGGTGTACGGCTCGTCGGCGCGGCGCAGGGTCGCGAGGACGTCGAACTCGCCGCGTGAGATGCCGTACGACGTGTACGCCTTCTCCATGCTGTCGCCCATGGCCCGGGAGAGCCGGAAGATCCGCCCGAAGACCTCCATCGCGGCGGTGTCGAGGTCGGGCCGCACCACCGCCCACTGCTCGACGATCGCGTCGACGGGGTCCTTGCGCTGCTCCGGGCGTGCACTCATGCGTCGAGTATCGGCGGGGCGGCGGGTTGTCCGCAAGGAAGTGACTTGACGGAAAGTTGCTTGCGGCTAAGCTAATTAGCGGCAAGTTACTTACGAAGGGGATGGCATGAACCGCTCCACCACCATCGTCCTCACCGCCCTCGCCCCCATCTCCTGGGGCACCACCTACGCCGTCACCACCCAGTTCCTCCCGCCCGACCGCCCCCTGTTCACCGGCCTGATGCGCGCCCTCCCCGCCGGTCTCGTGCTCCTCGCGCTGGCCCGGGTGCTGCCGCGCGGGGCCTGGTGGTGGAAGGCGACGGTGCTCGGCGCGCTGAACATCGGCGCGTTCTTCCCGCTGCTGTTCCTGTCCGCGTACCGGCTGCCGGGCGGGATGGCGTCGGTGGTCGGCTCGATCGGGCCGCTGTTCGTGGTCGGTCTCTCGGCGGTCCTGCTGGGGCAGCGGCCCACCGCCCGCAGCGTCCTCACCGGCGCGGTCGCGGCCTTCGGCGTCAGTCTCGTCGTACTGAAGGCGGCCGGTGCGCTCGACCCGGTCGGTGTGCTCGCGGCCCTCGCGTCCACGGCCTCGATGTCCACCGGCACCGTGCTGACCAAGCGGTGGGGCCGCCCGGACGGCGTCGGCCCACTCGCCCTCACCGGCTGGCAACTCACCGCCGGCGGACTGCTCATAGCCCCCGTCGCCTTCCTGGTCGAAGGGGCGCCGCCCGCGCTCGACGGCCGGGCGATCGGCGGCTACCTCTACCTCGCGCTGGCGAACACGGCGGTCGCGTACTGGCTCTGGTTCCGCGGCATCGGCCGACTCTCCGCCACCCAGGTCACCCTCCTGGGCCCGCTGTCCCCGCTGACCGCGGCCGTCGTCGGCTGGGCGGCGCTCGGGCAGGCGCTCACGCCCGTGCAGGTGGCCGGGATGGCGCTTGCGTTCGGGGCGACGATCGCCGGGCAGCTCGGGGCGCGTACCCCTGCCGTTTCCGTCCGGGGGGTAGCGTCACGCGGGAACGCCGTGACGCAACGCCGGAGGCGCCCGTGGCCGATGCATCCTGCCCCAGTTGTGGCAAGCCGCTCACCGCACGGACGGGCCGTACCGGCCGCCGCTCCGTCTACTGCTCCGCCGCCTGCCGACAGAAGGCCTACCGGGAGCGACGGGGGAGCGCCGAGGTCGGTGTCGAGGGGCTGATCAAGGAGATCGGCCGGCAGGTGGAGGAACTGGTGCCGCAGCCGCCCTCCGTCTTCTACTCCGGAGTGACGGAACTGTCGTCGTCCGTCGCGCGGCTACGACGGGTGGCCCGCACGGCACGCGACACCGCTCAGGAATCCGTCACCCGTGCGGCCGTTACGGAAGTCCCGCTGGACGAAGGCGACTTCGCCGCGCTCGTCGAGTCCCACCGCCGTGAGATCCAGGTCCACTGCTACCGCATGACCGGGTCGTACGACGACGCCGAGGACCTGGTGCAGGAGACGTTCCTGCGGGCCTGGCGGGCCCGGGACACCTTTCAGGGGCAGGCCGGTGCCCGCACCTGGCTGTATCGCATCGCCACCAACGCCTGCCTGGACTTCCAGCGCCGTACGGCCCGCCGCCCCAAGCGCTACGAGCCCTTGCCCGGCATGAACCACGGCGGCGGGGAGCCGCCCGCCCGGATCACCTGGCTCCAGCCGTACCCCGACGACGAGTTGCCCTCCTCCTCCGCCTCCGCCGAGGAGCAGCCGGAGGCCGCCGCCGTCTCCCGCGAGACCCTCGAACTGGTCTTCCTGGCCGCCGTCCAGCACCTCCCGCCGCGCCAGCGCGCGGTGTTGGTGCTGCGGGACGTGCTCGGGCTGACCGCCGTCGAGACCGGCGAGGCCCTCGACATGACCGTGGCCTCGGTCAACAGCGCGCTGCAACGCGCCCGCCCCACCCTGCGCGACCGGCTCCCCGCCCGGCGTGCGGACTGGACGGCCGAGGGGCCCACCGAGCGTCAACGCGCCCTGGTCAAGCGGTACATGGCCGCCGCCGAACGCCTCGACCTGTCCGAGGTGGCCGCCCTGCTCAGCGAGGACGTCACCCTCACCATGCCGCCGAACCCGTTCTGGTTCACCGGCCGTGACGCGCTCGTCGAGTTCCTGAGCGTGAGTCTGGACGCCAACTCGCCCATGTTCCTGGGCCATTGGCGCCACCTCCCCGCCCGCGCCAACGGGCAACTCGCGGCCGGGGGTTACGTCCGACGGCCCGGAACGACCGTCTACCGCGCGCAAGTTCTCGATGTCCTGCGCTTCGACGCCGACGACCGGATCGCCGAGATCACGTCCTTCGAACCGCACCTCTTCCCGGCCTTCGGACTGCCCCTGCGGCTGTGACCGATGAGTGGTGGACCCCGCGTGCGTCTGTACAGCCGACTCGAACGACACCTGACCCACAAGGAGTTCACCATGCTGCTCACCGACAGGACCGCGGTCATTTACGGCGCCGGAGGCTCGATCGGCGGCGCCGTCGCCCGCGCCTTCGCAGCCGAGGGCGCCCGCGTCCACCTCGTGGGACGCACCCGGGAGACGCTGGAGGCCGTGGCCACCCGCATCAAGGACATCGGTGTCAAGGACGCCGAGGTGGCCGTCGTCGACGCGCTGGACGAGACAGCCGTGGAGGAACATCTCGCCCGGGTCGGGGAGTTGGACGTGTCCTTCAACCTCGTCTCGCGCGGTGACGTCCAGGGCCTGCCGATCACCGACATGCCCGTCGACGACTTCCTGGCGCCGGTGATCAACGGCATCCGCGCCAACTTCATCACCGCCCGCGCCGCCGCCCGCCGCATGGCCGAACGCGGCTCCGGTGTCGTCCTCACCCTCAACAGCGGTTCAGCGCACGGCAGTCCGATGATGGGCGGCACCGGTCCCGCCGACGCGGCGACCGACAGCCTGGTGCGCAACCTGGCGATGGAGCTGGGCCCGCGCGGGGTGCGGGCGGTCGGGATCTGGGCCGCGGGCATCCCCGAGACGCTCACGGTCGAGAAGCTCGGCAAGGTCAACCCCGGCCTCAACGAGGCGGCGATCCAGGGGATCCTGGACCACCTGTCCAGCCTGCGCATGACCCGCCGCAACCCCACCCTCGCGGAGATCACCGCGACCGCCGTGTTCCTCGCCTCGGACCACGCGGCGAGCATCACCGGCACGTTCGTGAATGTCACGGGCGGGATGTTCCCGGGCTGAGGGGATGTCCCGGGCCGAAGGGACGGCAAAGGGCGCCCGGCTTCACACCGGGCGCCCTCATGGCCGTAGCGGAACCGCCTACGAAGCGGCGGCGTCCGCGGCCTGGGCCTTCAGGGCGCGCTCCACGCCGGAACGGGACTCCGAGACCAGGCGGCGCAGGGCCGCGTTGGGTTCGGCGGTGGTCAGCCAGGTGTCCGTGCGGTCCAGGGTGTCCTGGGAGACCTGGATCGACGGGTAGAGGCCGATCGCGATCTGCTGGGCGATCTCGTGCGAACGGGCGTCCCAGATCTCCTTGACCGCCGCGAAGTACTTCTCCGTGTACGGCGCCAGGAGTTCGCGCTGGTCGGTCTGGACGAAGCCCGAAATCACCGCTTCCTGAAGGGCGTTGGGGAGCTTGTCGGACTCGACGACCTGCGCCCAGGCCTCCGCCTTCGCCTCCGCGGTCGGGCGGGCGGCACGGGCGGTCGCCGCGTGGCGCTCACCGGCGGCCGTCTTGTCCCGCTCGTACTCGCCGGCGATCTCCGCCTCGTCGAACCGGCCGACGGCCGCGAGGCGTTCGACGAACGCCCAGCGCAGCTCGGTGTCGACGGCCAGACCCTCGATGGTCTGCGTGCCCTCCAACAGGGCGTCCAGCAGGTCCAGTTGCTCCGGCGTACGGGCCGTGTCGGCGAACGCGCGGGCCCACGCCAGCTGGTGGTCGCTCGCGGCCTCCGCGGAACGCAGATGCGCCAGCGTGGCGTCCGTCCAGCGGGTGAGCAGCGCCTCGCGGGCGGCCGGGTCGGCGTACAGCTCGACGGCGAGCTTCACCTGCCGCTGGAGCGACTGCACGACACCGATGTCCGACTCCTTGCCGACGCCCGACAGGACGAGGGAGAGGTAGTCGCGGGTGGCGAGTTCGGCGTCGCGGGTCATGTCCCAGGCCGAGGCCCAGCACAGGGCGCGGGGGAGGGAGGACTCGAAGTCGCCCAGGTGCTCGGTGACGAAGGCCAGCGACTGCTCGTCCAGGCGGACCTTCGCGTACGACAGGTCGTCGTCGTTGAGCAGCACCACGTCCGGACGACGCTTGCCGACCAGCTGCGGTACGGCGGTCAACTCGCCGTCCACGTCCAGCTCGACGCGCTCGTCGCGCACCAACTTGCCGGTGCCCTCGTCCAGTTCGTACAGGCCGACCGCGATGCGGTGCGGGCGGAGCGTGGGCTCGCCCTTCGCGCCCTCGGGGAGCGCCGGGGCCTGCTGGCGGATCGCGAAGGCGGTGATGACGCCGTCGGCGTCGGTCTCGATCTCCGGGCGCAGGATGTTGATGCCGGCCGTCTCCAGCCACAGCTTCGACCAGGTCTTCAGATCACGCCCGGAGGTCTCCTCCAGCGCGCCGAGGAGGTCGGAGAGCCGGGTGTTGCCGAACGCGTGCCGCTTGAAGTACGCCTGCACGCCCGCGAAGAACTCGTCCATGCCGACGTACGCGACGAGCTGCTTCAGGACGCTCGCGCCCTTGGCGTACGTGATGCCGTCGAAGTTGACGAGGACGTCGTCCAGGTCGTTGATCTCCGCCATGATCGGGTGGGTGGAGGGCAGTTGGTCCTGCCGGTAGGCCCACGTCTTCATGGAGTTGGCGAAGGTCGTCCACGAGTGCGGCCAGCGCGACTGGGGGGCGTACGCCTGGCAGGCGGCCTCGGCGTAGGTGGCGAACGACTCGTTCAGCCACAGGTCGTTCCACCACTCCATGGTGACCAGGTCGCCGAACCACATGTGGGCCAGCTCGTGCAGGATCGTGGCGGCCCGCACCTCGTACGCGGCGTCCGTGACCTTCGACCGGAACACGTACTGGTCGCGGATGGTCACCGCGCCCGCGTTCTCCATCGCGCCCGCGTTGAACTCCGGGACGAACAACTGGTCGTACTTCTTGAACGGGTAGGCGTAGTCGAACTTCTCCTGGAACCACTCGAAGCCCTGCCGTGTCACCTCGAAGATGGCGTCGGAGTCGAGGTATTCGGCGAGCGAGGGCCGGCAGTAGATGCCGAGCGGGACGGACTGCCCGTCCTTCTCGTACACGCTGTGGACGGAGTGGTACGGCCCGACGACGAGCGCCGTGATGTACGTCGAGATACGGGGCGTCGGCTCGAACACCCAGGTGTCGTCCCGGGGTTCGGGCGTCGGGGAGTTGGAGACGACGGTCCAGCCGGTCGGCGCCTTCACGGTGAACTGGAAGGTGGCCTTCAGGTCCGGCTGCTCGAAGCTGGCGAACACGCGGCGCGCGTCCGGGACCTCGAACTGGGTGTAGAGGTAGGCCTGTTGGTCGACGGGGTCGACGAACCGGTGCAGTCCCTCACCGGTGTTGGTGTACGCGCAGTCCGCGACGACCCGCAGGACGTTCGGCCCCGCCAGCAGCCCGGCCAGCGCGATCCGCGAGTCCTTGAAGACCTCGTCGGGGTCGAGCGGGTCGCCGTTCAGCGTCACCTCGTGGACGGCCGGGGCGATCAGGTCGATGAAGGACTCGGCGCCACCCTCCGTCACATCGAAGCGCACCGTCGTCGCGGACCTGTAGGTCCCGCCCTCCTGCGCGCCGGAGAGGTCGAGATCGATCTCGTACGAGTCAACGGTGAGCAGCGTCGCCCGCTGCTGCGCCTCTTCGCGAGTCAGGTTTGTGCCAGGCACGCGGTCATCTCCTCGTTATGTGTGGGTTGCGCCATCCTTCCACGGGACCTGACCCGAACGCGATGTCCGTATCCCGCCGGTGAGCGGGGCGGACGAGCGCGAGCCTGGAGTCATGACGACGTACACGGCACGACCCATCGACCCCACGGTTCTGAAGGAGCTGCGCTCTGCTGACGATGCGGGGCGCGGAATGGTTCCCGCACTCGATGAGGAGGGAGACGCTCCGCTCCGCTGCTGCCTGCGCCGCAGCGAGCGCGGTGAGCGGATCGCCCTGGTCTCCTACGCCCCGCTGCGGCGCTGGGCGGCGGAGGCGGGGGCGTACGACGAGCAGGGACCGGTGTTCATCCACGCGGAGGAGTGCGGGGGGCCTGCGGCGGGATCCGGGTACCCGCTCGCGGAGGCGCACCGGGTGATCCGCCGCTACTCGGCCGAGGGCCACATTCTCGGGGGCGAGTTGGTGGACACCCTGGACGACGAGGCCTTCCGCAGGGCCTTCGACGACCCGGCCGTGGTTGTCGTCCACGTCCGGGCCGTCGAGTACGGCTGTTACTACTACGAGGTGCAGCGGCCTCAACTCAGCCCCTCCGGCGTTTGAGGAGCGGGGGTCCGGGGGCTGGCCCCCGAGGCGGGGTCGAAGGGGCGGAGCCCCAGAAGGACGGGACGGGTAGGGGCGGCGGGGGCGAGAAAAAGCCCCGTCAGCCCCGCAGCTCCGCCGCCACCAGTTCCGCGATCTGCACCGCGTTCAGCGCGGCGCCCTTGCGGAGGTTGTCGTTCGAGATGAACAGGGCGAGGCCGTGGTCGACCGTCTCGTCCGCGCGGATGCGGCCGACGTAGGACGGGTCCTGGCCGGCCGCCTGGAGGGGGGTCGGGATGTCGGAGAGGGCCACGCCCGGGGCGCCGCCGAGGAGTTCCGTCGCGCGCTCCACGGAGAGGGGGCGGGCGAAACGGGCGTTGACCTGGAGCGAGTGGCCCGAGAAGACCGGGACCCGGACACACGTGCCGGAGACCTTCAGTTCCGGGATCTCCAGGATCTTGCGGGACTCGTTGCGGAGCTTCTGCTCCTCGTCGGTCTCGTGCAGCCCGTCGTCGACGATCGAACCCGCGAGGGGCACCACGTTGAACGCGATGGGCCGCTTGTAGACCTGCGGCTCGGGGAAGTCGACCGCCGAGCCGTCGTGCGTGAGCTTGTCCGCGTCGGCGACGACCTTCAGCGCCTGGCCGTGCAGCTCGGCCACACCGGCCACACCGGAACCGGACACCGCCTGGTACGTGGCGACGACCAGCGCCTCAAGCCCCGCCTCCGCGTGCAGCGGCTTCAGGACCGGCATCGCGGCCATCGTCGTGCAGTTCGGGTTGGCGATGATGCCCTTGGGGCGGTCCACGATCGCGTGCGGGTTGACCTCGGAGACGACCAGCGGGACCTGCGGGTCCTTGCGCCAGGCGGAGGAGTTGTCGATGACGACCGCGCCCTGCGAGGCGACCTTCTCGGCCAGGGCCTTGGAGGTCGCGCCGCCCGCCGAGAACAGCACGATGTCGAGCCCGGAGTAGTCCGCGGTGGCCGCGTCCTCCACCGTCACACCGTCGAGGACCGTCCCCGCCGAACGGGCCGAGGCGAACAGACGCAGCTCCGTCGTCGGAAAGTTCCGCTCGACGAGGATCCCGCGCATGACCGTGCCGACCTGACCGGTGGCTCCGACGATTCCGACCCTCACAGCGACTCCTTCACCTGTTCCTGTACATCTGCGGCGTTTCCATCATGCGGCCGACCCAGGTCCACCTGTCCAATTCTTTGCCCCGCATGCCCGAGGAATGGGACACGGCCCTTGCCGGTGTGACCTACGTCTCCGAACGTTTCCGTGCGCTGCGGCGTCGTAGAGGAAACGCGGGAAGGGGGTGGCTTGTGCTGCGCAGAATGGCCCGCCGGGTCCGGGAGGGTGACGATCCTCTGGACGCGGCCCAGGAGCGGCGGGTGCGGGCGGTGCTCGCGCTCGGCGGGGTGCCGCAGGCGGATCTGCCGGACGGCGTCCAGCAGGTACGGCTGCGGTTGCTGGAGCGGGCGGCGAAGGGCGACGAGGCACCGCGCGACGTCTCGGCGTGGGCGGCGGTCGTCGCCTCGAACTTCGCCATGGACTGGCACCGATCCAAGCGCCGCCAGGAGCGGGTGGGGGAGCGGCTGGCCTCCCTGCGCCAGCTGGAGCACCCCTCCGGCGAGGACACGAGCGTCCTGTCCATGGCGGTGGCGCAGGGCCTGGACGAGCTGCCCGACCAGCAGCGCCAGGTCCTCGTCCTCCGCTTCTTCGCCGACCTGCCGGTGCGTTCCATAGCGCACGAGCTGGGCATCCCGGAGGGCACGGTCAAGAGCAGGCTGCACACGGCGGTCCGCGCGCTGCGCGACCGGCTGCACGAGGACGAGGTGGTGTGACGTGGCCACGCAGAACGAGGAAGAGGAATACGACGGCGTGGACGCGCTGATGGCCGCGATCACGGGCGAGCCGGTGCCGGAGTCGGCCCGCGCGGACGCCGGTTTCATGGCCGAGCACCGGTCCGCGACGGCCGATGTGGCGCTGCTGCGGGAGCAGTTGGGGCTCATCGGGGAGGCGCTCTCCGCCCCGCCGCCGCGACCGGAACCCGAGCCCGTGAGCACACTGCGGTTTCCCGCCCGCCGACGCCGTCCGGTGCTGCGCGTCCTCGCCTACGGCACGCTCGCGCTGGCGGTGGTGGCGGGGATGATCACCGGGCTCTCCTGGCTGGTCGCGCACAACGGCACTGTGTACGGCGCGTCGAGCAGCAAAGCGGACTCGAAGGCGGTGGGCGGCGCAGGCGAGGGCTCCAAGGCCCAGGGCCCGCTGTCCGACCCGGAGTTGTACGTGGCCTGCTCCAGCCTCCTCGTCGAGGGAACCGTGACGGGCGTGCAGCCGGGTTCCGACCCGCGCAAACGGATCACGGTCGCCGTCACCCGCTCCTACCGGCCCGCGCACGGCCCGTCCGACGTTACGGTCGTCCTGCCCGCCGGGGCGAACCCGGCACCGCGCCAGGGCCAGCATGTGCTGGTCGGCGTCCCGAAGGGTGCGGCCACGGCGAACCTCTGGGTGGTCGGCGCCGCCGTCGCCGCGGACCGCGCCACGATCCTCGACGCCCTGACCCACACCGGGACGGCCACCTGCCCGACCGGCTGACAACGAGAAGGGCGGGCGCCCGCACGGACGCCCGCCCCGTCTGTAGTACGTCGTGCTACGTCGTGCTACGTCGTGCTACGACGTGACCTTCTCGATCTTCACGCTGCCCAGGCCCGCGACCGTGCCGCGCGCGTTGACCAGCTGGACCTGGCCGAAGAACTCACGTCCCGCCGGGGCGGGGGCCAGGGCCGTGACACTGCCGGAGACCGTCGCCGAGGCACCCGTGGCGAGCTTCACCGGCGCCGAACCGTCGACGGAGACCGTGCCGAGCGCCGGGGAGAAGAACACGTCCCGGTAGTCGTACGCGGTCGAGCCGGACGGCACCGAGTAGCCCGCGACCTCGACGGTGTACGTCCCGGCGGCCGGGTTGGCGATCGAGACCGCCTCCTCCGAGTCGCCGTCCGCGGACTGGCCGACGACCGTCCCGGCGGCGTTCTTGACCGTCAGGTCCAGGTCCGCCGCCGTGTCCGAGACGTTGCCGATGGCGACGTCCAGGGAGGTGGCGCCGGCGGGCACGTCGACCGTGGTGGTCTGGGTGACGCCCTCGGTGATGGTGGGCCGCGCGGTCAGCGAGGAACCGAGCGGGCCGCCCTTCAACGTGCCGTTCAGGGCCGCGTAGTTGTTGGTCACCTTCCACGAGGCGGTGGCCGGAACGCCGACCTTGGCCTCGGGCACGGTCACGGTCTCCGGGTCGAAGGCCGCGCCGAGGACGGTGGCGTCCAGCTTGTACGGGTTGTCGAGCAGCGGCGAGGTGCGGCGCGCCTCGACCTCGATCTCCCAGACACCGGCCTGCGGGTCGGCGTACGACCGCACGTCGGGCTTGCAGCCGTTGCCGTCGAGGTAGTTGTTGTAGCAGTACGGGGTGCCGGTGTCCTCGACCGGAACGCCGTACGGGTGGATCGAGATGAACCGCGTCTGGCTCTTGTCCTTCAGCCCGCCGATCGCGACCTCAAGGGCCTTGGCGCCCTCGGGGACGGTCACGAAGTACGACTGCGTGCTGTTGCGCTGCACCGAACTCGACTTGGAGAAGGTGTAGTTGACGGGGGTGGAGACCACGACCGTCGTCAGGATCTGCTTGTCGACGCCCTCGGTCCTCGGGTCGTCGACCTCCAGGATCGCGCTCTTGATGCCCGAACTCTTCGGCGCCGCCTGCACCTTGACGGTGACCGGCTGGTTCAGCGGGAGCCTGACCGCGTCCGCGCCGACGATGCGGAAGGTGCCACCGGCGTTGTTCGCGAAGCGCAGCTCGTGCCGAACGGCCTTGTCGCTGCCCGTGGTTCGGGTGATGACGACGTCGTACGTCTTCTTCGCGCCGGCCTTGAGGCCGCCCTCGCGGTCGTAGAGACCGGTGCCGAAGCCCGGGGTCTTCAGCGCGAAGTCGATCGCGGTGTCGACCGGGGCCTTCACCGTGTACTCGTGGGCGGTGGCCTTGTCCCTGATGGACTGCCACGCGTCCACGATGTCGATGCGGCCCGCGCCCTCCTCGTAGGCCTGAACACCCGTGATGTGGTGGGCCGTTGACGTCAGCGCGGTGCGCAGCGTGGCCGGGGTGAGCGCGATGTGCTTCTGCTTGGCGGCGCTCAGCAGCAGCGCCGAGGCGCCCGCGGCCTGCGGGGAGGCCATCGAGGTGCCCTGGAGCATCGAGTAGCCGGCCGGCAGGGTGTAGCCCGCCTCGGCGACCGGGGAGCCCGGCAGCCAGGTCTGGGTGGAGTTGATCGCGGCACCGGGCGCGACGAGCGTCGGCGTGAAGCCGCCGTCCTCACGCGGGCCGCGCGAGGAGAACGGCAGCAGCTGGTACTTCTTCTCCACCTGGGAGCCGTAGTTGGCGGCCCAGGTCTCCTTGGAGATGGCCGCGCCGACCGAGATCACCTTGTCGGCCAGGCCGGGGTCGCCGATCGTGTTGGCGCCCGGACCGGAGTTGCCGGCCGAGATCACGAGCTGCACGCCGTAGGTGTCGATGAGCCGCGTGTACAGCTCGGCGCGCGCGTTGTTGCCGTCGTTCAGCGCGGGCAGACCGCCGATCGACATGTTGACGATGTCGACACCGCGGTTGGCGACGAGGTCGATCATGCCCTCGGTGAGCGCCACGTTGGTGCAGCCGCCGGTCCAGGTGCAGGCACGGGACGACACGATCTTCGCGCCCGGCGCCGCACCGTTCATCTTGCCGCCGAACAGGCCGTTGGCCGCGGTGATACCGGCGACGTGCGTGCCGTGCTCGGACTCGATGACACCGATGTTGACGAAGTCGGCGGTCTTGCCGACCCAGGACCCGCCGTACGGGTCCATGGGTACGTCCTTGCTGATCTGCACGACGAACGGCTGCCGCTCGACGACGTCCGTCGCCGGGTTGTCGGTACCGAAGTAGCCGATCTGGTACCCGTCCTTGTACGGCTTCATCGGGGTGTCGTCGCTGAAGTTCTGGTTGTTGTTCAGGTCGACCGTCACCGTGCCGGCCGCCGGGTCGTAGAGCACGCCCCACGAGTCGGTGGTGTCACCGTCCCGGTTCGCGTCGCCCTTCGCGTCACCGCCGGCGGTGTACGACTCCTTGAACGTGCTGATCTCGTACGACCCCGCAGGCGCCGTCCAGGTCGAGCCGCCGTAGGTGAAGGTCGGGCCGGACACGGCCGTCACCATCGGGCGCCAGGTCTGGTCGCCGTCGGCGATCGGGTCGGTCGAGGTGACCCAGTCGACGATCTTGCGCTCGCCGGTGGTGGTCTTCTGGAGCGCCGGGTGGCCGAGGTCGACGCCGGAGTCGAGGATGCCGATGGTGATGCCGCGGCCGTCCGCCTTCGGGTTCTTCTTCACGAAGTCGACGGCGCCCGTCTCGAAGGACGGGTTGTACGGGTTCTCCGCGGGGGTGGACTTGCTCGGCCCGGAGTAGGTGACGGTCTTCGTCGCCTTCGCGGCGCCCTTCGCGGTGTCCGCGCTCGGGGTCGGGTCGTCGAGCGCGATCTCCTGGCGCAGGTCGATCGCCTGCACGGAGGACAGCTTCGCGGCGGCGGCGATGGCCGAGTCGGCCCTGCCCGTCGGGACGGTGGCGCGGACGTAGCCGAGCTTGTCGTAAGTACGGCCCACCGAGCCGCCCTTGACCGCGTCCAGCTGGTCGGCGACCTGCTCGGTCTGGCCCGGAGCGGTCGCGATCATCATCGTGACGTTCTTGTCGCCGTCGGCCTTGGCCGTGGCGAGCAGGTCGGCGTCGTCCGAACCGAGCTTGGCGGCGGCGGACTTGACGGTCCCGTCCGCGGGCGCGGTGGTGGACGGGGCGTCGGCGGAGAAGGCCATGGGTATCGGCCCGGCCGCGGAGAGCGCGGCGACGAGACCGGCGGCCACGGATATTCGGGCCACACGTCTCTTGGGGTTGAGGGTCATCGGCATCCCTTGTAGGTGAAGAATCCAGTGCCGGACGAGCGCACAGCTTTACCCAAGGAACAGTTGTTTGGGAAGTGTTGACCGAATCGATATGGATGTATGGGGAAAACCCCCTGTCCGGCAGGGGGTTCAGGACTCCTTGACGCGCGTGTAGTGGCGGGACGCCTTCGCGCGGTTGCCGCAGGCCGCCATCGAGCACCAGCGCCGGGTGCCGTTCCTCGACGTGTCGTAGAAGTGCAGGACGCACGCCTCGTGGGCGCAGCGGCGGATGCGGTCGGGGGCGGCGGCGAGCAACTCCAGGTAGTTGCGGGCGGCGAGCCAGCCGGGACCCCACCGGGGGTCGTCGAACTCGGGGATCTCGCCGGGGCCTTCGGCGGTGAGCGTGGCCCGGATCCGTCCCTGGTCGAGCACGAGGTCGAGGTCCTCCGCGCCGTGCGCGAGCGAGCCGTCCACCACCGCGTGGAGCGCGTCGCGCGCGATCTTCGTGTACAGCAGGGTGATCGGATTCGCCTCGAACCGCTCGCCGAACCCGGCCGAGTCGAGCCATACGGCGAGCCCGCGGGGGCCGGAGAGCAGATCCCGCACGGCCCCGTCCCGCATCCACCGCGTGTTGAGCAGATCGAGGGCGAGCGGTTCGCCGATGAGCGGGCGGGGGTCGGGGGTCGTGGTCACGGAGGTGTCCCTTCTGATCTAACCGGTCAAGAGTACGTGACCGGTTGACCCTCTCGATTCTAACCACTAACGTCATCTATAACGGTTAGATCAGAGGAGAGCCTTTCATGACCCTGCACCCCGGCCACGTCGGCCTGAACGTCACCGACCTCGACCGCTCGCTCGCCTTCTACCGGGACGTCCTCGGCTTCGCGGTACTCGCCGAGGGCAAGGAGGACGACGACCACCGGTACGCGTTCCTCGGCGACGGCGGCGACCACCCCGTCCTCACCCTCTGGCAGCAGGCGCGCGGCCCGTACGGCGGCGACCGCGCCGGCCTGCACCACCTCGCGTTCACGGCCGACTCCATCGAGCAGGTCGAGCGCTACGAGGCGGCACTCAAGGCCTACGGCGCCGACTTCGCGTACGAGGGCGTGGTCGCCCACCGCGAGGGCGCGGCCTCCGGCGGCATCTTCTTCCACGACCCGGACGGCACCCGCCTGGAGATCTCCGTGCCGACCGGCGCCGAACACGCCCCCGCCCCGCACACCGAAGCCCCGACCTGCGGCTTCTTCTAGCCATGGCCGCCATGCAGACCTACCACGCCGGATCCCGTGCCGTGCAGGACCGGGCAGGGGTCCGGGACATCGCCGACCACGTCGGCCAGATCATCGGCCAGGGCATCAAACCCGTGGCCGCCGCCTTCCTCGAACTCCAGCCCCTCCTGATCCTCGGCGCCGCCGACCCGACGACGAACCGGGTCTGGGCCTCCCCCCTCACCGGCCCACCCGGTTTCGTACGGGCGACGGGCCCCCACCAGATCTCGGTCACCGGCGCCCCGCGCCCACCCGACCCCCTCACCCCGGCCCTCACCACCGCACGGAACCTCCCGGTCGGCACGATCGCCCTCGACCCCCGCACCCGCCGCCGTATGCGAGTCGACGGCCAACTCCGCACCACGACAAGGGGATTCGCGATCGAAGCGGAGCGGGTGTTCTCCAACTGCCCCAAGTACATCCAGCGCAGAGGGTCGTACGAGACGGTCGCGGACCGCGAGCCGGCACCCGCCCGCCACGGCAGTGAACTGACCTCCACCCAGGCCGAGTTCATCGCGGCGGCCGACACCTTCTTCCTCGCCACCGTCCACGAGCACGGCGCCGACGCCAGCCACCGGGGCGGCAACCCCGGCTTCGTACAAGCGGTTTCACCCCACGAACTGACCTGGCCGGACTACCCGGGCAACGCCATGTTCCTGAGCCTGGGCAACCTCCTGACCGACCCCCGCGCAGGCCTCCTCTTCCTCGACTGGACCACGGGCACGACCCTCCAACTAACCGGCGAGGCAAGAACGGAGTTCGGGGAGGACGGGGAGCGCAGGGTCCGTTTCACCCTCACAGAGGCTGTAGAAACTCCGGGGGCGCTCCCCCTGCGCTGGTCGCCTCCCGAATACTCACCTGCCAACCCAACCCCGGCGCGCTGAGCGCCCCGTCAGGGGCGCGGGGAACTGCGCGACCAGCCACAACGGCGCGCAAGCCGAAAAAATCCACATTGCACCACCCCCACCGAAGCGCCTAGCTTCACCAACGTGCGCAAGAAACTGAGGGTCGCCGCCTACGCCATCTGCGTCCGCGACGGACAGCTCCTGCTAGCCCGCTCGCCAGCGCCGAGCGGTGGCCACGAGTGGGTCCTCCCCGGCGGCGGCATGGACCACGGCGAGCACCCCAACGACACGGTCGTACGCGAGCTGGAGGAGGAGACCGGCTACCACATCGAGGTCACCGGATTCCTCGGCATGGACTCCCTCCACCACGTCATCCCGTGGAGCTACCGACGCAAGGTCGACCACCACGGCCTCCGGCTCGTGTACGAGGCCCGGATCACTGGAGGCGAGCTGCGCGACGAGATCGGCGGCTCCACCGACATGGCCGCCTGGCACCCGCTGGACGACGTGTCGGGCCTGCGCCGCGTCTCGTTGATCGACGTCGCGCTGCGGCTGTGGCGCGAGCGGCCCGCCGTAGGACGGGTCGAACGGGTCCCGGAATAGCTTCAGTACCCCGGCAGATGAACGCTGAGTAGCCGCCTCCCGGCGGCTCGACGAGCGTTCACGAACGCACAGGGGGCGCCAAGATCCACGTACGGTGATCGGCGCTACACGTTGCCGTCTCGTTTACGCGCAGGTCATCCCCGATGCCAAGCATCCAGTACGAGCGGGAAGTTCGCGACCGCGATCGAGAACCGGTCGACGCGAACACCCGCGACCACTGCCGACGCAGTTCGTACTCGGGGAGATCGCGCCATGTCGCGCACACGCTCTGTCGCCAGCTCCGTGCTGGGGGTCAACCGCCGTACCGTCCTCGCCGCCACCGCGGCCGTGTCCGTCTCCGCGGGCGTGGGTTACGCCCTACGGCCCACCGACAGCCAGGCCGCAACCACTGGCGTCGAGGGCACCAATGCTGCCGCCGAGGCGCCCGTGGCGCACTCCCGCGTGGCACCGGCCGCACCCCTGGCCCCGTACACCAAGGGCACCACCCTCGCCACGGTCGCCGCCCCGCGCACCCACTCCGGCTACCGCCGCCTCGGCGACGGCGCCGGCTGGAAGCGCGTCGTGCGCGCCGACCTCGCCGCCGCCAAGTCCGGGCGCGCGGGCCGCCGTACGGCACTCGCGTCGTTCGTGCAGTTCACCGACCTGCACCTGATGGACAGCCAGCATCCGCTGCGCCTGGAGTACCTGCGCTCGACCGACAAGCACGCCTGGCGCCCGCACGAGGCGCTGACCGTGCAGGGCGGGATCTCGCTGGTCGAGCGGGTCAACGCGCTGCGCGGCGCCCCGGTGACCGGCTCCCCGCTGCACTTCGTGATGACCACCGGCGACAACACGGACAACAACGCCAAGTCCGAGCTGGAATGGTTCATGAAGATCATGAGCGGCGGCCGGTTCACCCCCAACACCGGTGACCCGCGCCACTACGAGGGCGTCCAGAACAGCGGCCTCAAGCTGTACTGGCAGCCCGACTCCACGCTGCGCGACGGCGACAAGCTGGTCGGCTTCCCGCACCTCCAGGGCTTCCTGGCCGCCGCGATCCGCGAGGTCCGCAGCCCCGGCCTCAACCTGCCCTGGTACTCGACGGTCGGCAACCACGACGCGCTCCCGCTCGGCTGCTTCGGCTCGCACGCGGACCCGTACCTCACCGAACTCGCCATCGGCGGCAAGAAGTTGATGACCGCGACGGCCGCCGAGGCGAAGAAGCTCCAGAACTCGATCCGGGACGCCAAGGACCCCAAGGGTTCCGGCTACCGCGACTTCCTCAAGGCGCACGCCCGCTCCGCGCGTTCGATCACGCCGGACGAGAAGCGCGCCCCGTACACCTCCGCCGAGTACCTCAAGGCCCACCTCGACCCGGCCTACCAGGGCCTCGGCCCGGTCGGCCACGGCTACTCCTCCGCGAACGTCGACGCGGGCACGCAGTACTACGCGTTCCGTATCGCCGACGACGTGATCGGCATCAGCCTCGACACCACGGACGCGGGCGGCCACTACGAAGGGTCCATCGGGGCAACGCAGTTGAGGTGGCTGGACAAGACGCTGCGCGACAACAAGGACTCGTACGCGGTGATCTTCAGCCACCACACCAGCAAGACGATGGACAACACCCGCCCCGACCCGGCGCACCCCACGGAGCGCCGTTACGAGGGCAACGCGGTCGTCGCGCTCCTCGGCAGCCACCCGAACGTGCTGGCCTGGGTCAACGGCCACATCCACCGCAACGTCATCACCCCGCACTCGGCGCCCGACGGCCGCAGCTTCTGGGAGATCTCCACCGCCTCGCACGTCGACTACCCCCAACTCGCCCGCGTCATCGAGCTGGTGGACAACAAGGACGGCACGCTGTCCCTCTTCACCACGCTCATCGAGTCCGCGGCCCCGCACCGCACCGACTTCTCCGACCTCACCCAGACCGGCCTCGCGGCCCTCTACCGCGAACTGTCGTACAACGCACCGGGATCCAGCGCGGTCCTGGGCGGCGACGCGAAGGACCGCAACACCGAGCTGATCCTCAAGAAGAGCTGAGCCCTTCAGAGAACGGCCGAAACTCACTCAACTGCCGCACAGCGGAGCAACCTTCGCATCGGGCGTCTGTGTCACTCCCCCCGACCGAGCTGAACTGAGCCGGACCGGGCTCAACAGAGGGGGAAGACATGGCAGTTCGTACGGCACTCATGGCCGCGACGGCGGTGGCGCTGTCGGTCGCACTGACGGGACCCGCGCTGGCGGCGGAGCCCGCAGGGAAGGCCGGGAAGGACCACGCGGCGACGCGGGAGGCGCTCCAGGCGGCCGTGCGGGACGGCGTACCCGGCGTGACCGCCACCGTGCGGGACGGCGGCACCACCTGGTCGGCGACGGCGGGAGTCGGCAACCTCCGTACGGGGGCGCCGCGTTCGGCCGACGACCGCTACCGGATCGGCAGCATCACCAAGGCCTTCGTGTCGACGGTGCTGCTCCAACTGGAGGCGGAGGGCCGCCTGTCGCTGGACGACACGGTGGAGAAGTGGCTGCCGGGCGTGGTCCAAGGCAAGGGCAACGACGGCGCGCACATCACTGTCCGCCAGCTCCTGAACCACACCAGCGGCATCTTCAACTACACGGAGGACGACGACTTCGACCGCGTGTACTTCACCAAGGACGGCTTCTTCCAGCACCGTTACGACACGAAGACCCCGGCCGACCTGGTGGCGATCGCCATGTCCCACAAGCCGGACTTCGCGCCGGGCACGTCGTGGCACTACTCCAACACGAACTACGTGCTCGCCGGGATGGTCATCCAGAAGGTCACCGGCCGCTCGTACGCGACGGAGATCCGTGACCGCATCATCAACCCCCTGCACCTGAGGGCGACTTCACTCCCCGGCACGAAGGTGACGGTGCCGAGCCCGAGCAGCCGCGCCTACAGCAAGCTGGCGGAGGAGACGACGGGCCCGACGTACGACGTCACGAAGCTGAACCCGTCCATCGGCTCCTCGGCGGGCGAGATGATCTCCGACTCCGCCGACCTGGACCGCTTCTACGGCGCGTTGCTGGGCGGAAGGCTCCTCCCGGCGAAGCAGCTCAAGGAGATGCAGACGACGGTCCCGGCGGGCGACAGCCCGACCACGCGTTACGGCCTCGGCATCTCCGACATCAAGCTGCCCTGCGGTGTCCATCTCTGGGGCCACGACGGCGGTATCCACGGCTCGTCGTCGGCGGTGGTGGCGACGCCGGACGGCCGCCACTCGCTGGCGTTCAACTTCAACGGGGATTGGTCGGGGGATGCGGGGGCGGTGGTGGTGGGGGAGTTCTGCGGTAAGTAGGGCTTAGCGGGCTTAGCGGGCTCGGCGGGTTTGGCTTGCGTAAGCGGAACGGCGTTCCGTATGGTGTTCCGGAACGCTGTTCCGTTTGCCTGTTTCCTGTCTTCCCGAGGAGAGCCATGCGCTACCGCACACTGGGCCGCACCGGTATCAAGGTCAGCCCCTACTGCCTGGGCACGATGATGTTCGGCGCGATCGGCAACCCCGACCACGACGACTCCGTCCGGATCATCCACAGGGCGCTGGACGCGGGCATCAACTTCGTCGACACCGCCGACGCCTACTCGCGCGGCGAGTCCGAGGAGATCGTCGGCAAGGCGTTGAAGGGCCGCCGCGACAACGTCGTACTGGCCACGAAGGCACACCTCCCGATGGGCGACGACCCCAACGAGCGCGGAAATTCAAGGCGTTGGCTGGTGCGCGCACTGGAGAACTCCCTGCGCCGCCTGGGCACCGACCATGTCGACCTGTTCCAGATCCACCGCCCCGACCCGGACACGGACGTGGAGGAAACGCTCTCCGCCCTCACCGACCTGGTGCGCGCGGGCAAGGTGCGGGCGGTCGGCGCATCCTCCTTCCCGGCCTCGGACATCGTCGAGGCGCAGTGGGTGGCGGAGCGACGCGGCCTGACCCGCTTCCGCACGGAGCAGCCGACGTACTCGATCCTGAACAGGGCCATCGAACGAGAGGTCCTCCCCGTCTGCGAGCGCTACGGCATGGGCACGCTGGTCTACAGCCCCCTGGCGGGCGGCCTCCTGACCGGCCGCTACCGCAAGAACGGCCAGGCGGACACCCACCGCTCGGCCTTCGGCTTCAAACACCTCAGCGACGAACGCCGCCTGGCCACGGTCGAACAACTCATCGCCCTCGCCGAGAAGGCGGGGTTGCCGCTGACCCACCTGGCGATGGCCTTCGCGATCGCCCACCCGGGTGTCACCTCGGCGATCATCGGCCCCCGCACGATGGCCCACCTGGACGACCTGCTGGCCGGCGCGGAGACGGTCCTGCCCGACGAACTCCTCGACCAGATCGACGAGTTGGTCCCGCCCGGCACGGACGTCGGCACGCTCGACATGGCGTACGCCCCACCGGCGATCCAGCGGGCCGCACTGCGGCGCCGGACGCCTGAGGAGCGCACGGCCGCCTGACCGGTGGTTTGCGGATGGGGAGCGTCGAGGCGTGCTCGCCCTGAGCGACCTCTGACGGATCGAGATCGAGATCGAGCCCGTACTCGCGGCACCTCGGTGACAAAGTGCGGGAGCTGCGATTTTTCATGGATGGAAACGGCGAGGCGGAGTAGTCGTGAACCACTCCCAGTGGAAGACCCGGCGGACCGAACTCAACCTGTCACAGGCCGAGTTGGCTCGCAGGGCGGGGATGACCCAGCCACAGATCTCCAACATCGAGGGCGGCGACTCCGTCCCCACCCTGCCCCTGCTCACCCGACTGGCCAAGGCGCTGGACGCTTCGCTGACCATTGATCTGGACGGTGATACGTCAGCCTTCGTCTTCACCGCGCAGGGCGGGCGTTCGTCAGTCGCGTGAGCCCGTCTCGCGGAGGTGGGAGAGGAAAGGTGCCCAGGCGGTCGTGGGGAGGAGCAGTGCGGGGCCGGTGGGGTTCTTGGAGTCGCGGATCGCGATGGCGGTGAGGGTGAGGTGGGCTGCTTCGATGCAGTTCGTGCTCGTGCCGCTGTACGAGGATTTGAACCAGGCGTATTCCGGGGCGAGTTCGAGGGTGGTCGGGTGTGTCGGCATGGGCCTGCTGCTCTCGTTCTGGTGGGTTCGAAAGTCGAGCGGCTCGCGGGGTCGTTCGGCAGTCCGGCAGGGTGGCGCGGAAAATGTGACGCTTGGCGTCGAAGTGTCACGCTTCTGGGGAGGGGGGCCTCTGGGGGAGGCGACTCCGTATCCACTCTCCTCTTGCGCAACTGGCTGGCCAAGACGTTCGTCAGCCGTGTGAGTCCGCCTCGCGGAGGCGGGAGACGAACGGCTCCCAGGCCGTTGCGGGGAGGAGCAGTGCGGGGCCGGTGGGGTTCTTGGAGTCGCGGATCGCGATGGCGGTGGGGGTGGGGACAATGGGCATGGGCCTACAGCTCTCGTGTCAGTCGGTGCAGGAAATCGGCTGTGTCCTCGGGGGGCAACGCTGAAGCCACCATGGAGTCGAACCGGCGTGCAAACCGGTCCACTTCACGGGGTTTGTCGGACGTGGAGAGGGCTCCCCAGGCGTTGTCGACCTGGACTCTCGCCGGGAGTTGATCGCCGAATTCGAGGATCGCGAAGTCGTGCGCGGAGCGGTAGCCCGTCCGGAACGGCAGCACCTGGATGGTGATGTGGTCCCAGGAATTCAGCGTCACCAGTCTTTCGAGTTGCTCGTGCATCACATCGGCGCCGCCCACTGGATACCGTACGGCGGCCTCGCCGAGGATGACGCGAAGCCTGACCGGATCCTCCCGGGTGAGCACCTCCTGGCGCTTCATCCGCAGCTCCACGCTACTGCGGATGAACTCCGAGGTGGTTTCCTCGACGGGCTTGTGCAGTTCAAGTAGCGCCTGTGCGTAGCGCTGCGTCTGGAGCAGGCCGTACACCAGTGTCGGGTGGTACGCCCGCATGCCTCGCGCTTCGGGTTCGAGCCCGACGAAGCCAGGCATTCCGGCGGGCATGATGCCCCGGAACTGGGTCAGCCAGTCCTGCGTCGCCGACTCCCGGTTGAGGTTGATCAGGGACTCGACGACCGCTTCGTCGGCCACGCCGTACCGAGTCAGCAGTTTGCGGAGATCTCCCACGTTTCGGAAGTTGAGGGAGCCGGTCTCGATCCGTTGCAGGGCGGCTTCCGAGATACGCGTTCCCTGGATGGCCTGCTTGCGGGTGAGCCCGCCACCGCGGTCGCCGAGTCTTGCATCCCGCGTGCAGCGCGTGCAGTCGGTTGTGCAGAACTCGGCATGGTCCACTTTCGTCCCCGTTGAATATTCGAGCGGGTTTCGATTGCAGGTCAACCGGCAACCCCGTCACCGTGGTTGGGCACCCCCTCCCGAAAGGACCCCCATGCCCACCCCCGACTGGTCCATGAGCTACCCCATGACCCCGTCGCCTCCGAGCTCGTCGCCAACGCGGTACGGCACGGGCGGCTCCCCGGGCACGAGGTCTGGCCGCGGGTCGCCGTAGACGAAGAAAAGGAATCCGTGCTGACGATCGATGTGTCGGAGCCGGTGCTGGAGTTTCCCGTGGTGAAGCAGGACCCCGGTGGGGAGAGCGGGCGCGGGCTTCTGGTCGTTTCCGGGGTGTCCGAGTCACTTGACCGGTTTCCGCGGGACGACGTCGGCAAGACCGTCCGCGCCCGCCTCGCCACCAATTGACCCTGGGATAACCAACCGGACTCAGACACGAGACGCCGAGTTCATTCATGCGAAATCTCCGTGCCGCCTCATAACGGCTAACCCGCTGTTCACGGGGATGGCTCGATTCATACGCAAGGCGGGTGGTCGTGTGCGCGCTAGACACGAACTGCACGTGCTGTCGGTCTACGAGGGCTTCTTCTCCGGAGGAGCCCGAATCGTCCACAGCGACGTCGTTCTGGGACTGGTGGAGGGCGGCCAGCATCATTCGGTGCTGAGCATCCACGGCGAAGTCCATCGGGAAGCGACCCGGCAGGCCATGGAGAACGATGCCTGCTATCAACAGCTGACCGCGGCCGGGGTCGGCGTCTCCACCCTCGGGCGTAGTTTCGGCGGTGGTGAGGGGCAGGTCAGTACCGGCTTCACCGGACCCGAGCTGGCCGACGCGGCCCGCGCCCTCGCCGGCGCCGACGTCGTCCTGTCGCTCAAGGAGCAGCCGCTCACCCTGCTCAACCAGGGCGGCCTGCCGCGCCGCCCGGTCGTCGTGTGCCTGCACCGTTCGGACCCCGAACACCAGGGTGCCGCCCTCGACGAACTGAAGGCCGCCATCGCCGACGGCAAGGTCGTCGCCTGCGTCTGCTGCGCGGAGTCCACCCGCGACGCCTACCAGGCCGCCGGCATCCCGCCCGAGGTCCTCCACGTCATCCCCAACGGCGTCGATCTGCTGCGCTTCCGGCCCGACCCGGCCCGGCGGCTCGCGTTCCGCGCCTCCCTGGGGATTCCGGACACCGCTCCCGTCGTGGTGTTCGCCGCTCGCTACGCCACGATGAAGAACATCCCGCTCTTCCTCGGCGCCGCCCACGAGTGGCTACGACGCGAACCCGCCGGCCACGTCGTCATGTGCGGCACGGGCATGACCGGCGACAACCAGCCCGCCCTCGCCGCCGACATCGACGCCGCCTTCGGGGCGGAGAGGGAACAACTCGCCTCTCGGCTTCATCTGCTCGGTGTGCGGCGGGACATGGAGACCGTCTACGCCGGGTCGGACGTCGTCGCGCTGACCTCGTCGTTCGGCGAGGCCGCGCCGCTCTGCCTCATCGAGGGGATGATGTGCGGGGCCGTACCCGTCGCCACCGACATCGGCGACAGCGCCTCCATCGTCGCCGGGCACGGCATCATCACACCCCCCGACCCGGACGCCATCGCGTCGGCCTGGACCGAGGCGGTCCTCGGCCGCGCGGAGTTCGCCAAGGCCCACGCCCGCAGCCGCGAACGCTTCAGCCGTACGCGCATGATCGCCTCCTACGCCGCCCTCATCGACGGCCTGCACGCGGGACACACGAGCACCACCGCGGCCCCGCCACCCCTGCCCGAACCCCTGTAGACGGAACATACGAGGAGGGACCACCGACCCCCCGGTGGCCCCTCCTCTCCCCTCCTGATCCCGCCCCGGTCCGTCACTACCGGGGCAGCACCACGACATACGCGGCCGGATCGCGGTCCGCCGCCGCCATCAGTGCCGTACGGACCACCGCCGCCTGCTGCTCAAGCCCGTCACGCAGCTTCCTGGGGGTGATGTGGACGACCGTGATGCCGAGCCGCTCCAGGTGCTCGCGCTTGCGGGCGTACTCCGACCACAGCGCGTCCTCGTCCTGGCGAGGGGCGCGCGTGTCCAGCTCTACGGCGACCGCCTGCTCGGGCCAGTACGCGTCCAGGCCGCCCAGGTGCGGGCCGCCGGGCAGCCGCAGGTCCACGTTCCACACCGGGTCGGGAAGGCCGTACTCGCTCACCATCCGGTAGAGGCGGTCCTCGGCGATCGCGCGGCCCTCCGCCAGCAGCGAGTCCACCGCGTCCACCACGTGCGGGCGGCTCAGCAGCTTCGCGTCGTTCAACTCCCGTACCACCGCGGCCGGTTCGCAGTGCCCGCCGCGTACCGCCTCGGTGAGCATCCGGCGCACCGCGTTCGCGTCCGACAGCCCGGCCACCGCGTCCGCGAGGGCGCGCTGCACCGGGGCCACCGGCACGCCCTTCACCTGCCGCGCGGCGGGCAGCGCCGCCGTACGGACGATGCGGGCGCAGCCCGTGGAACGCAGTCGGCGCATCCGGGGGACCAGGACGTCGATGTGGTCGAGGGAGGCGAGCTGCCCGGCCGACGCGAAGCCGTACAGGACCAGCGCGGCCAGGCCCGTGACCATCGTCTCCGCGTACGTCGGCCGGTGCGGCTGCTCCGCGCCGGGCTGGACCGGGACACCAGCCGTCCGCTCCCGCGCCGCGTACGTCAGCACCGCGTGCAGCCGCTCCTCGCCGGTGGGCGGACCGGAGTGCAGCAGGACGACACCGGGGAGGAACTGCTGCCAGGGGC
Organism: Streptomyces sp. NPDC002276; assembly: GCF_053891435.1. Taxonomy (NCBI): domain Bacteria; kingdom Bacillati; phylum Actinomycetota; class Actinomycetes; order Kitasatosporales; family Streptomycetaceae; genus Streptomyces; species Streptomyces sp. NPDC002276. The sequence goes on along the minus strand of NZ_JBSFCQ010000016.1, from coordinate 103,943 downwards.
CGCCGGGCCGGCACTGCTCGTTCACCTCGGCGGCCGGGACACCGTGCGCCCGGAGCTGAGCCGTCGTCAGAACCCGGCGGTGCACCTCGGAGAGGTGGCTGAGGGGGCGGGGGGAGAGGGGGGTGTTGTGGTTCATGCAACGGGGTTTCCCGCGCCGGATCCGCTCCCTAACCGCTGTTACACGCCCGTCGACAAATCCGGACGATATGGCACTAAAGGACAGGCGTTCGGATGCCGAGTAGGCACCGAAAACCCCTGGTCCGGATGGGACGGACCAGGGGTTACGGCTGCGATTACCTGTATTCGGTAACGGTCACGGAGCGACGAATCGCAGGCCAACGATCACCGCCCGGAACGCAGGCCAGCGCTCGCCGCCCGGACGCAGGCCAGCGCTCACCGCCCGGAACGCAGGCCAAGGGTCAGGTCCGTCAGCCCTGATCGCCCCGGCCCTCGTTGTCCGCCTCCTGCGCCCGCAGCGCCCGCGCCAGATCGTCCCGCGACTCCAGCACCAGCCGGCGCAGGGCGGGCGCCGCCCCCTCGTGCGAGGCCAGCCACGCGTCCGTCGCGGCCAGCGTCGCCCGACCGTCCTCGGGCGTCGGGAACGCCGGGAACAGACCCCGCACCACATCCATGCCGATCTGGATCGACCGCTCCGCCCACACCCGCTCGATCGCCGCGAAGTACTTCTCCGTGTACGGCGCCAGCAACTCCCGCTGCGACGGCTGCGCGAAGCCCGCGATCGTCGCCTCGACGAACGCGTTGGACAGCGCGTCCGACTCCACGACCTGCGCCCACGCCTGCGCCTTGACCGCCGCCGAGGGGCGGGCGGCGAGACAGCGGACCTGGTGCCGCTTGCCGGACGCGGTGTCGTCCCGGGCCAGCTCGGCGGCCACCACCGACTCGTCGGCGACCCCGTGCGCGGTCAGCGGCTCCAGGAACGCCCAGCGCAGCTCCTGGTCCACGACCAGGCCCTCGATCTTCTCCGTGCCGTCCAACAAGCCCCGCAACAGCGCCAGTTCCTCCGGCGCCGACGCCACCGACGCGTAGAAACGCGCCCAGGCCAGCTGCTGCTCACTGCCGGGCTCGGCGCCGCGCAGATCCCGCTCCGCGATGTGCGTCAGCATCTCCGCGCCGATCTCGCGCCACCACGGCGGCGAGTAGTTGACCAGCGCCGAGTTCGCCCACGCGTGCAGCATCTGGAGCACACCGATGTCGGTCTCCCGACGCCCGAACTGCATCACCAGGTCGATGAAGTCCGGCGCGAGCAGCAGCGCGTCCCGCGTCATGTTCCACAGCGCCGACCAGCACAGCGCACGCGCCATCGGATCGGTCAGCGCCCCGAGCCGGTCCCGCAGAGTCGCCAACGACACCGCGTCGAAACGGGTCTTGGCGTAGGTCAGGTCCTCGTCGTTGACCAGCACCAGCTCCGGCGCGTCCGCACCCGCCAGCTCCACTACGACCGTGCGCGGACCGTCGACGTCCACCTCGGCGCGTTCGTACCGGACGAGGCGCTTGTTCTCCGTCCGGTAGAGGCCGACGACCACCCGGTGCGGACGGAGTTCAGGGTGCGACCCGGCCGCCTCCTGAAGCACCGTCAGCTCGGCGATCCGGCCGCCCTCCACGTCCAACACCACTTGCGGAGTGAGGGAGTTGACCCCGGCCGTCTGGAGCCACGACCGCGACCAGGACGCCATGTCCCGGCCGCTCGTCTCCTCCAGCACCGACAACAGGTCACCGAGACGCGTGTTGCCGTACGCGTTCCGCTTGAAGTAGCGGCGCGCGCCCTCCAGGAACGCGTCCTGCCCGACGTACGCCACCAACTGCTTCAGTACGGAAGCCCCCTTGGCGTACGTGATGCCGTCGAAGTTGAGCTTCGCGTCCTGGAGGTCGCGGATGTCGGCGGTGATCGGGTGCGTGGAGGGCAACTGGTCCGCGCGATACGCCCACGCCTTGCGGCGGTTGGCGAAACTGATCCACGCGTCGGAGAAACGGGTCGCGCCGACGCTCGCGAACACCCCCATGAAGTCCGCGAAGGACTCCTTCAGCCACAGGTCGTCCCACCACTCCATGGTGACCAGGTCGCCGAACCACATGTGCGCCATCTCGTGCAGGATGACGTTCGCCCGGCTCTCGTACGAAGCCCGCGTCACCTTCCCCCGGAAGATGAACTCCTCGCGGAACGTGACCAGTCCGGGGTTCTCCATCGCGCCCAGGTTGTACTCGGGCACGAACGCCTGGTCGTACTTCCCGAACGGGTACGGGTAGTCGAAGTGGTCGTGGAAGAAGTCAAGACCCTGCTTCGTCACCAGGAACACGTCGTCCGAGTCGAAGTACGGCGCCAGACCCTTGCGGCACATCGCGCCGAGCGGGATCTCCAGCGTCGTACCGTCGTCGAAGGTGCGCGAGTAGGAGTCCGTGACGTAGTGGTACGGGCCCGCGAGGAACGCCGTGATGTACGTCGAGATCGGCTTCGTCTCCGCGAACCGCCATACGCCGTCGGCCAGTTCACCGGCGCCGTTGCTCCACACCGTCCAGCCCTCGGGCGCCCGCACCTCGAAGCGGAACGGCGCCTTGAGGTCCGGCTGCTCGAAGTTGGCGAAGACCCGGCGCGAGTCGGCGGGCTCGTACTGGGTGTAGAGGTAGATCTCGCCGTCCTCGGGGTCGACGAAGCGGTGCATGCCCTCGCCGGTACGCGAGTACGCGCACCGCGCGTCGACGATCAGCTCGTTCTCCGCCGCCAGGTCCTCCAGCTGGATGCGCGAGCCGTCGAAGACCTCGCCCGGATCGAGGTCCTTGCCGTTGAGCGACAGCGCGGTCACGCCCGGTGCGATCAGGTCCGCGAAGCTCGTCGCGCCCGGCTCGGCGCAGCGGAAGCGGAGCGTGGTCACGGAGCGGAACGTACGGGGGCCTTCGCCGCCGGCATCGTCACCCACCGCCGAGCGCAGGTCGAGGGACACGTCGTACCCGTCGACGGACAGCAGTGCGGCCCGCTCCCGGGCCTCGTCGCGGGACAGATTCTCACCGGGCACGGGGGCACTCCCTCGGATGGTGTTCGATCAACGGTGTTCGCAGTGCGGTCAGGGCCGATCCTGCCATGTGCCCCTGACCGCGGGCACCCGGGAATGAGGTGGCGAGGGGCGGTGTTGCGGTGAGGAAACGGCCGTATTCCGAGGAGCGTCATGTCTGAGACCGCCAAGACCCCCGTGGACTTCTGGTTCGACCCGCTGTGCCCCTGGGCCTGGATGACCTCCCGGTGGGTGCTCGAAGTCGAGAAGGTCCGCGACATCGAGGTCCGCTGGCACATCATGAGCCTGGCGGTGCTCAACGAGCCCAAGCTCGACGAACTGCCCGAGGAATACCGCGAGCTGCTCGCCACCAAGGCCTGGAAGCCGATCCGCGTGGTCACCGCCGTCTGGCAGAAGCACGGCGCGGACGCCCTCGGCCCCTTCTACACCGCGCTCGGCACCCGCATCCACAACAACGGCGAGGGCCCGACCGTCGAGGCCATCGCCGGCGCGCTCGCGGACGTCGGCCTGCCCGCCGACCTGATCGACTACGCCGACCAGGAGGACTTCGAGTTCGACGCCGAGCTGCGCGCCTCCCACAAGGAGGGCATCGACAAGGTCGGCCAGGACGTCGGCACCCCCGTCATCGCCGTCCCCGGCCCCGACGGCGAGCAGATCGCCTTCTTCGGCCCGGTCGTCACCCCCGCCCCCAAGGGCGAGGAGGCCGCACGGCTGTGGGACGGGACTGTCGCGGTCGCCTCCGTCCCCGGCTTCTACGAGATCAAGCGCTCGCGCACCAAGGGGCCGGACTTCAGCAACCTGTAGGCAACCTGTAGGCACGGCACCTCGGCAACTTCCGAGCGCAGCGGCGCTCACTCCGGGGCGGCGGCCTTCTCCTCACGGAACTTCTCGGGGAGATCGCCGCCGCCTCGCGCGTTGTACGCCGGCTGGTACCGCACACAGCCCTTGACCGCGCAGCGCCACAGATCACCCACGTAGTGCCGGGGCCCCTTCGCCTCGCGGACGGCCGCCTTCTCGGCGTCGGTCATCTTCTGGAAGTCGTGCCACCCGAGACAGTTCGGGCACCACCGTCGAAGTACCGCCATGAACTCCTCCTCGCCGCACGGGGTGGGACAGGCCGGTAGTACACCGCGAATCGCAGCCGCCCGCCCCCGAAATCACCGGCTCCGCCTGCGCGCCGCCGCCAGACGACCGAGGTGGTCCTCGTATCCCTTCGTGTAGTGCGCGGCTCGTCCGGTGTCCGGTTCGATCACCTCTGTCGGTCGCGTCCAGGCCGTCGTGTCCAGCGGGACCCCATGGCGTTCGGCCGCCGCGAGCACCGCGCCCCGCGCGCCCACCTCGCCCTCGACCACCCGCAACGGGCGGCCCAGGACGTCGGCGAGGAGCCGCATCCAGGCCGGGCTGCGGGTACCGCCGCCGCACACCGCGAGGGAACCCGTCAGGCCCGCCGCCTCCAGACAGTGCCGGGCCGCGTAACCGATGCCCTCGCAGGTCGCCCGGATCAGATCGGCGGGCGTCGACTCCAGGGAGACACCGGTCAGTTCGGCGCGGAGGCGCGGTTCGACGAAGGGCGCGCGCTCACCGGAGGGCGCGAAGTACGGCAGCACCCGCACGCCGTTCGCGCCGGGCGGGGTCGCGGTGAGCAGCGCGTCCACCTCTTCGTGCCGGACGCCCGTCGTCGACAGCACCCAGTCCAGGGCGGCTGTCCCGACCATCGCCGGCATCGCGCGCAACCAGTGCCCGGGGCGGTCGAGCGAGATGTACAGGCCGGCCGGTTCGCCGGAGAGGTCGAGGTTCGTGGTCGCGACGAGACTCGCGAGGCAGGTGCCGACGATGAGGAGACCGTCCCCGGGTTCCGTCACGCCCGCGCCGAGTGCGCAGGCGGGGAGGTCGTACGGGCCGTTCGCGATGCGGGTGCCCGCGGGCAGCCCCTCGCCGCGGGTGGTGGCTGTCGCGATCGGGTCGCTGACCGGGGCCAGCAGGCGCCGACGGCGGGTCAGGCCGAGGAGTTCTACGACACCGTTGTCGTAGGTCCGTGTTTTCGGGTTGAGGAACGGCATCGACGCGTCTGAGACGTCGGTTCCCGCAAGGACTCCCGTGAGTCGCTGGAAGACCATGTCCTTGCAGAACAGGGCATGCGCCGCCGCGTCCAGTGGTTTGGGCTCGTGCGCCTCGAACCAGGCCAGCACCGGGCCTGGGCAGCCCGGGAACATCGCGCTTCCGGTGCGCCGGAACACCGTCTCGAAGGTGCCGTCCGCCAGCCACTGGTCGAGCAGTTCGTGCGCCCGGCCGTCCATCCAGGACACGGCGGGGCGGATGGGGCGGCCAGTTGCGTCGACCAGCCAGACACCGTCGCCTTGGCCGGTTAGGCCAGCCAGTTCTACGGGGTCGCTTGTGGCCGACGTGACGTCGTCGAGTACGGCGACTACCGCGGCGTAGACCTCGTCCATGTCCTGCTCTACGTAGCCGCCGTGCATGGACAGGGCCACCGGGCGGGAGGCTACGGCGAGTTGGTGGCCGGTGGTGTCGAAGGCGGCGGCTTTTACGGTGGAGGTGCCTACGTCGATTCCGATGTACATGGGGCCTCCTGCTGGGTGGTAATGCTCAAGTCGGGCTGAGTTGAAAAGGCGCCGTCGCGCGCACCTCTTTTGGTTCGGTCGCCTACGGGGCGCCTTAAGCCGGTGTCGAGAGCCCCACCGTGCTCGGCGCTGCGCGCCTCCGCGCGCTGGACCTCTCGACACCGGCGCGCCCCTACGGCGCCCTCTCGGCCGGTGGCGTGGGGACAGTGCAAGTGGGTGGGCCCTCACCGGAGTTGGTGGGAAAGAGGCTCTCCTCGCGCCCAGCGGCCCACTTCCTCTGCCGCTATTCGCGCCGCCTTTTCGGCTACGGCGCGGGAGGCGCCGCCCAGGTGAGGGGTGAGGACCAGCCTGTCGGCCAGGCCGAACAGGCGTGATGCGGTGGGTAGTGGCTCGTGGGTGTAGGTGTCGAGGGCCGCTGCCGACACCTGGCCGCTCTCCAGGGCGTCGCACAGTGCCTCCTCGTCCAGGAGGGGGCCCCGCGCGACGTTGACCACGACCGCGCCGGGGCGCAGCAATGCCAGCTCCCGGGGGCCGATCAGGCCGCGGGTCTCGGGGGTCAGGCGGGCGTGCAGGGTGATGACCTGGGAGCGGCGCAGGAGTTCGTCCAGCGTCGCGACGCGCAGTCCGTGGATCTCGCCGTGCACATAAGGGTCGTACACCATCACGCGGGCGCCGAAGGCGCAGAGGACGCGGGCCACGCGGCTGCCGACCGCGCCGTAGCCGACGAGTCCGACCGGCAGGTCCTCCAGTTCCAACCCGCTGTGCTCGTAGGTGTAGTAGGCGGCCCCGGCCTCCCAACTCCCTTGTCCGGCAAGGAGTTCGTGTGCCTGCGGGATACGGCGGAGCACGGCCAGCATCGTCCCCACGGTGAACTCGGCGGTGGCGGCGGCGTTGCGGCCGGGGGCGAAGCACACCCGTACGTCGTGGGTCTTCGCTGCGTCGAGGTTGACGTTGACGGGGCCGCCGCGGCACACCACGACCAGCTGGAGATCGGGGCAGGCGGCCGCGAGGACGCGCTCGGTGACCGGCCCCATCTGGGTGACCAGGACTTGGGCCTGGCGGCTCCGTAAGGCTTTGATCAACTCGTCCTCGGCGTCGCTCGCCTCCTCGACCTCGGCTACCCGCCCGAAGGGTTCAAGGGGCCAGCCGAGTGTCAACTCGCTTACGTTGAAAGGGTGTTCGCGCAGTTCCTCGGAGATCGCGGAAGTGATCAGCGACGGCAGGACGAAATGGTCACCGGCGGCGACGACACGCAGGGTCTCGGTCATCGTGGGGCTCCCTCCCTCTTTGCCACGATGAACGGGGAATGCCGAATGCGTAACCCCTGTGGGAGGTCCGGATGATGTTCGAGGGTGACGGTGGGGCGTGGCTGGGCATCGACCTGGGCACGCAGAGCGTCCGCGCGCTGCTGGTCACTGGCGACGGGCGGGTCCTCGGCGCCGGCACCGCCCCGCTGACCGGCCACCGGGACGGAGTGCGGCACGAGCAGGACCCGGGGGAGTGGTGGGAGGCGGTGTGCGTCGCGGCCAGGGTTGCCTTGACGGGGCAGGAGGCAGCGGGCGTACGGCTCGACGGGCTCGCGGTGTGCGGCACCTCGGGGACTGTGCTGCTGACGGACAGCGCGGGGTGTCCGCTGACGCCGGGGGTGATGTACGACGACGGGCGCGCGGTGGAGGAGGCGGCGCGGGTGGGCATGCAGCCGAGTTGGGCGCTGCCGAAGGTGTTGTGGTTGGTGGAGGCCTATGGGAGGGGGAGAATCACCCATCAACCCGACGTCATCACCGCCCGGTTGACGGGTGGGAGGGGGATGGTGGTCCCGACCGACTCCAGTCATGCCCTCAAGACGGGCTACGACGCGGAGGGGGAGGTCTGGCCGTCCCAACTGGCTTACCTGGGTGACGTGTTGCCGGAGGTGGTCCGGCCCGGTGCTCGGTTGGGGGAGGTGTGTCGGGCCGCCGCCGAAGCTACGGGGATTCCCGTCGGTACGCCGGTCATCGCCGGGATGACGGACGGCTGCGCGGCCCAGATCGCCTCGGGGGCGTTGTACGAGGGCTCCTGGAACTCGGTGCTCGGCACCACGCTGGTCCTCAAGGGGGCGTCCGCGAGGCCCGTCCGGGACAGTGCCGGGGTGGTCTACAACCACCGTGCGCCGGACGGGAGTTGGCTGCCGGGCGGGGCGTCGAGCGTGGGGGCGGGAGCGTTGGCGGCGGGGGTGGATCCGGTGGAGATGGACAGGCGGGCTGCCGAGTACGAACCGTCGGGTGCGCTTGCCTATCCCCTCACCTCGCCCGGCGAGCGGTTCCCCTTTCTCGCCCCGGAGGCCACCGCCCTCACGCTCGGTACTCCGGCTTCGGAGGCGGACGGCTGGGCGGCGGTGCTTCAGGGAGTGGCGTTCACCGAGCGCCTGTGCCTCGACTACCTGCACCAGTTGGGCGCTCCGATAGACGGGCCGCTCACCTTCACGGGCGGCGCGGCCCGCAGCGCGTACTGGAACCAGCTCCGCGCCGACGTCCTCGGACGCCCGGCCCGAGTGCCGGAACAGATCGAACCGGCCCTGGGGATGGCGGTGTTGGCGGTCCATGGAACGACCGGGACTCCGCTCGCGGAGGCGGCCGAGCGCATGGTCCGCATCCGCACGGTCCTCGAACCCGATCCCGCCCGCACGGAGCGTTTCATGGAGCCGTACGCCCGTCTCGTGGCCGAACTGGAGTCACGGGGCTGGCTGCCCGCACCGGTCGCGGCACACGCCCTCGACCGGCTGAACCTGGAGACCGACGCCTCATGACCACCACCCTTCTCCTGGCCCGCCACGGCCAGACCGTCTGGCACGCCGAGAACCGCTACGCCGGCATCAGCGACGTCGCCCTGACGGACACGGGCGTCACCCAGGCGGAGGCCCTCGGCCGCTGGGCCGCCGCGCATCCGGTCGACGCGATCTGGACGTCCCCGCTGTCCCGAGCCGTCCTCACGGCGGCCCCCGCCGCCCGAGCCCTGCACATCACTCCGCACACCGAACCGGCCCTGACCGAATGCGACTTCGGGGTGATGGAGGGCCGTACGCTCGCAGAGTTCGCGGCGGAGAATCGGGAGGCGGCGGATGCCTTCCGGGCCGACCCGGTGGCGTATCCGTTCCCGGAGTCGGAGGACCCGACGGCAGCGGCAACGCGCGGCGCGGCCGCTGTGCACCGCATCGCCGCCGCGCACTCCGGCGGGCGTGTCCTGGTCGTCGCCCACAACACCTTGCTGCGTTTGGTTCTGTGTCGATTGCTGTCGATTCCGCTCGGTGAATACCGGCGCGTTTTTCCCATGCTGCGGAACGCGGCTGTGTCCGAAATTCGCATGGGGCGGGGGGAGAGCGCTCTGCTGTCGCTCAACGTGCCTTGTGTGTAAGGGGCATACTCTGTTCGTTTGTTGACTGCCCAAGGGGCAGTTGATGGTGAGTGCTTGAATTTTCCTTTACTGAAGTGAGGTCAACTCACGGCTTGATTCGGCCAGTTCGTTCCTGTTGGTAAATGGTTGACATGAAGTAATCCCGTGAGGTTCGATCACCCGGCTGTAAGGAACCTGTGAGTACGGGGTGGGGGACATGGGGTGGACTGGGGTGCGCCGTTCTGTCGGCGCGAGGGGGTGCGTCAGGCGTGCGATGCGCGGCCGGGGTCTGCTGGTCACATCTGCTCTGATCGTGCAGGTGCTGGGAGTTGGCGCCACGCACGCGGTTGCCGCGGATGCTCGGGGCGTTTCGCCGACGAACGTCGGTGCCGACGGCCTGTCTCCCGAAGCGTCCGCCTCGCAGAAGGCCGCCGAGTCCGGCTCGCCCGTCGAGGTGAGTGAGGAAACGACCCCTACGCAACTGGTGACGGCTCAGCCGGATGGCACCTTCACGGCCGAGTTCGATCCGGGCCCGGTGCGGGTGAAGCAGGGGTCCGGGTGGGTGCCCGTCGACACGGCCCTGGAGATAACGCCTTCAGGTGAGTTGGCGCCGAAGGCGGCTGCGGCGGACATCACCTTTTCCCGGGGTGGTTCGAGTTCTCCCCTCGCGACGATCTCGCAGGGCGGCAAGACGTACAGCGTCAGTTCGCCGTGGAAGCTGCCGGTGCCCACGCTGTCCGGTTCCACTGCCACTTACTCGGATGTCATGTCCGGGACAGACCTGGTCGTGCAGGCCACGCCGGACGGCTTCAGCGAGAACCTCGTGGTGAAGTCCCGGGCTGCGGCGCAGACCGCGGATCTGTCGAGTATCCGCTTCCCCGTTTCGGCCGACGGTCTCTCCGCGTATGACACACATACCGGTGGAGCGGCGCTCCTGGATGATCACGGGCGGTCCGTCTTCACCACGGGCAACGCGGTGATGTACGACTCGTCGACGGCGACCGGGCCGAGTGCCGGCGCGGGCTCGAAGGCGGCGCACGCCGTCACGGAGACGTCGGTCAAGGCCGCGGACGTGGACCGGAATGTGTTGGACGGCCCTGCTCCCGGGGCCAAGGCGACGGTCATGGACGTGACTGTCTCGGACGACGCACTGACCCTGAAGCCGGACCAGTCGTTCCTCGACGACCCCGACACCACCTACCCCGTGGTGCTGGACCCCCAGACGACGAGCGCCTCGTTGTCGGGGTGGACGACGGTGTGGTCGAGCGCGACGGGGACGTCCTTCTGGAAGACCTCGCATGCTCTGGGTGTCGGTTACGACGCATGGGTGGACAACAAGAAGGCCCGCTCGCTGTACCAGTTCGACACGCACGCTCTGGGCCACAAGACGATTCTGGCGGCGTCCTTCACCCCGTTGGAGGTGTGGTCGGCGAACTGCACCGACAAGCCGGTCGAGTTGTGGCGTACCGGTTCGATCTCGTCGTCGACGACGTGGGCGACCCCGCTCTCCTGGTGGTCGCGCGTCGACACCGTGACGACCGCCAAGGGCTACTCCTCCTCCTGCCCGGGCGACAACGTGGAGTTCGACGCAACGGACGCGGTCAAGTACACCGCGGGACAGGCGACGGCGACCACCACGCTAGGCCTGCGGGCCAGCGACGAGGGTGACGCGGTCGCCTGGAAGCAGTTCGCCTCACCGTCGGATCAGAAGCCCAAGTTGTCGGTGACCTTCGTGTCCAAGCCCAGTACCCCGACTGCTGTGAAGATGTCCAGCCCGAACCTTGCCTGTGCCTCGACCCAGGCCACCGCTGTCGCCATCTCGGACAAGACCCCCACGCTCACGGCAGCGCCGAAGTCCGCGGATGGTTCGCAGTCGACCCTGCGGCCGAACTTCGAGGTGTACAAGTACGACGCGAACACCACCGATCCGTCGGCCGGTTCGGGCAGTCCGTCCGCGTGGACGACTTCCGGGACGGCGGGGACCTGGACGACCGGGACCTTGACCGACGGGCAGACGTACTGGTTCCGCGCCCGAACCCAGTACAAGTACTCCTTCAACGGCACGACCAGGTACATGTACTCGGGCTGGTCCTCCGGGTGCTGGTTCAAAATCGACTCGACGAAGCCCGTGCCTCCGGACATCGACTCGTCGGCGTACGGGGAATGCGCCGCCCCGGACACACCAGACGTGTGCACACCCTATGACGGAGTGGGTGTGCCCGGCTCGTTCACCTTCAAGGCCAACGGGGCGTCCGACGTCGTCAAGTACACGTACCAGCTGAACGACAACCCGGTGCGGACCAAGACGTTCACAACGGCCACCACCAGTTTCACCCAGACCCTCGTTCCCGACGTACGCGGAGTGAACTCCCTCACCGTCCAGACCTGGGACTCGGCCGGGAACTCGTCGCGGAGCTACACATACTTCTTCAAGGTCGCGCCGGGCGCCGGGCCGGTCGGCAAGTGGTCGATGGACGAGGGCACCGGTACCACGGCGGCCGACTCCGTCGGAGGCAAGGGCGCCGGTCTCGCCGGCGGAGCGACCTGGTCAGGCAAGGCGCGGTTGGGCAAGGCGTTGCAGGGCGACGGGACTTCGGCCTACGCGGCCACAACGTCCTCGGCGCTGGACACGACCAAGAGCTTCACCGTCTCCGCCTGGGCCAGGCTGACGGGCACCTCCCACAACGCTGTCGCCGTCGCCCAGTCCGGCGTCAATGGTTCGGCGTTCGCCCTGTACTACTCGACGGCATACCAGGCATGGATCTTCAACCGGTACACCTCCGACTCCGCGTCGCCGACGATCGTCCGCTCGATCTCGACCATGACTCCCGAAGCCGGCGTCTGGACTCATCTGATGGGTGTGTACGACGCGCAGCAACAGACCATCCAACTGTCCGTCAACGGTGTACCTCAGGGTGATCCGGTCGCCTTCACCACCCCCTGGCAGGCGACCGGTGGACTACAGATGGCGCGGGGTCAGGCGGGCGCCGCCTTCACCGACTACTTCCCGGGTCAGATCGACGAGGTGACCACCTGGAACCGGATCCTGTCCGATGAGGAGATCGCCGACCTTGAGGCGATGGCCGACGCGACCAGCGGTCAGGCACAGCCCGCCCTCGCCGCGGAGTGGGGTCTGGACGAGACCTCGGGTACCAGCGCCTCCGACTCCTCCGGATACGGCCATGCCGCCACCGTCGCAGCCGGCGGCAGCTGGACCGACGACATCGACGGCGGCAGGGGCAACGTCCTTTCCCTCAACGGGACTTCCGCGGCCAACGCCACCGCCGCCGGTCCGATCGTGGACTCCCAGGGCGACTTCACGGTGGCGGCCTGGGCCAGACTCGACGCGACGGCGCTGGCCGACACCTCCGTGGCCCACCACATGAGGATCGCCACTCAATCCGGTGGTGTACGCGACTCGTGGGGCCTGTGGTACGACCAGGCCGCGGGTTCCACACAGGGCATGTGGGTCTTCGGCCGGACCACCGCGGACGCCACCACGGGAACCGTCGTCAAGGTTCCGGCCGACATCGCCTCGGCCCAACTGGTCGATCCGGGCGAATGGACGTTCCTGACGGGCGTCTACGACGGTGCCCACCATCAGCTGTTCCTCTACGTCAACGGCAATCGCCAGGGAGCCCAGGGCGACACCGACACGGAGAACGACACCGGCGACGGCATCGTCTTCGACGCCCCCTGGCAGGCCACCGGGACCTTCAACATCGGTCGCGGACGCATCAGTACGGGTGTGTACAGCGACTACGCCGACAGCCTCGTGGACGACGTACGGGTGTGGACGGGCGTCACGTCCGACACCGCCATTGACCAGATGTACGTCAACGAACTGCCTCAGCCGCTGTAGCGGCCGACGGGCCGCACAAACGCCGGCACGGGATCGACAGACCTTCAACAACGGGGAGTGCAGTCATGGGTGGGCTACGGCGGACACGGCTGTGGGTCGTCGCTGTCACAGCGAGCGCGCTGGTGGCGACGGGGCTGGGCACTGCCCCGGCCGTGTGGGCGACCGAGCGGCACGGGCACAACACGGTGCCCGTGCCGGCGGCCAAGGACGGCACCGCGGTGGCCTTCAAGGCCAAGAGCGTCACGAAGAACGACCCGGCCAAAGCGGCTGCCGCCCGTACCGCCACGGAACTCGCGAAGGCGACGGTCTGGCCCACGGCATCCTCCGTCACCCTGTCCGTGGCGGACAGGCCGACCCTCGCCAAGACGACCGCGGTGGGCAGACTGCCCCTCAAGCTGAGCGCCCCCACCACCGGCACGGCCCCGGCCAAGGTGGCGGTCCGGGTGGCGGCGCACAACACCGCGACCGACCTCGGCATCCACGGCACCGTGCTCTCCCTGACCCGCGCCGACGGGAGCAAGGCCGACGGCAGGACCCGGCTGACCCTGGACTATTCCGGCTTCGCCAACGCCTACGGCGGCGACTACGCCTCACGGCTCTCCCTGGTGCGCCTGCCCGACTGCGCGCTGACCACCCCAACGGTGAAGAAGTGCCGGAACACAACTCCCGTGGCCACTCAGAACGATGTCGAGCACCACACGCTGACCGCCACCACCTCGGTCAGTGCTTCCGCAGTGACGACTCTTGCCGCGACCGCCGACGCCAAGTCCGGCGCGGGTTCCTACCAGGCAACCTCCCTCAACCCGTCGGCAGCCTGGAACGCCGGCGGCTCCAGCGGCGACTTCACCTGGTCGTACCCGCTGTCCGTACCTCCGTCCAATGGCGGCCCGGCCCCCAACCTGGCCATCACGTACGACTCCCAGAGCGTCGACGGCCGCCTGCCGTCCACCAACAACCAACCGTCCTGGGTCGGTGAGGGCTTCGACCTCTCGACCTCCTACATCGAGCGCTCGTACGACTCCTGCGACGACGACGGCCAGAGCGGCAAGAACGACGAATGCTGGGCGAACGACAACGCCACCCTGATCCTCGGAGGCAAGTCCAGCCCCCTGATCAAGACCAGCTCCGGCGAATGGCACCCCAAGACCGACGACGGTGAACGGGTCGTCCACTCCACCGGGGCCACCAACGGCGACAATGACGGCGAGTACTGGACCGTCACCACGCAGGACGGCACCCAGTACGTCTTCGGCAAGAACCGCCTTCCGGGCTGGACAACAGGGGCCGCCGTCACCAACTCCACCGATACGGTCCCGGTGTTCGGCGACGACTCGGGCGAGCCCGGCTACGACCAGGGCACCGCGTTCTCCGGCCGGGCGCTGACCCAGGCCTGGCGCTGGAACCTGGACTACGTCGTGGACCCGCACGGCAACGCGATGTCGTACTGGTACACCAAGGAGACCAACTACTACGCCAAGAACGGCACCACGACCGACAACGGCACGGCCTACGACCGCGGCGGCTACCTCAGCCGCATCGACTACGGCATCACCTCCTCCACCGTCTTCGGCACCGCTCCGGAGAAAGCCACCTTCACCACCGCCGAACGCTGTCTGGTGGCCAGCGGCGAGGACTGCTCCTCGCTCACCTCCACCACGGCCGCACACTGGCCGGACGTGCCGTTCGACCAGGTCTGCGCCTCCGGCAAGGTGTGTACGGCGACCGGTCCCACGTTCTTCTCCCGCAAGCGCCTGACCGGCGTCAACACCAGTGTCTGGGACGCGAGTCTGGCCACACCCGGCTACCGGGACGTCGACAGCTGGGCGCTCGCCCAGTCCTTCCCGGATCCGGGCGACGGCACCTCCGCGGGCCTGTGGCTGAAGTCCATCACCCGCACCGGCAAGGACGGTTCGACCACCGCCATGCCGCCGGTCACCTTCGCCGGAGTCCAACTCTTCAACAGGGTCGACACCACGCACGACAACATCGCCGCACTGGTCAAGTGGCGGCTGCGGACGGTCACTTCGGAGACCGGTTCGATGCTCACCGTCAACTACTCCGACACCCAGTGCGTCGCGGGCACCACGATGCCCGGCAGCCCGGACTCGGACAACTTGCGCTGCTTCCCGACGTATTGGCAGCCACCGTTCACGGCGGACCCCCAACTCGACTGGTTCCACAAGTACCTTGTCACCCAGATCACGGAGTCCGACCCGACCGGTGGCGCACCGCTGAAGGAGACCGACTACACCTACAACGGGTCTCCGGCCTGGCACTACGACAGCGACAACGTCACCGCTCCGGCCAAGCGCAAGACCTGGTCCCAGTGGCGTGGCTACGGCAGCGTCACCACGACATCGGGTGACGCCCAGTCCACTCGCACCAGGACGGTCACCACCTACTTCCGCGGCATGGACGGCGACAAGCAGTCCGACGGCACCACCCGCAGCGCCAAGGTCACCGATTCCACCGGGACTTCGGTCACCGACTCCGACCCGTTGGCCGGTGCGATACGTGAGGCGATCACGTACAACGGCAGCGCCGAGGTGTCCGGCACGATCACCGACCAGTGGATCCACCAGACCGCCACGGACGGCACCCGGAACGCCACCTTCACCCGGCCCCTGACTGTCCGTACCCGCACGGACCTCTCCTCGGGCGGCACCCGGAACACCTCGGTCACCACGACCTACGACGGCACGACCGGCGCGGCCACGTTCGTCGACGACGCCGGCGACACCGCCGTGACCGGCGACGAGCAGTGCACAAGCACCACGCTCGCGAACAACACCACGAACTGGCTGATGGCCTTCCCCGTACGGGTCGAGACAGTCGACGTCGCATGCGACGCCACCACCAAGCGTCCCGACGACGTGATCTCGGACGTACGCACCCTCTACGACAACCAGGCGTACGGAACCGCCCCGACGCTCGGTGACGAGACCTCGACCCAGCGGCTGTCCGCGTACAACAGCGGCAGCCCGGTCTACCAGACCGTCTCGACCAGCCACTACGACGCCCAGGGCCGCGTCGACTCGGTCAAGGACACCGACCAGAACACGGTCAGCACCACCGCCTACACCCCAGCCACGGGCGGCCCGCTCACCAGCACGGTCACCACGGACGCCAAGGGGTACGCGACCACGACGACCTTCGACCCGGCACGCGGCAGCGCGACCTCGGTCGTCGACCCGAACAACAGGAGGACGGACTACACGTACGACGGCCTGGGCCGCGTGACAGCCCTGTGGCTGGCCAACCGCTCCAAGGCCTCGAAGCAGACCGCGAGCCTCGTCTACACCTACTCGCTCTCCAACACCGCGGCCTCGGCGGTCTCCACCGGCAAACTCAACAACGACGGCACGACGTACGACACCACGTACTCGCTGTACGACGCGATGCTGCGCCCCCGCCAGACACAGACCCCCGCACCGGGTGGCGGCCGGGTGATCGCGGAGACGAAGTACGACAGCCGCGGCCTGGCGGTCGAGTCGGACGCCGACTACTCCGACGCCACCTCCGCGTCGGGAGGCCTGGTCAGCATCACCTCGACAGTCCCGTCCCAGACGCTGACCACGTACGACGGCGCTGGCCGTGCCACGGCGGCCGACTTCTACGCCCTCGGCACCAAACGCTGGACGACCTCCACGGCATACGGCGGCGACCGCATCACGGTCACCCCGCCCCATGGCGGCATCGCCACCACGACCCTGACCGACACCCTCGGCCGTACCACCGAGACCCGTCAGTACGACAACGGCACCCCGACGGGCACCTACACATCCATCAAGTACCACTACGACGCGAAGAGCCGACTGCACGAGGTCGTCGACGACGACGGCAACACCTGGTCGTACGGCTACGACCTGATGGGCCGCAAGACCACTTCCACGGACCCGGACGCCGGCACGTCCAGCACGGTGTACAACGAGCTGGACCAGGTCACCTCCACGACCACGGCCGTCGATACCAGCGACGAGAAGACGCTCAGCTACACGTACGACGTGCTGGGCCGCAAGACGGGGATGTACGACGGCACCACCCAGGACACCGACCACCAGCTCACCAAGTGGACCTACGACTCCCTGCTGAAGGGGCAGCCCACCTCGTCCATCCGTTACGTCGGTGGCTCGGGCACCTCGGGCAAGGCCTACATCAGCCAGGTCGGCGCCTACGACTCCCTGTACCGGCCCACCGTCACCCGGGTCGTCATCCCCTCCGTCACGGGCGAAGAGGCACTGGCAGGCACCTACTCGTCGACAATCGGCTACAACCTCGACGGCACCGTCCAGCTCACCTCGGATCCGGCGGCCGGCGGTCTGCCCTCCGAGTCACTGGAGTACGGCTACAACGACCTGAGCATGCCGACAACGCTCAGCGGCGCGACGGGCTACGTGCAGAACACGGGCTACACCAAACTGAGCGACGTCGACAAGATCACCTTGGGGGTCTCCTCCGCCGACTCCGCCAAGTGGCTCCAGATCACGAACACTTACGAGAACGGCACGCGCCGCCTGCAGCGCGAACTGGTCACGGACGACACGCACACCGCACCCGTCCAGGACACCGCCTACAGCTACGACGACGCCGGAAACCCCACCAAGGTCGCCACACACGCCGACGCCACCGACGACGTGCAGTGCTACCGCTACGACGGCCACGACCGCCTCTCCGAGGCGTGGACCGCGACCGACGGCTGCTCCGCCGACCCGTCGACAGCCGTCCTCGGCGGCCCGGCGCCGTACTGGCAGAGCTACCACTACGACGACCTGGGCAACCGCGACAAGCAGACGAACCACGCGACGACATCGGGCAGTTCCGACACCACGACGTCGTACGTCTACCCTCCGGCGGGCGCCGACCAGCCGCACACGCTGACCTCGTCGACGACGGTCACGGGCAGTACGACGACCACCGACTCGTACAAGTACGACGCGTCCGGCAACACCCACACCCGGACCCTCAACGGCACGACGCAGATGCTCGACTGGGACGCCGAAGGCCACCTCGCGAAGGTCACCAACGCGGACGGCACATCGGCGTCGTACCTCTACGACGCGGACGGCAACCGACTGCTCTCCCGCGACGCCTCCGGCACCACGCTCTACCTGGGCGACACCGAGGTCCACCTGGCCAAGGGCACGAGCACGACCACGGGTACCCGCTACTACAGCTGGGGCGGGCAGACCATCGCGGTCCGCTCCAGCACGGGCAGCCTCCAGTGGCAGGTCACGGACGCGCACGACACGGCGGAAACGGCCGTCGACGCCACAACGCAGACGGCGACGCGCCGCCGCCTGGACCCGTTCGGCAACGCCCGCGGCACGCAGCCCACATCCACCACCTGGCTGGGCGACAAGGGCTTCGTCAACGGCGTTCAGGACACCACCAGCGGCCTCACCCACCTGGGCGCCCGCGAGTACGACCCGACGATCGGCCGCTTCGTCTCCGACGACCCGGTCCTCGAACTCGCCGACGCCCAGCAGATCGACGGCTACACCTACGCGGCCAACAACCCGATCACCGGCAGCGACCCGACCGGGCTCATGAACGTGCCCACAACGGGCGGCGGCGACGGTACGGAATCGGCGAAGGCTCTCGACGGCTCGGGGGGCAACAACGGCACCCACCACAGTGGTGGTGGCAGTTCCCACAAGAGCTGCGGGTGGTCCCTCTCCTGCCATGTGTCCCACATCGCGCACAAGACCTACGAGACCATCCAGCGGCACCCGGTGATCGCTGCTGTCGTGGCCACAGCGGTCGTCGTCGGAGTGGTCGCCTGTGTTGTCGGAACGGTCGGCGGATGCGGGGTCGTCCTCGGGGCCGCTGCCGAAGGCTTCACAGCGGGGGCCGAAGCAGGCAGTCTCGGCGCTGCAGCGGTCGGGGCATCCGTCGGGGCCATCAGCCAAGGCGGCGCTGTCGTCCTCGGATCATCGGCCATCGCCGGCGCGGGGGCGGCAGCCGTCGCCGAAGGAACCGAAACGGCCGCCGCCTCCAAGGCGGCGACCAGTTCCGGCGCCAAGGCGGCTGACAACGCGGCGGAAAGCACTGCTGCCTCCGGCGCGTCCAGGGGCGGTGCACGCGCGGACACCGCAGCGCCCAAGAGCGGTGCCAGCGGCTGTACTCACAGCTTCCTGCCCGCGACAAAGGTGCTCATGGCCGACGGCCACGAGAAGCAGATCAAGAACATCAAGCAGGGCGACAAGGTCAGGGCCACCGACCCCGAGACCGGGAAGACCCAGGCTCGTACCGTCAAGAAACTGATCACGACGAAGGACGACAAGGACTTCGCCACCATCACGATCCGCGCTGGCGGCAAATCATCGAAGATCGTCGCTACGGTGACCCACCCCTTCTGGGCAGAGTCCCAGGGAGCATGGATCGATGCCGGTCACCTCAAGCCTGGCATGCGACTTCGTACAGCCTCAGGTCCCGCCGTCACGATCTTTTCCGTGAAGATCTGGCACCATCAGCATCTCACTCACGACCTGACTGTCTCTGTCACGCATACGTACTATGTGCTGGCGGGGGCCACTCCGGTCCTCGTTCACAATTGCGGATCTGAGGCTAGAGCCGCAGCGCAATCGGCGCCTGCGGACGCCACGATGAGCGCAGCAGCTCGGTTCCGGGGTACCGATATGGTTTCCACTGGCCACTCTGGACATTCGTCCAGCCCGGCCTATTTCGAGCCCGAGATTGATTCTGCTCTCGCGGATGGTGGGCAGATCGCTGGCCGCGGAGCGGATAACTGCGCAGAGATCCGGGCTTGCAATACTCTCATCGCCGAACATGGAGCCGATTTCGAGGATCAAGTCGGACGCTCGCTACGATTGAGCGACATCGAATTCTTGACCGTTCGCAGTGCAACAGGCGTCCCGGAAGCGGCGTGCCTATCCTGCCAGAGTGTTCTTGTTCGACGCGGAGCGATGGACCTATCGAGGTGAGAAGAATGCGTGAGTCGGAGCTAGTGGAATTTCTCAGCTCGTTTGGCTGGGCGGTGGCTGGGGCGCGCCGTGAAGTAGATGCCATCGTGGCAGGTCTGGAGCGTGTGGGCTTCGCCTGTCATGAGGAGGCAACGACCTTCTTGGGTGAATATCTCGACCTGAAGATCGACCACCGTCCAGCCCTCGTTATCGCTGGAGAGAGGGTCTCAAGCTGGACGCATTTCGATCCGTCTCCCGTGTGCACGCCCCGTGATGCGGACGTGGCTCGCCGATGCGCAGAGGTAGCCGGCACCGCTCTGTTCCCGATTGGAGTGGACAGCTTCCATCTGACCGTATATTCGGGAAGTAGTGGAAGGTTCTATGCAGGGTTCGATTCATCCGTCTACCAATATGGGGAAGATTGCAATGCGATGTTCTCGATGATGAAGGCTGGAGTCCGTCCAGTCTCATTGGGTGAGTGGACGCTTCAGTGAAAATGTTCCGCACTAGAATCGATTTACGATGCGTGGTGCGACTTTTCTCAAGTGCATGCGAGGGCGCAGCGGGCAGCAGGTTCGGCTTTGCCTGAAAGGCGCGCACTGTTAGTAAACCTCAAATCTGCATCCGAGAAGCTATGCAATGCGAGAATGAAGTGAGATTGGTCACGTGATGCATTAAATCCGGCAAGGGTAGGTGTAAAAATCGTCGGCCTGGGTCGAAATTCTGGAGCGAGTCGGGTTCGCTTTAAAACCATTGGCGCTCCAGATCTGGGAGGAATTGAGGGGGGCTGGCGATCGTCAGTTCGGAGGACCGTGTCCCGGGCCCCGGCTTTGTCTCTCGATATTGAACCAGTGGATGCTTGTATCTACTCATTCGAGGAATCGGTCAGGTTGAGTGAGAGGTTTCGTGAGAACTTCTCTCCTCTCGGAATGTGTAGGAGTGGGAGCCGTGCTCGGTAAGCCGACTGGGCGGCTTGAAAATAAAGTGGAGTGGGTGCATGACGTGGTCGCGGTAAACCGTGATGGTGTCGAGAGGATCCCGTCCGTGGTTTCCAGGACGATGGGGAAGCAGTGGTACAGAGATCACCTGGCTGACATGGATCCGCTGCGGGGAACCCGGCCGGACGGGGCGCTGGTGGAGTATGTCGCGGACTCGGGTGCGGCAGTGGGTGTGACCGGCCGGCCGGTGTTGGTGCTGGCCCCTCACGGGCGAAGGATCGCGGCGCGTTTGGTGGACACAGTGTTCGCGTCCGTGTTCGCGTTCCTCGGCTTCGCCGCAGTGGTGCTTTCAACTGACGGCGCCCTACTGGTGGTTCTTATGCCGGTCGGGTTTATGGCCGGCGGCCTGTTCTACTGCGTGCCCATGGTGCATTGGTGGGGTGCGACTGTCGGCAAGCGAATATTTGGGCTGCGAGTTGTTCGGCTGTGGTCGGACGGGACACTCCCGCCCTCATGGAGGGACGCGTTCATTCGGGAGTTCGATCGTGGGGGCTTCCTGGCGCTCCCTGTGCTGAACATCTTGGTCGGCGCGATCCTTTTGGCGCAGATGTCCAAGGACCGTGCTTCGTACCACGTGAGTCAATTCGACCGTGCCGCCCGCACTGTTGTTGTTCGGTGGCCGGCGGCTGTGGCACCGGAATGAGGAAGTGATGAGGCAGGGGATGCAGAGAGCACGGCGTTCTGCGGGGACGCTGACCGCGGTGGACGTGCTGTTGCGGTGGACGTGGATCCGACGACGCTCGCCCGCGCAGGACATCGAGGACTTCAAGAGTGGACAGGCACTGCTTGTCATGGGGATGACGAAGACCATCGCGGGGGAAGTTACGGCCAAGGTCGGGAAGGGCAAGCAGATCGTGAGGCTCAGATCGGGGCACCTGAGCCTCACCGCCGGTGGGGAGCCGGTCTGGAGTGATCGGCGGGGGGATCGGAGTGCGACCCTCAAGCCGCCGTTCTCGCTCAAACCCGGTGAGAAGGTGCGGCTGGGCCCGAAGTTCGAGCGCTACGAACTCGTCACCGAGGACGGGACGTTCGACCTGATAGTCACCAAGGTGGACGGGAAGCTGGTGCGATACGCCTTCGGGCAGGCGCACAGCGGAAACGAAGTGCCGTAGCCAATGGGCTTCTTGACTGGACGGAGGCGAGGTTTCACGAGTTACGAACGAACCTCGCTGCGAGGGCCGTGAGCGCGCTCGCCGAGTGGAGTCGACTTCCGCCCGCACAAGCCCGCCTGACGAGCAGGAAGGCAACCGGCCGAGCGCTCCACTCGACCTGGCTTTCGCCTGCTCTCGCGGTGAACGTGCCGGGCTCTGCGGCCTTGAGGCGCAGGACCGCCATCCACTGCCCATGGTCGAGCCAGTGGAGCGCGTGGTCCTGGTCCTCGGGATCGAGCGCGGAGACCAGGGCGCGTACGGAGAGCCGCATTCATACGAGGGCCTGCTCGGCGGTGTCGGCACGGCGCGCCTGAATGCCGTTGCCGCGCGGGCTGTGTGCCGTGAATTCGCACCACCAGGCCGACTGTGCAAGGGCCTTGGATCGATGAAGCAGACTCATGACTGCTCCCCGGCGTGGACCGGCAGGCGAGCCCACACCGTCTTGCCCGTGCTGCGTGGCCGTACGCCCCAGCTCTCGGCGAGGGTGTCGACGAGGAACAGCCCCCGACCGCACAGGTCTTCCGGGGTGGCCTTCCGGAGTTCGGGCGTCTGCCACTGGTAGGGGTCGGAGACCTCCAGCACCAGGACGTCATCACGCCGACGTAAGGCCAGCTCGAAGTAATCGCCCGTGCCTTTGGTGTGGTTGACGACATTGGTGGCCAACTCGCTGGTGATGAGGATGCTGTCCTCGACGAGGTGGCTCAGTCTCCACTCGATCAGGATCTCGCTGACGTGCCGTCACGCGACGCCACGGAGTCCCTGCGGACCCGCAACCTCGTTACGTGCGTGCGCCCGGACATGCGTCCCCCAAGGGTCGGTGGGCAGGCGGTCGAAGGTCACTCGAAGCTGAAGATTGACGACCCTGAGTGATGCAATCCGCGCTATACCTGACACTCGGCAGGCGGACTGGCTTGGGGAGAGAGGGAGAGGCGACATGCCCGCGGGTGGGAAGCCCACGGTCCGTAGTCGGCGGCTTGGGGCGACTCTCAAGCGTCTACGGCTGGCGGCGCGCCTTGATCAGGAACATGCGGCTGAGGCGGTGGCGTGCTCAACAGCCAAGATCAGCCGCATGGAGTCCGGGGCGGTGGCCGCTCGTGTCGGCGATGTGCGGATGTTGCTCGACCTCTACGGGGTCGAGGATGTCGACACGCGTCGGAGGCTCGAAGCCTTGGCACGCAACAGCAACAAGAGGGGCTGGTGGCTCAACTTCCAGTTTCAGCCGCCGAATCTCGACCGCCTGGGTGACTACCTCTCACTTGAGGCGGACGCGACGTACATCCGGAGCCGGCAGCCCGTGTTCATTCCCGGGCTGCTGCAAACGCCCGAATACACAAAGGCGTTGACCGATGCCAACCCGGAGGTGTTCGTCGAGTCGGCGGCGGACGAGATCGTCAAAGTCCGGCAGGAGCGTCGCCGGGTGTTCGAGGAGTCTGGTGCGCGGTTCGCGGCCGTCGTATGGGAGCCGGCGCTAACCGGTCCGATGCCGTCGCCCCAGGTCCATCGTGAGGCGCTCGCGCATCTCATGAAGGTGGCCGCGCAGCCGAACGTGACCATTCAGGTGCTTCCGCACGGTGAGTGGGCCGCCGCCAGGGTCGCGCCCGCGTTCGTCGCACTCTCGTACGCGAACGAAGCATCCCCGGAGGTCATCGTGCAGGACACGATGGTCAACAGCGTCATCCTCGAAGATCATGAGGACATGGCCGGTTACCTGCACGCCTTCGAGGCGCTCAGGTCCGCCGCACTCACCCCGGACCAGAGCAGGCAAAGAAGGCCCCCGCGAGTCACGTCCTCGTGGGGGCCTTCCTCTTTGTTCGTCCGCCCGCGTGAAAGGTGAGAAGACGATCACGAGGCAGGACGTTTCGGTGAGGTCATACGGGCAGGATCGTCTGTCGGGACCTCGCCGCCTCGTAACGCCGGGCCACGTCCTGCCAGTTGACGACCGCCCACATCGCGTCGATGAAGTCGACCTTCTGGTTCTTGTACTGGAGGTAGAAGGCGTGCTCCCAGGCGTCGAAGACCAGGAGCGGGGTGGAGCCCTGGCCGACGTTGCCCTGGTGGTCGTAGATCTGCTCGACGATGAGGCGGTCGCTGAGGGGTTCGTGGGCGAGGACGCCCCAGCCTGAACCCTGTGTCGTCGCGGCGGCCTTGGTGAGCTGGGCCTTGAAGCCGGTGAAGGAGCCGAAGGACTCGGTGATCGCGGCGGCCAACTCGCCCACGCCGTCTGCCTCCAGGGGCTCGCCGCCGCCGTCGCCGGTCATGTTCCGCCAGTAGATGGAGTGCAGGATGTGGCCGGAGAGGTGGAAGGCCAGGCTCTTCTGTAGGCCGTTGACCGAGCCCCACTGCTCCTTGTCGCGCGCCTCCGCCAGCTGCTCCAGCGTGTCGTTGGCTCCCTTGACGTAGGCCGCGTGGTGCTTGTCGTGGTGCAGCTCGATGATCTCGGGGCTGATCACGGGGGCGAGCGCGGAGTAGTCGTAGGGCAGGTCGGGCAGCGTGTAGACGGGCATGTCGGATCGATCCCCTCCGGACTTCGTCACTTCTTATTGCGACTTACTTGCAGGTGCAGATTAGCGGCAGTAGGGCGGAGTGTGGGGGTCGGCGTGCCCATGGGGAGTGCGGGTCGACGGCAGGCGAACTACGATCTGATCGCACAACAGCTACGGGGGTGGCAGTCATGGGGCCCGAGATCGCCGAGCTCGCCAGCAGCGCGGGCACGACGATGGTGACGCTGATGGCCGGTCAGGCCTGGGAGTCGGCGCGGGACGGGATGGTCGCGCTCTGGCAGCGGTTCCAGCCCGCCCGAGCCGAGGCGGTCGGCGGTGAGCTGGAGGCCACCCGGGAGGATCTGCTCCTCGCCCGTGCGGCCGGTGACACGGACACCGAGGCCGAGTTGACCGCCGAATGGCAGGCCCGACTACGTCGGCTGCTGCTTGCGCGACCCGAGGTCGCCGACGAACTGCGGCGCATCCTCGCCGAGTTGAGCCCCGGGCCTCCGGAGCCGCGTCCTTCGGTGGAGGTACGTCTGCGCGCCGAAGCGTCCGGCAGCGGACGGGTCTACCAGGCCGGACGCGACCAGCACATCACCGAACGATGAGTGAACTCGGCGCCCGCGCCTCGGGTCAGGGCCGGATCTTCCAGACCTCCGGTGACCAGTACATCGAGGAACATCACCATCACTACGACGGCGGTGGCTCCGGTCCGCTCTTCGGCGAACGGGTCGTACCCCCGGAGTCGACGGCCGGATCGGCGGCCCCGGACTCTGTGCGCATGCCATTGGTGGGCCGCCCGCCGGGCATCCTGCGCAACCGCGAGGAGCTGCGCGCGCTGCTCGGAGCGGCCGTCGCCGCACCGGGGCACGCCGTCCACGTCGTGCACGGAATGGGCGGCTGCGGCAAGACCGCGCTGGCGCACTGGCTGTTCACCCGGGCGGTGCGCGAAGAAGGGCGGATCGGCTTCTGGGTGAACGCGTCCGAGCGGATGTCCCTGCGTGCGGGGATGCTGGCGGTGGCGGGCGACCGGGGTGCCGCGGCGGGGGAGTTGGCGGCCGCGGCGGCGGGGCAGCGTGCGGCGGCCGACCTGGTCTGGCACTACCTCGACCACTCGGCCGAGCCCTGGCTGCTCGTCCTCGACAACGCCGACGATCCGACGGTTCTGGAGGACGGCGCGTGGCTGCGGACCAGTGGGCAGGGCACGGTGCTGGTCACCACACGGCATGCCACCTCCGCGCTGTGGCGGGGGCCGGGAGTGACCCGCCACGCTCTGGGGGTCCTGCCGCTGGAGGACGCGGCGCAGGTCCTGTGTGATCTGGCGCCGGACGCGGGGGACCTGGACTCGGCACGGAAGGTCGCCGAGCGCCTGGGACGCCTGCCGCTCGCCCTCGCCCTCGCGGGTTCCCATCTCGCCCATCAACTGCTGGAGTCCTGGTCCATGGACGAGTACGACCGCAAGCTGGGCGAGGAGTCGACGGCGATCGTGGACCAGGGGGCCGACGGATACGGCGACCGGTCCCGCCATCTGGTCGGGCGCACCTGGCAGTTGTCCCTGGACGCGCTGGCACGGCAGGGTCTCCCCGAGGCGACGACACTGCTGCGGCTGCTCTCCCTGCTGGCGGCGGATCCGGTGCCGCTGCGTGTGCTCGCACCGCTGGCACGGGGGGAAGCCGCTGCCGAGAGACTCGAACCGGCCCTGACCGCAACGCGGTTGGAGCCCGCGTTGCGGGGGCTGCTCGACCACTCACTGGCCGAGTTGGTCCAGACGGACGGGGTGCGCTGCGTCCAGGCGCACGGAGTGCTGCTGGACAGCGTGGCGGCGACGATGCCGGAGCAACAGCGCGGAGTCCTGGCGGAGTTGGCGGCCGACCTGCTGAACGCGGCGTTGCCCGACGGAGACGTCGATCCCACGGAGGCCCGGAGCGGACTCGCGCTGCTCGCACCGCACGCCTCGGCCCTGCTGAAGGCCGGACCTGGTGAACGTACCGCGGTGTTGGCCGTGCATGTCGTCCGAGAGGCCATCGAGGCGGGGGACTTCCCAGGCGCTCTGGCCCTTGCCCCCGGTGTCGCCGATCGCGTCGAGGGACTGTTGGGCACCTCCCACCAGGTGGCACTGGACGCCCGGGACGCCCAGGCCAGAGTGCTGTTCCGGATGGGGCACTACGCCGAGTCCGAGGCGCTCTACCGTCAGGTCCTCGCCCGATGCGAAGCCGTTCTCGGGCCCGACCACCCGGACACCCTGCGCAGCCGCTTCGGCCTCCAGGCACCGCTCGATCTGCTCGGCCGGGACGAGGAGGCGGAGCAGTTGCTCCGCAGCGTGCTCGACGGGCAGCGGCGGGTGCTGGGGGAGACCTCCCGGGACACGCTGTACACCTGGGCGATCTTGCTGGAGCTGCTGATACAGCTTGGCCGGGCCGAGGAGTTCGAGGACGAGGGACATCGGTTGATCGGATTGTGCGAACGCGAGTTGCCCCCGGGCGACTACTCGACGGTCGTGGCACGTCACAACTATGCCCATGGGCTGCTGGAGTTGGGCCGGTGCGAAGAGGCGGAGCCCCTCGCGCTCCAGGTAATGGCCGACAGGATTCGCCTGCACGGTGTCGACCACCCCATGGCGCTGTCCGCACGGTATCTCCTCGCCGAGATCGCATACGGTCTGGGCAGAACGGGCGAGGCTGTCGAGATGCTCCAGGAGATCATCGAGGGTCGGGACCGAGTGCTCGGCCCCGATCACCCGATCGTGGTGGGGGACCGTGAACGCCTTGCCACCTGGCAGGCCGAAGCCCGGCCTTGATCAGTCCCGCCTCCACACCCGCTGCCGGCCGTATCCGACGACGACCGTGGTTATTCGGCCACCGACGTGTAGTGCGAAGCGTCCCCCTCGATCGAGTAGCTCTCCTTGCCCTCGATGCCGACCGGGATGTCGCCCGCTACGGTCACGCGGTTGAGGCGGCGGGGCTGGTCGTCGTAGTTGTCGATGGCGTAGTGCTGGGTGATGCGGTTGTCGAACAGGACGAGCTGGTTGGGGGACCAGCGGTGGCGCAGGATGTTCTCGGGGCGGGTGACGTACGCCTGGAGGATGTCGAGGATCTTGCGGGACTCGGCGGTCGAGAGGCCTACGATCCGTTGCGCGAAACCGCCTATGAACAGGCCGCGTTCGCCGGTAAGTGGGTGGACTCGGACCACCGGGTGGACCGTGCGGAACTTGATCGACGTGAACTGGGCGCGCTGGGCCGCCTTTTCGCCGTCGATCTCCTCGTCCGGTACGGCGTAGTCGTAGTCGTTGGTGTGTTCCGCCCACAGGGTGTCGGCGAGCGCGCGGAGGGGTTCGGGCAGGTCGCGGTAGGCCGCCGCCGAACTGGCGATCAGGGTTTCGCCGCCGTACGGCGGGACGGTGATGGAGCGCAGGGTGCTGGCCTGGGGCGGGTTGAGGACGAAGGTCACGTCCGTGTGCCAGTGGTTGGCCCGGCCGCGCTCGCTGTCGACGGGCAGCACGTTCGGGGCACCGTCGACGGCGGGGACGGTGGGGTGCGCGGTGGTGAGGTCGCCGAAGTGGCGGGCGAAGGCCTCCTGGCCCTCGTCGTCGAGGTGTACGTCGTCGAAGACCAGGGCCTTGTTCACATTGAGGGCCTCGCGGATCGCCGCCACCTGCTCGGCGTCGAGCGGCTTGTTGATGTCGACACCCGAGACGCGGGCGCCGATGTGCGCGGTGACCTTCTGGATCTCGATGGACATGGTGAAGTCCCTTCAGGCAAAGGAGGGTTGGGCGGTGTATTGGTTGGCCGGGCGGGGGAGGCCGTAGCGCTCCCGGAGGGTGGTGCGCGGGCCGTACTCGGTGCGGAGCAGGCCCCGGGAGCGGAGGAGTGGGACCACGTGGTCCACGAAGGCGTCGAGGCCGGAGGGCAGGACCGCCGGCATGATGTTGAAGCCGTCCGCGGCGCCCCGCGTGAACCACGTCTCGATCGCGTCGGCGACCTGTTCGGGCGTGCCCGCGAAGGTGAGGTGCCCGCGTCCGCCGCCGAGCCTGCCGATCAACTGCCGTACGGTCAGCCTGTCCCGGCGGGCGAGTTCGACGACGAGCGTGTAGCGGCTCTTCGCGCCCTCGATGGCCTCCTCGGGAGGCAGGTCGGCGGGGAGTTGGGCGTCCAACTCCAGGCTGCCGGAGGGTAGTTGGAGTAGGTGTTCCAGGCGATCCACTCCGTGCGTGTACACGATGTGGTCCTCAAGCAATCGCTCGTTCTCCCGCGCCTCGGCCTCCGTCGAGCCGATCACCGGGACGATGCCGGGCAGCACCTTGATGTGCTCGGGGTCCCGACCGGCCGCCGCCGTACGGGACTTGAGGTCCGCGTAGAACGCCTGCGCGTCGGCGAGGGTCTGCTGCGCGGTGAACACCGCCTCCGCGTAGCGGGCCGCGAACGTCTTGCCGTCCTCGCTCGAACCCGCCTGCACGAGGAGGGGGTAACCCTGGGGTGAGCGGGGGACGTTGAGGGCGCCCTCGACACTGAAGTACGTCCCCTGGTGGCGCGGCGGGTGGATCTTCGCGTCGTCGCCCCACACCCCGGCCGCCTTGTCGGCGACGATCGCGTCGTCCTCCCAGCTGTCCCAGAGCTTCAGCGCCACATCGAGGAACTCGGCGGCGCGCGCGTACCGTTCGGCGTGCGCGGGCTCGTGGTCGAGCCCGAAGTTGCGGGCCGCCTCGGCACCGGCCGTGGTGACGATGTTCCAACCGGCCCGGCCGCCGCTGATGATGTCGAGCGAGGCGAACTTGCGGGCCAGGTTGTAGGGGGAGTTGTAGGAGGTCGAGGCGGTGGCGATCAGGCCTATGTGCTCGGTCGCCGTCGCGAGTGCGGTGAGCAGGGTGAGGGGTTCCAGGGCGCCTGCCGGGCGTTGGGCCAGGTTGCTCCACAGCTGCGGTCCGTCGGCCAGGAAGAGGGAGTCGAAGGTGCCGCGCTCCGCGATACGGGCGAGGTGTGTGTAGTGGTCCAGTTCGACGTGGGCGTAGGGGTTGCTCTCCGGGAGGCGCCAAGAGGCCTCGTGGTGACCGGTGTTCATGAGGAAGGCGTTGAGGTGGAGGAGACGGCGGGGCATGCCAGGTTCCTTAAGTGGGAGTTCCGGGTGCGTGAAGTCAGCCCGTTGGGGGTCCGGGGGTGCGGACCCTGGGCGGCCCGTGCGGCCAGGGTTCAGCGGGAATCCGACGTCACACCGAGCGCCGCCAGCAACCGCTCCCGGTACTCCGCACGCGGCACCTCGGGGTCGATCGCCAGGTCCAGCCCGATCCGCCCCTCCTCCAGCACCAGCACCCGGTCCGCGAGCACGATCGCCTCGTCCACGTCGTGAGTGACCAGCAACACCGAGGGACGGTGCCGCTCCCACAACTCGCGCAGCAGCACGTGCATCCGGATCCGCGTCAACGCGTCCAGCGCGCCGAACGGCTCGTCGGCCAGCAGGAGTTCGGGCTCGCGGACCAGGGAGCGGGCGAGGGCGGCGCGCTGGGCCTCCCCGCCGGACAGCTCGTTCGGCCAGGCCCGCTCGCGGCCCGCGAGGCCCACCTCGGCGAGGGCCTCGCGGCCCTTCGCGGCTGCCTCCTTGCCCTCCGTCCCCAGCAGCACGTTGTCGAGCACCCGCCGCCAGGGCAGCAGCCGGGAGTCCTGGAAGACCACCGACACCCGTTCGGGGGCGGTGAGTTGACCGCTCCCGACCACCTCGTGGTCCAGGCCCGCGATGGCCCGCAGCAGGGTGCTCTTGCCGGAACCGCTGTGCCCGAGCAGGGCGGTGAACTGTCCGGCGGGCAGATCGAGGTCGATGTCGTCCAGGACCGTACGGCCGTCGAACGACCTTGTCAGACCCCGGAGTTGGACGGTGGGCGCGACGGTCAGCTGCTCAGTGTGCGGCGCCATGACAGCACCCTCCGTTCGATGAGACGGACCGCGCTGTCGGAGACCAGACCGAACACGCCGTAGATCAGCAGGCCGACCAGGATGACGTCCGACTGGCCGTAGTTCTGGGCCTGGAACATCATGTAGCCGAGGCCGCTGGTGGCGTTGATCTGCTCCAGGACCACCAGGCTCAGCCAGGAGCCGGTGACTCCGAGGCGCAGGCCGACGAAGAAGCCGGGCAGGGCGCCGGGGATGACGATCTGGCGGATGAACTGGAGCCTCGACAGGCCCTGGACCTCGGCGAGTTCGACATAGCGGTGGTCGATGCCGGACAGCGCGGCGTGCAGGTTGAGGTAGATCGGGATGTAGACGACGATCGCGATGATGGCGATCTTGAAGGTCTCGCCGATGCCCAGCCAGAGGATGAACAGCGGGATCAGGCCGAGGGTCGGGATGGCCCGGTTGAGCTGCACGGTCCCGTCGACGAGGGCCTCGCCGATCCGGCTCAGCCCGGCGACCAGCGCCAGGACCACACCGGCGGTGAGACCGAGGGCGAAGCCGTAGGCGGCGCGTTCCAGGGAGGTCAGCACGTCGGTGGGCAGGGTGCCGGACGTCCACAGCCGGCCGGCGGTCTTCAGCACCGTCCAGGGTGCCGGGATCGCGGCCGGGTCCAGCTGTCCGGCGGCGGAGGCGACGGCCCACAGGGCGAAGAAGAGCGCGGGGCCGATGATCCGGGAGGCGGGGAGGCGTTTGCCGGGGGCGAGACCGCGGCGCCGCCCGCGCCGCCGTACGGCCGCTTTCGCCTCAACGGCCTTCACCGGCACGGCGGTTGCGGTGGTCGTCGTGGTCGTCGTAGTCGTCATGGCCGTCACTTCCGGTACTCCGCCGGTACGGCCTTCGCCGCGATGTCCTCGAAGCGCCGGTCGAAGAGCGAGTCCACCCTGAACTCCTTCACGAAGCCGCCCTCGGCCAGCAGATCGGCGGTCTCCTGCTCCCACTTGATCGCCTCGTCCCAACTCGGCGGGAACAAGGGCTTGTTGGCGAGTGCGGTGACCGACTGGGCCTGGGGGAGAGTCAGGTTCTGGGTCTTGACGTAGAACTCCTCGTTCCAGGTGTCCGGGTTCTCGTACTGCCAGACCTGGCCCTGCGCCCACTGCGGGATGTACGCGGCGATCGCGGCGGCCTTCGCGGAGTCGGCCAGCACGGCGGACGGCGCCCACAGCAGGCTGAGCAGGTCCACGACGTCGGTGGCGATCCCGCGGGCGCCCTTCGCCTCGTACTGCTTGAGGTATGCCGGTGCCTGGCTGTTGGCGAGCGGGGCGATGTCGACCTGGCCCGACTGGAGGGCCGTGAAGAACTGGTTGCTGGTCAGCGGGACGAGCTTCACCTCGTCGTACTTCAGGCCCGCCTCCTTCAACGCCCGCAGCAGTACGACGCCTTGGGCCTGGCCCTGGGAGAACGCCAGCTTCTTGCCCTTGAAGTCCGCGACCGTGTGGATGTCGCTGCCGGGCTTGGTGGCGAAGAGGTAGTTGGGCTTGCGGGTGATGTCGATCGCGACGATCTTCGCGTCGAAGCCCTGGTAGTGCGCCTGGATCGGCGGGATACCCGCGTTGTTGGCCAGGTCCAGGGACTTGGCGCGGAACGCGTTGATGACATCGGGACCGGCCCCGATGTTCACCCAACTCGACACGGTGAACGGAAACTTGGGCAACTTCGCCAGCTTGAACTGGAGTTGCTGGGTGTTGAGATACGAGGAGATCTTCAGACTCGTGCCGGTCGGTACCTTCTCGGCGAGCGGGGCGGACAGACCTGCCCCCGACTTCGAGGCAGCGGCACTGCTCGTGGCGCAGCCACTGAGGCCGGCGATGCCCGCGGCGGCACCGAGCACGGAGGTGAGGAAAAGCCGCCGGTCGAGGCCGGGCGCACGGGAATTGGGCATGGGAGTACTCCCTGATCAAAAGTCGCGGGAACGCGGGAATGCGCGCGGGATTCACGGCGGAGGAAAGCCGGAGAATGGAATGCGGGCAGGATGAGACCGGCGCCGGGGGCGCGTCAACGGGTCAGCAACAAGAAGTGCGACAACTCATCCGCAGGCTCATGAACAGGATGTTCTCGGTCATGAGCGCCTCCTGTCAATATTCCGAGTTTCTGAATTAAATAGCCGCCGGTGAAACGCTTGGCGACACGCTCAGCGGATCCCGGAACAGCACGTCCAGCATCACCGAACCGCCCGCCACGGCCAGCACGGAATCCGGGAAACTCGTCGGCACGACGGCCGACGCCCGCGCGTCACCGACCTCCTCGCGCAGCGCGCGCAGGCAGTCCTCACGGTGGATGACGCCGAGTTCGGTGACGACCACCGTCTCCGGGTTGAGGATGTCGAGCAGCAGCCCGGCCGCCCGCCCGGTCATCCGCGCCCGTTGCGTCAACAGCCGTACGGCGACCGGGTTTCCGCGTTCGGCCGCGGCCACCACGTGGGTCGGGTTCACCCCGTCGACGATCCCCGCCTCCCGGGCCCGCCGGCACAAGGTCCGTTCGCTCAGCTCCACTTGGAGGCAGCCGACCCGGCCGCAGTCGCACGGCTCGGTGCCGCCGCGCAACGGCAGATGGGCGATCGCACCGGCCTGCGAGCGCGGCCCGTGGTGCACCTCGTCGTTGGTGGCGAAGGCCGCGTCGACCACATTGCCGACGAAGAGATGCAGCACGCTGCGGCTGCCCCGGGCCCGCCCGAAGAGGCGCTCCCCGTTCACCAACGCCCTTGCGTGGCCGTCCACATGGACCGGAAGTCCGGTGCGGGAGCCGAGGATCTCGCGCACGGGCACCTCCCGCCAGCCGAGCAGGGGGTGGTCGACGATGGTCCCGGAGTCCCGGTCGACCCAGCCGCCGGCGGCGACCCCGACACCGAGAGGTGCGACTCCGGCCGCCGTCTTCGCGAGCAGCGCGTCCAGCCCTTCGGCCGCCCGCGCCAGCACGTGTGAGGGGTCGGTGGTGGCGTGTCCGATGCGCCGTTCGGCCAGCACCCGCCCGCGCAGATCGAGCAGCGCGACGGTCGTATAGGGCACGGCCACATGGACCCCGGCCACGATGAACCGTGAGTCGTCCAGGTCGACGGGCACATGGGGGCGGCCCACACCTCCCGACCGTTCGGGTGTGGCCGACTCATGGATCAGGCCGAGTCCGGCGAAGTGGGCGCAGTAGTCGGTCACCGACGCCGGGGACAGCCCGGTCAGCCGGGCGATGGTGGAACGCGCCACCGGCCCGTGCTCCAGCACGGACCGCAGGATGACACTCGCGTTGGTGCGCCGCCGGTCACTGTCGGCGGCGCGGGGTACGGGGGAACGGAGAAGAGGTGCCGCGTTACGGGGCATGGGGATCTTCCTCGGGAACGGGTCCGACAGTGCGCCGTCGTCTTGTGTGTCTCGCATGAGAGACACGTCGAGGCGCACCGGATCCGCTCCGCCCGCCTCAGGGGCGGTAACAGGTCGCCGCGGCCTGGCGTCGCAGGTCGACATAGCGACGCGACGCGAAGTTCCGGGCCTGGGCAACCATGCGGTCGAAGCTAGCAAAACGGTGCGGCGCTGCCCAGACGGTGACCGGTGTGCGAGACGGCACGGGGTGCGCGTGACAGGCATCACCCCCGAGCGCGTGTAACGGGCATCCTTTGTGCGGAGCCCACCAAGTCCGCGCCGAAGCCTTTGTCGAGCGCTGACGGTGATCGGCCGAAGGAGCCTGGGATAGCGTCACGGAGTCCCCGCCGTACCCCCGTCAACCTGCGGAGTTCCCCTTGAGTACCGCCGTCGCCACCGCCCGCCCCGGACAGGTCCTCGCCGATCTGCTGCCCGCCTCCCGCGTCCGGGACATCGCCCTCGTGCTCGGCGGCGCCGCGCTCACCGGCCTCGCCGCCCAGCTCTCCGTGCCCGTACCCGGCTCCCCGGTCCCGGTCACCGGCCAGACCTTCGCCGCGCTCCTCGTCGGCACCTCCCTCGGCGCCGGCCGCGGCTTCCTCTCGCTCGTGCTGTACGCGCTGCTCGGCCTGGCCGGCGTGCCGTGGTTCGCCGGCGGCACCCACGGGAGCGGCGCCTCCTTCGGCTACATCATCGGCATGCTGCTCGCCTCCGCCGCCGTCGGCGCCCTGGCCCGCCGCGGCGCCGACCGCTCGGTCCCGCGCATGGCGGGCACGATGATCCTGGGCGAGGCGATCATCTACGCCGTCGGCGTCCCGTACCTCGCGGTCAGCCTCGACCTGTCGACGAGCGCCGCGATCGCCGCCGGCCTCACCCCCTTCCTCCTCGGCGACGCCCTCAAGGCGGCCCTGGCGATGGGCGCGACGCCGACCGCGTGGAAGTTCGTCAACAAGCAGCGGTAGGGCCGTAGTTACTCCGGAAGACCAACAGGAAGGGCCGGGTGCTCCCGCGACCCGGCCCTCCCTTGTCCGGGCTCCGCTCAGCCCCGCTGGGTCTGCCGCCTCGGCGGTCGCTGCGACCAGTACAGGCCCGCCGCGCCCGCCGCGATCAGTGCCGCACCGGCCGCGCCCAGCGGCAGTACGTCACTGCCGACGCCGGTCTTGGGCAGGGTGTCGCCGCCCGGCGCGACCGGCTTGTTGTCGGTGCCGAGCAGCAGCGGGGTGGCCGGGGCGTTCGGCGACGGGTTCGTCGTACCGAACGGGACCGGGCCTTGCTGCCAGAACGTCTTCTTGCCGTCGGCCGACATCACCGGCAGGCAGATCTTCCCGGCCTTGCTCAGGTCGTACGTCGCGTCGACGGCGTACGACTTCGACTTCCCCGCGGCGAGCGTGCCGACGGGGCAGGTGAATCCACTGTTCGAACCGGGCGGCAGATCCTTTTCGGCGATCGCCGAACAACCCTGCACGCCATTGACCTTGAGGCCGTCGAAACCGACGACCAGGAGATTGAGCTCGCCGCTCTCCTTGGTCCCCTCGTTCTTCACCGTGGCGGTGATGGCCGTCTTTTTCGAACTGTTGTCGACAGAAATTTTCTCCGGCAGGAGCGTGGTCAGTTTCACACCCGCCGGTGCCGCGTCCATCGCCTTTCCGCCTTTGCCGCTTCCCGGTCCCTGATCGTCCGCCGAGGCGGTGTAGGAAAGGATCATCACCGCCGAGAAAGATGCGGTGAGCAGCGATCCTGTGATGGCCGTCGCGATGGCCGTCGCGCGACGAGAACTCATGTTCGTCCCCCTTGCGTTCCCCTGTGTCCCCCTGGGACTGCGCCTGAATTCGCAGTACTTGAAGAGGTACCACAAGATTTCTCCGCACTATGCTGGTACGGCATGAAGTGTGACCATTGTGGGGGTGCAGCGGATTGCCGGGGAATACGGGGAGCTTGAGCAGTGGCGGAACTCCGGGGCTATTGGTGACCGGACGTTATCGACTGGTCGAAAGCATCGGGCAGGGGGGAATGGGGCGGGTGTGGCGGGCCGCCGACGAAATGCTCGACCGGCAGGTCGCGGTCAAGGAGATGCGCATCGACGGCCTCGACGCGGAGGACACCCGCACCCGCCGCGAGCGCACCCTGCGCGAGGCCAGGGCCACCGCCCGGATCGACCATCCCAACGTCGTACGGGTCTACGACGTCGTGGACGAGGGCGAACGCCTGTGGATCGTCATGGAGTTGGTGGCCGGCCGCTCGCTGGAGCGGATCATGGCGGAGGACGGTCCGATCGGCCCGCGCGAGGCCGCCCGCATCGGGCTGGGCCTGGTGGCGGCGCTACGGCAGGTGCACGCGGGAGGCGTCCTGCACCGGGACATCAAGCCCGGCAACGTACTGGTCGAGAGCCGTGCGCAGCGCGTCGTACTCACCGACTTCGGTATCGCCGCGATCCAGGACGCCAAGGCGCTCACCATGGTCGGCATGCTCGTCGGCTCGCCCGACTACATGGCACCCGAGCGGATCTCGGGCCGCCCGCAGGGACCGCCCTCGGACGTCTGGTCACTGGGCGCGACGCTGTGCGCGGCCCTCGGCGGCCGCTCCCCGTTCGCCCGCGACACCACCCTCGCGACCCTGCACGCGGTGCTCTACGAGGAGCCCGAACTCCCGTCCGCGGCGGGCCCGTTGCGTGGGGTACTGGCCGCGCTGCTGGAGAAGGAGCCCTCGGTCCGGCCGGGGTTGGAGGAGGTGGGGGAGGCGTTGAGCCCGGTCGCGTTCCCGACGGAGGCCGAGGAACTGGGGTCAGTGGAAACGGAGTTGGTGGAGGGGCCGCCGCCCGAAGCCTACGAGGAGTCGCCCACCCCCGTCTTCCTGGAACCGTCGGTGGTCCGGGCGGCACGCGATCCCCGTGTGCACGATCCGGATCCCGAACCCCATCCCCACCCGGATCCCGATCCTGTCCCGGCCGTCGAGGACGTGATACCGACTCAGCGTCCGGCGGCGGCAGGCGTCTCCCTTGCGCGCGCCGAGCGCCCGGCACCACCGCGACCCGCTCACAGCCCTCGCCCGGACCTGGGCCCCCACCCCGCCCGTCTGCCCGGCCCCGCGGAGCCGTTCAGCGCCCACACCCGCTCCCGCACCCACCGCCGTGCCGGACTGATCGCCGCCGCGGTCGTGGCCGTGGTGGGCGCGGTGGTCGCGGCGATCCTCGTGAACGGGAACGGCTCCTCCGCCGACAGGAGTGCCACGGGCTCGGCGTCGAAGGCGTCAACGGCATCGACGGGGTCGACCACCGCATCGTCGACATCCTCCGCTTCCCCGTCCGCTTCCCCCTCCCCATCTCCATCTCCATCCCCGTCCCCCTCTCCCACCGTCGAAGGCACCTCCCGCCCCCCGAGCCTGCCCCCGGGTACGCACCAGGAGGCCGGCGGGTTCGCGTGGGCGACGCCCAGCGGCTGGCGGCGGGATCTGAAGACGGGGGCCGAGGTCCACTACACGTCCCCGGACGGCAGCCAGGAGCTCGTGGGCAAGTCCTCCCTCGCCCGCGGCGATCTGATGCAGACGTGGGAGGCCTCGGAGCGGAACGCCCACCAGGGGCAGGACTACCGGAAGATCCGCCTCGTCAGTACGACGTTCCGCGGGTACCCGGCGGTGGTCTGGGAGTACACGTTCACCCTCAAGGGCGTCCCCTGGCACGCCCGGCTGCTCGGCTTCGACGCGGACGGGAAGTCGTACCAGATCAACACCTGGTATCGGCCGGACGTCGAGCCTCGGGCCCTGAAGACCTACGACAAGGTCAAGAACAGCTTTGTGGTGCTGTGAGCTGTGAGCGGAGGCGGTGCCCCCGGGCTGCTGCCCCGAAACAGCCGTGTCACACTCGACCCATGCGCGTGTATCTCGGCTCCGACCATGCGGGCTTCGAACTCAAGAACCACCTCGTCGAGTGGCTGAAGGAGGCGGGGCATGAGCCCGTCGACTGCGGGCCGCACATCTTCGACGCACAGGACGACTACCCGCCCTTCTGCCTCCGCGCCGCCGAGCGTACGGCCGCCGACCCCGAGGCCCTCGGCATCGTGATCGGCGGCTCCGGCAACGGCGAGCAGATCGCGGCGAACAAGGTCAAGGGTGTCCGTGCGGCCCTCGCCTGGAGCGAGGAGACCGCGTCGCTCGGCCGCCAGCACAACAACGCGAACGTCGTCGCGGTCGGTGCGCGGATGCACTCGCGGGACGAGGCGACGAAGTTCGTGGAGACGTTCGTGTCGACGCCGTTCTCCGAGGACCCGCGGCACCAGCGCCGCATCGACATGCTGACGGACTACGAGACGACGGGTGAGCTGCCGGAGATCCCGGCGCACCACCCGCAGCGGTAGAAGGTTTTTCGAGGCCCACCCGTCAAGTGACCGAGACGGGTGGGCGGGTGGGAAAGGAAATGCGGTAGTGCCAGAGGGGCACACGATTCATCGGCTTGCGCTGGACTACGGCGGTCGGTTCGGTGGCCGACCCGCACAAGTGACCAGTCCCCAGGGCAAGTTCAGTGACTCCGCCGCGCTGCTGAACGGTACGGAACTCACCCGCACCGAAGCCCACGGCAAGCACCTGTTCCTCGGGTTCCGGGACGCCGACTGGGTCCACGTCCACCTGGGGCTGTTCGGCAAGGTGAACTTCGGCGACGCCCCCGCGCCCCCGCCCACGGACACCGTCCGCCTGCGCCTCGCCAACGACACGTCGTACGTCGATCTCCGCGGCCCCACCACCTGCGCCCTGATCACGGACACCGAGAAGCGGGCCATACACGACCGCCTCGGCCCCGACCCCCTGCGCCCGGACTCCGATCCGACTCCCGCGTACCGGCGGGTCTCCCGCAGCCGTACGACCGTCGCGGCCCTGCTCATGGACCAGAAGGTCATCGCAGGCGTCGGCAACGTCTACCGCGCCGAGGTCCTCTTCCGGCACGGCATCGATCCGTACCGCGCGGGCCGGGACATCACCCCCGCCGAGTGGGACGCGATCTGGGCCGACCTCGTCGGTCTGATGCGGGAGGGCGTCCGCAACAACCGCATCGACACCGTCCGCCCCGAACACACCCCCGAGGCGATGGGCCGCCCGCCGCGCGTCGACGACCACGGCGGCGAGGTCTACGTCTACCGCCGCGCCAACCGCCCCTGCCACATCTGCGGCAGCGAGATCCGCACCGCCGACCTCGCCGCCCGCAACCTCTTCTGGTGCCCCAACTGCCAGCGGGCGTAAGGCCGTTCTAGAACCCGTGCGGCAGCCAGGGCGCGACCGCCGAGCCGAAGGCCTGCGAGGCCTCCGCCAACGCGCCCGCCCGCAGCTCCCGTACCCGACCGGCGCCCGCGAGTGACGCGAGGGACACCCCGCCGAGATACGCGGACCCCAACTCCCGTACGGACAGCGCGAGATCGGCCGGCTCCTCGGTGCGTTTGCAGGACGCGCCCTTCGCGTCACCGGTGATCCGCCAACGCCCCTCGTTCCAGGGGCAGAAGGCGTCCTCGACCTCGAACACCACGTCCACGGGCGTCTGATAGGTGCGCGCCTCCAGCGAGGCGCCGAGGTCCACCAGCCGTACGTGCAGCGAGTCCACCTGCCGGATCGAACACCGGCGGATGTCGGAGACCAGATGCTGCCATGAGTCGTCGACGGGACGGCTGCGCAGCGCCACCTTCCGGGTCAGGTCGATGCCGAAGAGGAACCGCCACAGCGCCGCGTACGACGCCGGGTCCAGCGCCTCCAGATCCCGCAGCATCACCGTCCCCTTGGGGCCCTGGGTGTCCCACTCGGACTTGACGAAGTACCGCGTGTAGCCCACGACTTCGCCGTCCCGTTCGGCGACCACGCACTGGAGCGGGGAGCCGCCCTGCCGCTCGCTCTCCGGGTCCAGCAGCGGCAGGTTCTCCCACCCGGGCCGCCGCGCCAGCATCCCCGGCCGCCCGGCCACCTGCCGCGCGTACACCGCCTCGCACTGCTCGCGTACGGCGCCGGGTTCGGCGTAGCGCAGTCGTACGTCGTCCGTGCCCGGCGGCACCGAGAGCCGGACCCGGTCGGTGTCGATCTCGGCGGTCGTCCGCATCGTCGCGACGCCGTACCCGAACCGGCCGTAGATCGCCGGCTCGGAGGCCGTCAGCACGGCGAACGGCTCGCCCCAGGACCGTACGTCGTCCAACTGCCGCCGCATCATGGACGTCAGGAGGCCGCGGCGCCGATGGGTGGCGGCCACGCTGACCATCGTGATGCCCGCGACCGGCACGGAGGCGCCGCCGGGAACCGTGATCCGGAAGCTGAACGCGCCCGCCGTCCCCACGCACGCGTCGCCGTCCCAGATGCCGAGGGAGCGGTCGACCTCGGTGAGCCCGTCCCACAGCTCACGCTCCTCGGGCGCCTCCGGAGTCCCGCCGAACGCGGTGATCAGGGTGTCGTACCAGGTGTTCCACTCGTCCCGCCGCAGCACCCGCGGCTCGATCCGGTCGGCCCGTGTGTCTCTCGCGTCTGTCCCCATGGACCATGCCTATCAGCGCATTGCGGGACGAGCCAGGGAATTTCCACTCCACGCCCGCACAGGAGCCTCTGGTGAAGTTCACTGTGAAGTTGAACCTCGCAGGGGGGACAAGTGGGACCTCCCGTGCCAAGCGGCTGGTCGGATGGATAGGGTCCCGAACTAATGGCAGCAGGACGAGAGCGGCGCGCG
Organism: Streptomyces sp. NPDC002276; assembly: GCF_053891435.1. NCBI lineage: Bacteria > Bacillati > Actinomycetota > Actinomycetes > Kitasatosporales > Streptomycetaceae > Streptomyces > Streptomyces sp. NPDC002276. The sequence goes on along the minus strand of NZ_JBSFCQ010000016.1, from coordinate 63,587 downwards.
GAGGCCGACACGTTCATGGCCCGGTTGAGGAAGCTGGTTCACCGGGTCCGCACCGGCCTGCGCAGAAGTGCCGTCGACTACTTCCGCGGGGACGGCTCGGACTGGGTCGCGCTGGCCGGACTGCTGATCACGATCCCGGTGATCGCGGCCATGACTCTCGCCAACGCGGTGTGGTTCTCACCGGCCGCGCTGGTCCTGCCGATCGTCGCGGGCGGCCTGCTGCTGCGGCCCGCGAGCCTGCTCGGGCTGTACGCGGCGGCGGCCACCGGTCTGATCGTGGAGTCGGTGAAGCTCGGCCCGTACACCGAGGGCCCGGCGCGGGTGACCCCGGGCGTGGTGCTCGTGGTGGCCGCGTGCGGCTTCTTCGGGCTGCTGATCGCCCAGTTCCGCAGCCGGGTGGGCGTGCCCTGGCGGCGCGGCGGCACCATGCTGTTCGACCTGCGCGAACGCATCCGGGTGCAGAGCAAGCTCCCGCAGCTGCCGCAGGGCTGGCACCGGGAGATGGCGCTGCGCCCGGCGGGCGGCCAGTCGTTCTCCGGTGACTTCGTCGTGGCCGCCCGTACGAACGGTGGTCGGACCATGGAGGTCGTCCTCACCGACGTCTCCGGCAAGGGCATGGACGCCGGCTCGCGCGCCCTGCTGCTGTCGGGTGCCTTCGGCGGCCTGCTCGGCTCCCTGCCCCCGCACGCCTTCCTGCCCGCCGCCAACGGCTATCTCCTCCGCCAGGACTGGGACGAGGGCTTCGCCACCTCGATCCACCTCGTCCTGGACCTCGACTCCGGCGACTACGAACTCTTCTCCGCGGGCCACCCGCCGGGCCTCCAGCTCAGCGCGGGCAGCGGCCGCTGGGAGGAGAAGGCGGCCGAAGGGCCCCTGCTGGGGGTCTACGACGGCGCCCAGTTCGACCCCGTGAAGGGCTCGCTGCGCCCCGGAGACGTGCTCATGCTCTTCACGGACGGCCTGGTCGAGACCTCCGACCGGGACATCGTCGAGGGCATCGACCGCCTCACCGGCGAGGCCGACCGCTATGTCGCCGGCGGCTTCCACGGCGCCGCCTGGCACCTCATCGAGGCGGTCGCCAAGGACGTCAACGACGACCGCGCCCTGCTGCTGGTCTGCCGGGAGGGTCCTACGGCGTCGGCCTCGGCGTCCGCACAGGGACTGACCCGGTGACCCCGCTCCTCACACTGACCGAGGTCGAGGCTCTCGCCCGCGCCGCGCACGAGGGCCAGACCGACAAGGCGGGCCGCCCCTACGCCGAGCACCTGAGGGCCGTAGCGGAGGGTGTGCGGGTGCGGGGCGGGGACACGGAACAGATCGCGGCGGCTTGGCTGCACGACTCCGTGGAGGACGACGCGCTCACCGAACGGTGGCTGCGCGAGGCCGAGTTGAGCCGTCGTACGAAGGACATCGTGCTCGCGGTCACCAAGCGGGCGGGGGAGACCCCGGAGGTGTACGCCGGGCGCGTGCTCGCGACCCCCGGCGCGCTCCTCGTCAAGGAAGCGGACCTGGCGCACAACGCGGACCCGGCCCGCCTCGCCGTCCTCGACGAGGCGACCCGGACCCGGCTGACCGAGAAGTACGCACGGATGCGCGCGCTTCTCGGCCTGGAGATCCCGGGCTAGACGCCGACCTTCTGGCGTACGGCTGGGCGCTGCTCGAACTGCTCGCGTCCTCGGGCCAGTTCGGTCGCGTCGCGGCGGAACGCCCACTCCATGCGCGGCTCGACCGCGAAGCGGAACACCCGCCGTACGGGCGGGGTGCACAGCAGGGTGACGGCGGTGGCCGCGAGGGCGCTCACGAGGAGCACGCCGTACGGCCCGTGCAGCCAGGCGTGGTGGAACAGGCCCGCGTAACCGGCGCCCTTGACCAGGAACCCGTGCAGCAGATAGCCGTACAGCGTGCCCGCGCCGAGCGCCGTGAACCAGGTCTTCCGGCTCGGCACCCAGGAGTAGAAGCCGGCGGTCAGCAGCAGCGAGCAGCCGAACATCAGGAGTGTCATCACCGGCCCCGCCCACCAGGGCGCGCCGAACTCCTGCGCGGAGTCGTGGTGGTAGAACCAGCCGGCGTTCATCCGCGGCACCGCCCACCAGCCGAACAGCGCGGCACCCGCGAACACCGGCACCGCCAGCACGCGTACCGCACGCCGGCGCACCCACTGGAAGTGCTCGGGCCTGAGGACCAGACCGAGCACGAAGTACGGCAGGAACTGCGCCAGCCGCTGGAGGTCGAAGTCGTCGGTCATGTCCTGGGTGCAGGAGGCGAGCATGGCGATGCCGAGCGCGAACGGCAGCGGGTGGCGGACCAGTTTCCAGATCGGGGTGGTCAGCCGCCAGATGAACAACGCGCAGAGGAACCAGGTGAGATACAGCGGGTCGAGGAGGGTGATCTTCTGGTGCGGGTCGTCGTTCGCGTACCGGCTGAAGAGCGAGTAGGCGATCTCGAAGACGACGTACGGCACCGCGACGCCGGTGATGAGCCGCTTCAGGCGGTCGGGGCGGAGGTCGAAACTCCGGGAGAAGTAGCCGGAGATGATGATGAAGGCCGGCATGTGGAAGCTGTACACGACCATGTACAGGCCCTGAAGCACCCTGTTGTCGCCCTTGAGGGGCTCCCAGGAGTGCCCGATGGCGACCAGCAGGATCGCCAGGTACTTCGCGTTGTCGAAGAACGGGTCGCGCTGTCTGGCCTGTTCGCGCCGTTCGGTCTGTTCGGTCTGTTCGTTCTTTTTGCTCTGTTCGTTCTGGCCGGAGGGCGTGGGAGCGTGGAACATCTGAGGCACCCTAGCGTTGCCCCTGGGAATCAGTGAAACCATCGGACGCGCGTCCGAAAAGTTTCTGAGATGTCATGATTCATACCGAACAAAAGGCGCAAAAGTCCATGTCGAGAACACCCGTTCGTGTGCTCCTGCCAATCATTCGAACTGGCGGTGAACACTTTCTCTTCCGAATCTTTGCGACCAACGATGCGTCACCCGCCGCATAGATGGGCCGGGTTGGTGGCACGATGGTTCTGGCGGGGTGCGCGGGGTCGCGTCCCCGGGCCGGGAGAGCGGACCGACCGAGGGTGTGATCAGTTGTGGCCATTTCACTGTCTGTGGTGCTGCTGTTGGCGATCATCCTGGTGGTGTTGATCCGAGGGGGATCGATCAAGACCGGCCCAGCCATAGTCGCCATCCTCTTCGGCTTCTTCCTCGCCTCGACCGGCATGGCACCGTCCATCAACCGGTTCATGAATTCGATAGCGGAGACGATCAACCAGATCAGCTTCTGATGGATCGCGGTCTCTGATGGGTCACCGCTTCACGAGACAGTCGGCGGGCGCCATGTTCGCGGCCGTCGCCGCGTTCCTGCTCACTCGCGACGCCACGTTCGGCTACTTCCGGCACGCGCTGCCCTACTGGGCGTACCGGGCCACGACACTCACCGGCCTCGCCGCGGCTGCCGTCGCCTACGGCCTCGCCACGCTCTGGCTCCGCCGCCTGCCCTGACCGGTCGCACGCGTCGACTGCGCCGCCGACCTCACGCGTCCCCGCGAGGCTTGCGCCGGGCCCGCTTCGCTTCCTTCTCCGCCTGCTTCAGGGCCGCCCGCTGCTCCCGCTCCGCCGCACGGGACGCCTCCTCCGCCGCCTTCTCCTCGGCGCTGTCCCGCAACAGTTCGGCGACCGTGAAGCGGCAGCCGAGGCCGTTCAGGTCACCGTCGTTGACCAGCAGGAAGCCCTCACCGGTCCGGAACAGCCGGGACCTCCGGGGGTTCGACAGAAACCGCGGCTCATGGGAGCGGGCGAGCACCTCCAGGCGGGACAGGGCCTCCTCGCGGGTGCCGTCGAAGTGCTCCAGCACCGTCGCCGTATAGCTGTGGTTGTAGACCCCGCGCGTCTCTTCGACGATCAGACCCCACCGCTGCGACATCGAGCCCCCGTCCCTGCTGTGCGGAAGTCCCTGGAAACGATCAGGGCCAGGCGGAGGAGCGATCCTCCGGCCTGGCCCTGAGATGCATGGAGCGGGCGACGGGAATCGAACCCGCGTAGCTAGTTTGGAAGACTAGTGCTCTACCATTGAGCTACGCCCGCACATGACGCACCGCAGGTCAGACGACCGCGGCACAGAAGGCATCGTAGCGGGTCGGGTGCCCTCGGCGCACACCGCCTTTTCCGTGCCCCGCCCTTCGACTCGCCCCGTACCCCGGCGCTCGTGAAATGCGGCGGCTCCACTGCCTGCGGCCATGTACCCTACGTGTCGCACCAGACGGGGTGTGGCGCAGCTTGGTAGCGCGTCCGCTTTGGGAGCGGAAGGCCGTGGGTTCAAATCCCGCCACCCCGACCACCTGCCGGACCTTCGGGACCGGTACCACACCAGTACCTCGCGCGATCGCCTTTTGGGGCGTCCAGCCGCTGCGGCTACTATGCAAGCTGCGCGCCCGTGTGTCTCTCACACTCTGAAGTCCTCCGGGCGACCAGAAACCGCCGGACCTGTCTGGGTCCGCAACCCAAGAAGTCAGCCCCCAAGGAGACCGAACCGTGAAGAGCGCCGTGGAGACCCTGAACCCGACCCGGGTTCGGCTCAGCATCGAGGTGCCCTTCGAGGAGCTCAAGGACAGCCTCGACGCGGCGTACAAGAAGATCAACCAGCAGGTCACGGTGAAGGGCTTCCGGAAGGGCAAGATCCCGGCGCGCGTCATCGACCAGCGGTTCGGCCGCGGTGCGGTCCTGGAGGAGGCCGTCAACGACGCGCTTCCGAAGTTCTACACCGAGGCGGTCAACGAGGCCGAGCTCAACGTCCTGGGCCAGCCCGAGGTCGACATCACGGACCTGAAGGACGGCGAGACGCTGAACTTCACCGCCGAGGTCGACATCCGCCCGGCCATCGAGATCCCGGACTACTCGGGCATCGAGGTCGAGGTCGACGCCGTCGAGGTCAGCGAAGAGGACATCGACAAGTCCGTCGAGCAGCTCCGCGAGCGCTTCGCCTCGACCTCCCCGGTCGAGCGTGCCGCCGTCGACGGTGACGTCGTCACCCTCGACCTGGAGGCCAAGGTCGACGGCGAGGTCCTGGAGGACGGGGTCGCCGAGGGCGTCTCGTACACCATCGGCTCCGGCGAGCTTCTCGACGGCATCGACGAGGCCGTGACCGGCCTGGAGGCCGGTGGCGAGGCCACCTTCGCCTCCGAGCTCAAGGGCGGCTCCGCGGCCGGCCAGGAGGCCCAGGTCACCGTCAAGGTGAGCCAGGTCGCCGCCCGCGAACTGCCCGCGCTGGACGACGAGTTCGCCCAGCTCGCCTCCGAGTTCGACACTCTGGAGGAGCTGCGCGCCGACAGCCGCAAGCGCCTTGAGAACATGAAGCAGTACGACCAGGCCACGCAGGCCCAGGAGCGCGTCCTGGACAAGCTGCTGGAGCTTGTCGAGGTGCCCGTCCCCGAGAAGCTCCTTGAGGACGAGATCAACACCCGCAAGCACAACCTGGAGCACCACCAGCTCGGTCAGATGGGCCTCGACCTGGAGAAGTACCTGGAGATCCAGGGCAAGACGGCCGAGGAGTTCGACGCCGAGACCAAGGAAGCCGCGGTCAAGGGCATCAAGACGCAGTTCGTCCTCGACGAGCTGGTCAACAAGGAGAAGCTGAACGTCAACCAGGAGGAGCTCACCGAGCACCTCATGCGGCGCGCGGCCTCCTCCGGCATGTCCCCCGACCAGTTCGCCCAGGCGGTCGTCGAGGGCAACCAGGTTCAGCTCCTGGTCGGCGAGGTGGCCCGCGGCAAGGCCCTGGCCGTCGTGGTCGAGGCCGCCACGGTGAAGGACACCAACGGCGAGATCGTCGACCTGGACGACGAGGACGAGGACGAGACGGCCACGGAGACGGTCGAGACCGTCGAGGCCGTCGAGGCCGCCGCCGAGGAGCCCGCCGAGGAGCCCACCAAGGCGTAAGCAGGCACACAGGGGCCCCGGGGACATCGCTCCCCGGGGCCCCTGCCCTTACCCGGGTCTCACCGGCCGTCCTTACCCGGGGTCTCACCAGCGCCGCACATGCGCTCACAGCGAACAGTTCCCTTTGCGGGATTCTCCGAAGGGACCCGCGCGTTAGGGTCCATGAATACGAGGGCAGGGGAGTCCCCGTTGCCCCCGGCAGTACACGTGAGACGGCCCGGCGCCGTCGTAAAGACGAGCAGGTGGATACGTGACGAATCTGATGCCTACAGCCGCCGGCGAGCCCTCTTTCGGTGGCCTCGGCGACCAGGTCTACAACCGACTGCTCGGTGAGCGGATCATCTTCCTCGGCCAGGCGGTCGACGACGACATCGCGAACAAGATCACCGCACAGCTCCTCCTCCTTGCCTCCGACCCGGAGAAGGACATCTTTCTGTACATCAACAGCCCCGGTGGTTCGATCACGGCGGGCATGGCGATCTACGACACCATGCAGTACATCAAGAACGACGTGGTGACCATCGCCATGGGCATGGCGGCCTCGATGGGCCAGTTCCTGCTCAGCGCGGGCACCCCCGGCAAGCGCTTCGCGCTGCCGAACGCCGAGATCCTGATCCACCAGCCCTCCGCCGGCCTCGCCGGTTCCGCGTCGGACATCAAGATCCACGCCGAGCGGCTGCTGCACACCAAGCGGCGCATGGCGGAGCTGACCTCCTTCCACACCGGCCAGACGGTCGAGCAGGTCACCCGCGACTCGGACCGCGACCGCTGGTTCGACCCGATCGAGGCCAAGGAGTACGGCCTCATCGACGACATCATGCCCACGGCCGCAGGTATGCCGGGCGGCGGCGGCACCGGGGCAGCCTGAGGCCCCAGGACAGCCCCCAGCCGACCGCCACAGCCCCCAGGAGAGAGACAGTGAACAACTTCCCCGGCAACGGCCTGTACGACCACGCACGCGCCGAATACACGGCCCCCGCCGCCGAGTCCCGTTACGTGATCCCGCGCTTCGTGGAGCGCACCTCGCAGGGCGTCCGTGAGTACGACCCGTACGCGAAGCTCTTCGAGGAGCGCGTGATCTTCCTCGGCGTCCAGATCGACGACGCGTCCGCCAACGACGTCATGGCGCAGCTGCTGTGCCTGGAGTCGATGGACCCCGACCGCGACATTTCGATCTACATCAACAGCCCCGGCGGCTCCTTCACGGCGCTGACCGCGATCTACGACACGATGCAGTTCGTGAAGCCGGACGTCCAGACCGTCTGCATGGGCCAGGCCGCTTCCGCCGCCGCCGTCCTGCTGGCCGCCGGTACGCCGGGCAAGCGCATGGCGCTGCCGAACGCGCGCGTGCTGATCCACCAGCCCTACAGCGAGACGGGCCGGGGTCAGGTCTCCGACCTGGAGATCGCGGCCAACGAGATCCTCCGCATGCGTGGTCAGCTGGAGGACATGCTGGCCAAGCACTCGACCACGCCGCTCGAAAAGATCCGCGAGGACATCGAGCGCGACAAGATCCTCACGGCCGAGGACGCCCTGGCGTACGGCCTGATCGACCAGATCATCTCCACCCGGAAGATGAACAACGCCGACGTCCGCTGACGCGGACCCTGTATCGTCCACCACCCCTCGGCACGGTCCACGTGGAAGTGAACCGTGCCAAGGGGGGCCCGAACGGGGGGCCCGGCAAGGTACCGTCGGACATAAGGCAGCACCAGGAGTCGCTGTACCCAGGCGGCTCCCAGGCGAAGGGGAAGCACACCGTGGCACGCATCGGTGACGGCGGCGATCTGCTCAAGTGCTCGTTCTGCGGCAAGAGCCAGAAGCAGGTCAAGAAGCTCATCGCAGGGCCCGGTGTGTACATCTGCGACGAGTGCATCGACCTCTGCAACGAGATCATCGAGGAAGAACTCGCGGAGACGAGCGAGGTGCGCTGGGAGGAACTCCCCAAGCCCCGCGAGATCTACGAGTTCCTTGAGGGTTACGTCGTCGGCCAGGAGTCGGCGAAGAAGGCACTCTCGGTCGCGGTGTACAACCACTACAAGCGCGTCCAGGCCGGTGAGAACGGCGGCGGCCAGAGCCGCGAGGACGCCATCGAGCTGGCGAAGTCCAACATCCTGCTGCTCGGCCCCACGGGCTCGGGCAAGACCCTCCTCGCCCAGACCCTGGCCCGCATGCTGAACGTGCCGTTCGCGATCGCCGACGCGACCGCGCTCACGGAGGCGGGCTACGTCGGCGAGGACGTCGAGAACATCCTGCTGAAGCTCATCCAGGCCGCTGACTACGACGTCAAGAAGGCCGAGACGGGCATCATCTACATCGACGAGATCGACAAGGTGGCTCGCAAGAGCGAGAACCCCTCGATCACCCGCGACGTCTCCGGCGAGGGCGTCCAGCAGGCCCTGTTGAAGATCCTGGAGGGCACCACCGCCTCGGTCCCGCCGCAGGGCGGCCGCAAACACCCCCACCAGGAGTTCATCCAGATCGACACGACGAACGTCCTGTTCATCGTGGGCGGCGCCTTCTCGGGCCTGGAGAAGCTCATCGAGTCCAGGGCCGGCGCCAAGGGCATCGGTTTCGGGGCGACGATCCGCTCGAAGCGGGAGTTGCAGGCCAAGGACCAGTTCGAGGACGTCATGCCCGAGGACCTGGTCAAGTTCGGCATGATCCCCGAGTTCATCGGCCGCCTCCCCGTCATCACCTCGGTCCACAACCTGGACCGCGAGGCCCTGCTCCAGATCCTCATCGAGCCGCGCAACGCACTGGTGAAGCAGTACCAGCGCCTCTTCGAACTCGACGGTGTGGAGCTGGACTTCGAGCGCGAGGCCCTCGAAGCCATCGCCGACCAGGCCATCCTCCGCCAGACCGGCGCGCGCGGCCTGCGCGCCATCATGGAGGAAGTCCTCCAGGGCGTCATGTACGAGGTCCCGTCCCGCAAGGACGTGGCCCGCGTCGTCATCACCGCGGACGTCGTCCTCTCGAACGTCAACCCGACCCTCATCCCGCGCGACGCGCGCGGCCGGGGCCCGGGCGAGCAGAAGACGGCGTAGCGACAACCCGTTCTACGGCGAAGGGGCCCCGGTCAGTCCAACTGACCGGGGCCCCTTCGTGGTTGGGCGGGTTGTCAGGCCTTGACGCGGACGTCGTCGCGGAGTTTCGCGGCGAGGGACGCCGTGCTCTCGACGGTGCCGCCGTTGCCCGCGGCGAGTTCGGCGATCCCGAACGCGCTGACGACGGCGACGGTGCTGTGGTCACCCCAGATGCACATCGGCATCTTGATGGTCTTCGCGGCGCCCGCGCCGGTGCTCGACGTGTCGGTGTTCTGGATCTCGGCGATCTGGCACTTCATGATGCCGTTGGAGAAGCCCGCGGGAGTGACCTTCTCCGGGCTGCCGATCATCTTGCCCTCGGTGGTCTTGTCCGTCTCGGACTCCGTCTTGACCTTGGCGAACATGGCGTCCACGACGGCCTCCGGGTCGTCGATCGTGCCGTACACACCGTCGAAGGAAAGGGACTTCTGGGACAGGCCCGTGCCGTTCTCGTAGCCGGCGCCGACCTCCACCGGGTTCTTCACGCCCCACTTCTCGAAGTCGGCCTTGTCGTCCTTGGTCAGCGAGTCCTCGGAGTCGGCGCTGCCGGACTTCTTGTACGTCCCGCTGAGGACCGTCGCCGGAGCCGTCAGCTTGTGCGCCCCGTCGTCGGCGACACCGCCGTTTCCGCCGCCGCCACCGATCACGAAGTACGCCCCGACCGCGACGGCGGCCACGACCGCCACCGCGCCGATGATCAGCCCCGTCTTCTTCTTCCCGCCACCGGGCGCCGGGGGCTGCGGAACGCCGTACGGCGGCTGCCCGTAAGGCGGTTGCTGACCGTAGGGCTGCTGCCCGTAGGGGTCCGGCTGCGGCGGGACGCCCTGCGGGGGCTGCTGCGGGTAGCCGTAACCGGGCTGGGCGGGCGGTTGCTGGGGGTAGCCGTAGCCGGGCTGAGGGGCGCCCTGCGGCGCCTGCTGCGGAGGCGGACCGTAGGGACCCGGCTGACCGTACGGCCCGGGCTGCTGAGGCTGCCCGTCGTACGGGCCCGGCTGGTTGTAGCTCATTCTGGGTTCCCCTCCAGATACTTATGTGTTCCCGACATCCTGGCTCAGTCACAGGAACCACACGGCATCGGGGGCCGCACCGTTACAGAACAAACGCGTTTCGGGACACCCCCGCGACACCCCTAAACTGGCTCCGTGACCGAGAACGCTCAGCAGCAGCCATCAGCGCCCGACTCCGAACTGCCGACCCAGTACGCGCCGGCCGACGTAGAGGGGCCGCTGTACGAGCGCTGGGTGGAGCGGGGTTACTTCGAGGCGGACGCGAAGAGCGAGAAGCCGCCGTACACGATCGTCATCCCGCCGCCGAACGTCACCGGCAGCCTGCACCTCGGGCACGCCTTCCAGCACACGCTGATGGACGCGCTGACCCGTCGTAAGCGCATGCAGGGTTTCGAGTCGCTGTGGCTGCCCGGCATGGACCACGCGGGCATCGCCACGCAGAACGTCGTCGAGCGCGAGCTCGGCAAGGAGGGCAAGTCCCGCCACGACCTGGGCCGTGAGGCCTTCGTCGAGCGCGTCTGGCAGTGGAAGGACGAGTACGGCGGCAGGATCCTCGGCCAGATGCGCCGCCTCGGCGACGGCGTCGACTGGACCCGCGAGCGCTTCACCATGGACGAGGGCCTCTCCCAGGCCGTCCAGACCATCTTCAAGCGGCTCTACGACGACGAGTTGATCTACCGCGCCGAGCGCATCATCAACTGGTGCCCGCGCTGTCTCACCGCGATCTCCGACATCGAGGTCGAGTACCAGGACGACGACGGCGAGCTCGTCTCCATGAAGTACGGCGAGGGGGACGACACCATCGTCGTCGCCACGACCCGCGCCGAGACGATGCTCGGCGACACCGCCGTCGCCGTCCACCCCGACGACGAGCGCTACAAGCACCTCGTCGGCCGGCACATCAAGCTGCCGCTCACCGACCGCACCATCCCGGTCGTCGCGGACACGCACGTCGACCCGGAGTTCGGCACCGGCGCCGTCAAGGTGACACCGGCCCACGACCCGAACGACTTCGCCATCGGCCAGCGGCACGACCTGGAGTCGCTGACCGTCATGGACGAGCGCGGTGTCATCACCGTCCACGGCCCCTTCGAGGGCCTGGACCGTTTCGAGGCCCGTTCCGCGATCGTCGCCGCGCTCCGTGCCGACGGCCGGATCGTCGCCGAGAAGCGGCCCTACGTCCACTCCGTCGGCCACTGCTCCCGCTGCAAGACGACCATCGAGCCGCGCCTCTCCATGCAGTGGTGGGTCAAGGTCGCCCCCCTCGCGAAGGCGGCCGGCGACGCGGTCCGCGACGGCCGCGTCAAGATCCACCCCCAGGAGATGGAGAAGCGCTACTTCGACTGGGTCGACAACCTCCACGACTGGTGCATCTCACGGCAGTTGTGGTGGGGACACCGCATCCCGGTCTGGTACGGCCCGGAGGGCGAGGTCGTCTGCGTCGGACCCGACGACGAGCCGCCGACCGGCGAGGGCTGGACGCAGGACTCCGACGTCCTGGACACCTGGTTCTCCTCCGGCCTGTGGCCCTTCTCGACCCTCGGCTGGCCCGAACAGACCCCGGATCTCAAGAAGTTCTATCCGACCGACGTCCTGCTCACCGGCCACGACATCATCTTCTTCTGGGTCGCCCGGATGATGATGTTCGGCCTGTACGCGATGGACGGCGAAGTCCCCTTCAAGACCATCGCGTTGACGGGTCTGGTCCGCGACCAGTTCGGCAAGAAGATGTCCAAGTCCTCGGGCACGGCGGTCGATCCGCTGGACTGGATGAACGCGTACGGCTCCGACGCCGTCCGCTTCACCCTGGCCCGCGGCGCCAACCCCGGTACGGACGTGCCGATCGGCGAGGACTGGGTCCAGGCCTCCCGGAACTTCGCCAACAAGATCTGGAACGCCACCCGCTTCGCGCTCATGAACGGCGCGACGATCGAGGGCGAACTCCCGCCCGCCGAGCGGCTGTCGGCCACGGACCGCTGGATCCTCTCCCGGCTCAACAAGACGGTCTCCCAAGTCGACGCGCTCTACGACGACTTCCAGTTCGCCAAGCTCTCCGACGCGCTCTACCACTTCGCGTGGGACGAAGTCTTCGACTGGTACGTCGAGTTGTCGAAGACCACGTTCATGGCGGGCGGCGAGCCCGCGAAGGTCTCCGGCCGCGTTCTCGGTGAAGTCCTCGACGTCACCCTGAAGTTGCTGCACCCGATCGTCCCGTTCGTCACGGAGACCCTCTGGACGACCCTCACGGGCGGCGAGTCGATCGTCGTCGCGGACTGGCCGAAGGACTCGGGCTTCCGCGACGAGGCCGCCGAGCGCGAGATCGAGACCATCCAGCAGGTCATCACCGAGGTCCGCCGCTTCCGCGCCGACCAGGGCCTCCAGCCCGGCCAGCGCGTCCCGGCCCGCCTCACGCTGACCGGCACGGCCCTCGCCCCGCACGAGGCCGCCATCCGCCAGCTCCTCCGCCTCCAGCCGGAGGGCGACGCCTTCGCGGCGACGGCCACCCTCCCGGTCGGTGGCGCCACGGTCGCCCTCGACCTCTCCGGCACGATCGACGTGGCGGCGGAGCGGAAGCGCCTGGCCAAGGACCTGGCCGCCGCGGAGAAGGAGAAGGCCCAGGCGACGGCCAAGCTCGGCAACGAGGCGTTCCTGGCCAAGGCCCCGGACAACGTGGTCGACAAGATCCGCGGCCGCCTGTCCAAGGCCGACGAGGACATCGACCGCATCAAGGCCCAGCTGGACGGCTTGCCTCCGCAGTAGCCCACCAGGGGCGCGGGGCAGTGCTCGATTTGCGGCTACCGCCGCGTGAGCGCGACCAGCCACAACGTTCCCCGCGCCCGCCAACCAGGACCAGCCACGCCCATCCTTCGGCGCACCCCTAAACTGGCCCTGTGACTGACAGCGACCCGTTCGACGAGATCATCGAGGCCGAGACAGACCGCGACCCCGACCTCGCGGTCATCGAGGCCGGCAGCCGAACCCTCCGTACCCAGGGCACCGGCGCCCCGCAGGCCGACGTACCCGGTCGCCCCGAAGACCCCCGGCTGGACGCCGCCCTCCGCGAGGTGGAGGCAGAGCTGGCCACCCGCTGGGGCGAGACCAAGCTGGAGCCCTCGGTCACCCGTATCGCCGCGCTGATGGACGTCCTGGGGGACCCGCAGCGCTCGTACCCCTCGATCCACATCACGGGGACCAACGGCAAGACCTCCACGGCCCGCATGATCGAGGCCCTCCTCGGCGCCTTCGAACTCCGCACCGGCCGCTACACCTCGCCCCACGTCCAGTCGATCACCGAGCGCATCAGCCTCGACGGCGCCCCGATCTCCGCCGAGCGGTTCATCGAGACGTACAACGACATCAAGCCGTACGTCGAAATGGTGGACGCACAGCAGGAGTTCAGGCTGTCGTTCTTCGAGGTGCTGACGGGGATGGCGTACGCCGCGTTCGCGGACGCGCCCGTCGATGTGGCCGTGGTCGAGGTGGGGATGGGCGGCACCTGGGACGCCACCAACGTCATCGACGCCGATGTCGCCGTCGTCACCCCGATCGATCTCGACCACACCGACCGCCTCGGCGGGACGACCGGTGAGATCGCCACCGAGAAGGCCGGCATCGTCAAGCAGGACGCGACCGTGATCCTGGCGCAGCAGCCGGTGGACGCGGCGCAGGTGCTGCTGAAGAAGGCCGTCGAAGTCGATGCGACCGTGGCCCGGGAGGGTCTCGAATTCGGGGTCGTGTCGCGGCATGTCGCCGTCGGCGGACAGCTGATCAACCTGCGCGGGCTCGGCGGCGAGTACGAGGAGATCTACCTCCCGCTGCACGGGCCGTACCAGGCGCACAACGCGGCCGTCGCCCTGGCGGCCGTAGAAGCGTTCTTCGGGGTCGGGGCCCAGCGGCCCGATCCGCTCTCGATCGACACCGTGCGGAAGGCCTTCGCGTCCGTCACCTCGCCGGGGCGGCTGGAGGTGGTGCGGCGGTCGCCGACCGTCGTGCTGGACGCGGCGCACAACCCCGCGGGCGCCCGTGCGACCGCCGAGGCCGTGGCCGAGGCCTTCGACTTCAGTCGGCTGATCGGAGTCGTCGGGGCCAGCGGGGACAAGAACGTGCGCGGGCTGCTCGAAGCCTTCGAGCCGATGTTCGCCGAGGTCGTCGTCACGCAGAACTCCAGTCACCGCGCGATGGACGTGGACGACCTGGCCGCGATCGCCGTCGAGGTGTTCGGCGACGAGCGCGTGCAGGTCGAGCCGCGGTTGCCGGACGCGCTGGAGGCGGCGATCACGCTGGCCGAGGAGGACGGCGAGTTCGCGGGCGGCGGTGTGCTGGTCACCGGTTCCGTCATCACCGTGGGTGAGGCCCGACTGCTTCTCGTGAGGGGCTGAGTTTCCGTGCGTACGCTCTGTTCTTCGACTCTGCTCGGCGAGTTCTTCGTGATCGGGTTCGCCGGTCTGGTCGCCATGAAGGACCCGGATCTGACCACGTCCACGGTGTGGACGGTGTGCGGGATCGCGATGTTCCTGTCGGTCGCGCTGTGCGGCGTGGTGACCCGGCCGGCCGGCATCGCGCTCGGCTGGGCGCTCCAGATCGCGCTGATCGCGGCGGGCTTCGTGGTCCCGTCGATGTTCTTCCTCGGAGTGATCTTCGCGGCTCTGTGGTGGGCGTCGGTGCACTACGGCCGGAAGATCGACGAGGCGAAGGCACGGTTCGCGGCACAGGCCGTGCAGGCCGACCCCACTACACCTGACGCTGCGTAACGGGCGCATGGACACGCCCTGTAGCCTCGGGTTTGTTGTGAGCCGACCCGCACCATCATGATCAGAAGGAGTCCCGTCGTGACCCAGCGCACCCTCGTCCTGCTCAAGCCCGACGCCGTACGTCGTGGCCTGACCGGCGAGATCATCAGCCGCATCGAGCGCAAGGACGGCTGGCAGATCACCGCGCTGGAGCTGCGCACCCTGGACCAGGACACCCTGGAACAGCACTACGGCGAGCACAAGGGCAAGCCCTTCTACGAGCCGCTCGTGGAGTTCATGGCCTCCGGCCCGGTCGTCGCCCTGATCGTCGAGGGCGAGCGGGTCATCGAGGGCGTACGCGGGCTGGCCGGTCCGACGGACCCGATCGCCGCCGCGCCGGGCTCGATCCGCGGGGACTTCGGTGTCATCGTGCGGGAGAACCTGATCCACGCCTCGGACTCGGAGGAGTCCGCCGAACGCGAGGTGAAGATCTTCTTCCCGGGGCGTTCCTGAATCTCCATCAGTAACCCACATGCCTGACCAGGGACGGCCGCGATTTTCCGGCCGTCTCTTGGCATATGCGTGCCGATCGGGGGAACGAGTGCCCCCGTTGGGCCGTCTCCACAAGCGAGGCGGTGCCTCACATGCTGACAATGGCGAAGACCCTCGCGCAGTGTTCGTGATGGCGCGTCTACGATGGAAGCCTTCACGTCACTGCACCCACTTCGCCGACCTGAAAAGCCCTCAAAAGCTCCCGGGAAGGCCAGACGAATCCTGATGGGGAACTCAATGTCGTTCATCGGCCGTGACATGGCTGTCGACCTCGGGACCGCCAACACGCTGGTGTACGTCAGGGGTCGCGGGATCGTACTCAACGAGCCGTCCGTCGTCGCGATCAACACCAACACCGGTGGCATTCTCGCGGTCGGCTCCGAAGCCAAGAAGATGATCGGGCGGACACCGGGCAACATCGTTGCCGTGCGTCCGCTGAAGGACGGTGTCATCGCCGACTTCGAGATCACCGAGCGCATGCTCCGCTACTTCATCCTGAAGATCCACAAGCGGCGCTATCTGGCCCGTCCCCGTGTCGTCGTCTGTGTGCCCTCGGGCATCACGGGCGTCGAGCGCCGTGCCGTCATCGAGGCGTCGTCCCAGGCCGGGGCGCGCCAGGTGCACATCATCGAGGAGCCCATGGCCGCGGCCATCGGTTCCGGCCTGCCGGTCCACGAGGCGACGGGCAACATGGTGGTGGACATCGGCGGCGGCACCACGGAGGTCGCGGTCATCTCGCTCGGTGGCATCGTCACCGCCCAGTCCATCCGCGTCGCGGGCGACGAGTTGGACAACGCGATCATCCAGCACATCAAGAAGGAGTACTCGCTCCTTCTGGGTGAGCGGACGGCTGAGCAGATCAAGATCACGATCGGTTCCGCTTATGACCTCGACGACGACCAGCACACCGAAATCCGCGGCCGGGACCTGGTCTCCGGCCTGCCCAAGACCGTCGTCATCTCCGCCGGCGAAGTCCGCAAGGCGATCGAAGAGCCCGTCAACGCGATCGTCGACGCGGTGAAGACGACCCTCGACAAGTGCCCGCCGGAGCTGTCCGGCGACATCATGGACCGCGGAATCGTTCTGACCGGCGGCGGAGCCCTGCTGAAGGGTCTCGACGAGCGGCTGCGCCGGGAGACCGGAATGCCGATCCACATCGCCGAGGACCCGCTGGACAGCGTGGCGCTCGGCTCCGGCAAATGCGTCGAGGAGTTCGAGGCGCTCCAGCAGGTTCTGGACGCCCAGCCGCGCAGATGACGTAACGCTTCGATTCCGCCGTACGGGATGATCTCTTCTCGTGCGGCGGATCGTTGATACGGAGGCATAGGCTCCGTCATGGGCCTCCATTCACATCTGACGGGCCCTCGTACACACCCGCACACCCGCACATCTGCATATCCGAACCTCCGCACATTTCTATGAGGAAGGCACGGCCGCCGCACGTGAGGGACACACGAGAGAGCCGGCTGCTCCTGGTGCTGCTGATCGCCGTCGCGTTCGCGTTGATCACGGTGGACATCCGGGGAGGGCAGGACTCGCCGGTCGAGGGTGCCCGCCGGGCCGCGGCCACCGTGTTCGGCCCGATCGAGAACGGCGTGTCGTCCGCCGTGAACCCGGTGGGCGACGCGATCTCCGCGGTCCGCGACTCCGGTGAGCGGCACGACCGGCTCGCGCTCCTGGAGAAGGAGAACGCGGCTCTCAAGGCGAAGCTCGGCAGCGACGACCGCAACCGCAGCCGCCTCAACCAGCTCGACAAGATGATGAAGGTGGCCGGCGAGGGCCAGTACGGCATCAAGGGCGCCCAGGTCATCGCCATAGGAGCCGCGCAGAGCTTCTCCTGGACGATCACCATCGACGTCGGCGCCAACGACGGCATCAAGCGCGACATGACCGTACTGAACGGGGATGGGCTGGTCGGGCGCGTCACGACCGTCGGGCCGGACGCCTCGACCGTCCTGCTCGCCAACGACCCCGACTTCACCGTCGGCACCCGCATGGAGGGCAACGACGAACTCGGCTTCGCCTCCGGTGAGGGCGACGGCCCGCTGCGCGTCGAACTCCTCAACGGCAAGGCGGAGGTGCAGAAGGGCGACCGTCTGGTCACCTTCGGCTCGCAGGCCGACAAGCCGTTCGTGCCCGGTGTCCCGGTCGGTGTCGTCTCCCGCGTCGACCCCTCCGGCGGCGGCCTGACCCGCACGCTCTACGTCACGCCGTACGTCAACTTCACCAAGCTCGACATCGTCGGCGTGGTCGTGGAGGCCCCGAAGAAGGACCCGCGCGACACGGTCCTGCCGGCGAAGCCCAAGCCGACCCCGATCCCGACGGTGACCGTCACGGTCACCCCGTCCGCGAACGCGCCGGTCGACGGCCAGCAACAGCAGTAGGAGCTAGGAGCCCTTCCCCATGCGTGTCAACCGGATCCTGCTCTCCGTGCCGCTGGTCGTCGTCGCCATGGTGATCCAGGTGAGCGTCCTCGCCCGCCTCCACCTCCCGGGCGCCGTCCCCGACCTGCTCCTCCTCACGGTCCTCGGCCTCGCCATGGTCTACGGCCATGTCACCGGCGCCCTCATCGGCTTCGGCGCGGGCCTGCTCGCCGACCTCGCCCCGCCCGCCGACCACGCGGCCGGCCGCTACGCCCTCGTGCTCTGCGTGATCGGCTACCTCGCGGGCCTCGCGAAGCCGGAGAACGGCCGCCTCAAGTCGGCGACCGGCCCGATGGCCGTCGTGGTCGCCGCCGCGATCGGCTCCACCCTCCTCTACGCCGGTGTCGGCGCCCTGGTCGGCGACACCGCCGCCCGCCATGTCGGCCTGCCCAGCCTGCTGTTCACGGCCGCCCTGTACGACCTGCTGCTCGCCCCGTTCATCGTCCCCGGTGTCATGGCGCTGGCCCGCCGCGCCGACAACGACCCCCTCGCGGAGACGAACGCCGCCAAGTCGGCCGACATCTCCTCGGGTTGGCTCTCCTCCGGCACCGGCCTGAAGATCGGCGGCCAGCGCGGCGGCCTGCGGATGAAGACGGCTCGCGCGCGGGTGGCCCGGGCCGGGCGCATCAAGGGGGTCAAGCGGCTTTGAGGGCCCGGGAGTTGGCGTCACGGGAGTCGGCGTACGGCCACACAGGTAGGTCGTATATGACTCATACACACACCGAGAGGGGGAGGCAGCACCAATGACCAACATCCCGGAGACCGGACGGACTCCACGGGTTCAGATCAGGCTCGTCGTCATCCAGATCCTCGTCCTCTCCCTCCTCGGCACCCTCGGTGGGCGCCTCTGGTACCTCCAGATCCGTGAGGGCGCCGCCTACCAGAAGGAAGCGTCCGGCAACCACGTCCAGCAGGTCGTCGACCCCGCGGTGCGCGGTTCGATACTGGACGCGCGCGGTGTGCCCCTCGCGGACAACGAGACCCGGCTGGTGGTCTCCGCCTCCCGCACCGACCTGCTGAAGCAGGCCGACGACGGCAAGGCCGTCCTCACCAAGCTGGCGGGCGTGCTGGGTCTGAAGCCCGAGGACGTCATCCAGAAGGTCCGGCTGTGTGACGCGAAGACCCCGCAGCCGTGCTGGAACGGCTCGCCGTACCAGCCGATCCCGATCACCGACGAGGCCACCGCCAAGCAGGCCCTCCAGATCCGGGAGCGCTCCGAGGACTTCCCCGGCATCACCGCCGAGCCCGAGGCCGTCCGCCGTTACGCGGCCCCCGGCGACGCCAACGCGGCCCAGGTCCTCGGCTATCTCTCGCCGGTCACCGACGACGAGATCACCCAGGCCAAGGACTCCGACTCGCCGTATCTGCGCTCGGACCAGGTCGGCCGCTCGGGCCTTGAGCGCCAGTACGACAAGGAACTGCGCGGCAAGGCCGGCGTCACCCGCTACGAGGTCGACAACCTCGGGCGCGTGATCGGCAAGGCCAAGTCCGATGCCCCGGAGCCCGGTTCGAACCTCGTCACGAGCATCGACGCCCGGGTGCAGCGGGTCGCCGAGTACCAGCTCGACAAGGCGATGAAGACCGCCCGCGAGCAGTTCGACAAGATCACCGGCGAGAACTACAAGGCCGACTCCGGTGCCGTCGTCGTGATGGAGGCCAAGACCGGCCGGATCGTCGCGATGGCGTCCGCGCCGACGTACGACCCGAACGTCTGGGTCGGTGGCATCTCCGCCAAGGACTACAAGAAGCTCACCGGCAAGAACTCCGACTACCCACTGCTGAATCGGGCCATACAGGGTCAGTCGGCGCCCGGTTCGACGTTCAAGGTGGTCTCCACGGCCGCCGCGGTCGAGGCCGGCTACACGTGGGACGGCGGCTACCCGTGCACGAGTTCGTACTCGGTGGGCGGCCAGGTCTTCAAGAACTTCGAGGGCGAGAACTTCGGCCCCATCTCGCTGGGCCGCGCGCTTGAGGTCTCCTGCGACACGGTCTTCTACGGTCTCGCCGACGCCCAGTGGAAGAAGGACGGCGGCATCAACCCGAAGAAGGGCGAGCCGAAGGACTACTTCTACAAGGCGGCCCACCAGTTCGGCCTCGGCAAGACCACCGGCGTCGACCTCCCGAACGAGGTCACCGGCCGCATCCCGGACCGCAAGTGGAAGCAGGAGACCTACGAGGCCAACAAGGCCTACTGGTGCAAGACCGGCAAGAAGGGCGGCACGTACGTCCAGCAGATCGCGTACGAGAACTGCCTCGAAGGCAACAAGATGCGTGAGGGCGACTCGATCAACTACTCCATCGGCCAGGGCGACACCCTCGTCACGCCGATCCAGGAGGCCATGATCTACGGCGCCCTCGCCAACGGCGGCACCGAGTACGTCCCGACCATCGGCAAGGCGATCGTCAGCGCCGACGGCAAGACGGTCCAGGAGATCAAGCCCCAGGTGAAGGCCAAGCTGCCGATCAGCGCGGCCACGCACAAGGGCATCGACAAGGCCCTCGCGGGCGTGGTCACCAGCGGTACCGCCGCCTGGAAGTTCCAGGGCTGGCCCCAGGACAAGATCACGCTGCACGCCAAGACGGGTACGGCCGAGGTCTACGGCAAGCAGACCACCTCCTGGTTCGCCACGTACACCAAGGACTACACGGTCGTCATGACGATCGCCCAGGCCGGTACCGGTTCGGGCGCCTCCGGTGAGGCCGTGCGCAACATCTACAACGCGATGTACGGCGTCCAGGCCGACGGCTCCATCGACAAGAAGAAGGCGCTGCTGCCCACCCCGCAGACCAGCCTCCCGAAGGTCCGCGCCGACGGCACGATCGCCTCCCCGAAGATCACCGCCGACCCGGCCAAGGAGCTGGAGAAGCAGCAGGAGAAGGCGACCCAGGGCGGGGTCACGGCCACGGACGATACCCAGCCGCCCGCCACCTCGCCCTCACCGACCACCACCAACAGCAACACCCGCAGGCGCCCGCGCAGAAGGGGAAGCCGGAGGATGCTCACATGACCGGCAACAGCTTCTCCGTTTCCGGATACGGCCCCGAGCGGGCCGGCTGGACCCGGGTCTTCGCCCGTGACTCGCTGGCCCGCCGCCTGGACTGGCCGATACTGCTCTCGGCGATCGGGCTGTCCCTGATCGGCTCGGTGCTGGTCTTCTCGGCGACCCGCAACCGCACCGAGATCAACCAGGGCGACGAGTACTACTTCCTGATCCGGCACCTGATGAACACCGGCATCGGCATCGCCCTGATGATCGCCGTCATCTGGGTCGGCCACCGCACCCTGCGCGTCGTCGTCCCGTTCCTGTACGGCGCCTCGGTGTTCGGCATCCTGCTGGTGCTCACCCCGCTGGGCTCCACGGTCAACGGCGCGCACTCCTGGATCGTGCTCGGCGGCGGCTTCTCGCTCCAGCCCTCGGAGTTCGTGAAGATCACGATCATCCTGGGCATGGCGATGGTGCTGGCCGCCCGGGTCGATGCGGGCGACAAGCCCTACCCCGACCACCGCACGGTCCTCCAGGCCCTGGGCCTGGCCTCCGTCCCGATGATGATCGTCATGCTGATGCCCGACCTCGGGTCGGTCATGGTCATGGTCATCATCGTGCTCGGTGTGCTGCTGGCCTCCGGCGCCTCCAACCGCTGGATCTTCGGTCTGCTCGGCGCGGGCGCGATCGGCGCGATCGCGGTCTGGCAGCTGCACATCCTGGACGAGTATCAGATCGCCCGCTTCGCCGCCTTCGCCAACCCGAGCCTCGACCCGGCGGGCGTCGGCTACAACACCAACCAGGCCCGCATCGCGATCGGATCGGGTGGCCTCACGGGTGCGGGCCTGTTCCACGGCTCGCAGACGACCGGGCAATTCGTCCCCGAACAGCAGACCGACTTCGTCTTCACGGTCGCGGGCGAGGAGTTGGGCTTCGTCGGCGCGGGCCTGATCCTCGTCCTCCTGGGCGTGGTCCTGTGGCGCGCCTGCCGCATCGCCCGCGACTCGACCGAGCTCTACGGCACGATCGTCGCCGCCGGAATCGTCGCCTGGTTCGCCTTCCAGGCCTTCGAGAACGTCGGTATGACCCTCGGCATCATGCCCGTCACCGGCCTGCCCCTGCCCTTCGTGTCCTACGGCGGAACGTCGATGTTCGCGGTGTGGATCGCGGTGGGGCTGCTCCAGTCGATCAGGGTCCAGCGCCCCATGTCGGCGTAGCCCTCGCCTTCGTGCGGGCGTTACCTGCGGATTCGCTAGGGTTTCCCTGGGGTTCATTTGGGACGCCCCCTGCCATCCCGGCTCGTCAGCAACTAGATTCGGTTCATGGCGGACACAAAGCGCGAGATCGAGCGTAAGTACGAGTCCGACGAGAGCGGTCTGCCCGACCTGACCGGCGTCGCCGGGGTCGAGACCGTCATCGACAAGGGCGTCGCGAACCTGGACGCCGTCTACTACGACACGGCCGACGAGCGCCTGGCCGAGGCCTCGATGACGCTGCGCCGCCGCACCGGCGGTTCGGACGCGGGCTGGCACCTGAAGGTGCCGGTCGCGCCCGGGGTCCGCGACGAGATCCGCGAGCCGCTCTCCGACACCGTGCCGCGCAGCCTCGCCGGGCTGGTCCGCTCCCGGGTCCGCGAGGCCGAACTGCTGCCCGTGGTCCGGCTCCGCTCCGACCGTGACGTACGCCACCTCGTGGACGCGGCCGGCGCGCTGCTCGCCGAGGTCAGCGTGGACGCCGTACACGCCGAACGCCTCGCCGACGGCGGCGGCACCGCGCAGTGGACCGAGATCGAGGTCGAGCTGGCGGACGACGGCGACCCGGCCTTCCTCGACAAGGTGGAGAAGCGGTTGCGCAAGGCGGGCGTACGACCGTCGTCGTCCGCGTCGAAGCTGGCGCGGGCGCTGGCGGAGACCGCTCCGAAGCAGTCGAAGCAGTCGAAGCAGCCGAAGAAGCGCAAGGCGCCCCCGGCCCCCGAGGAACCCCTGACCGCGGGCGACCACGTCCTCGCCTACGTCCGCGAGCAGCGCGACACGATCCTCGAACTCGACCCCGCCGTACGGCAGGACGCCTACGACTCCGTGCACCGCATGCGGGTCGCCACCCGCCGGCTGCGCAGCACGTTCCGCTCCTACGGCAAGGTCCTCGACCGTACGGTCACCGACCCGGTCGGCGAGGAACTGAAGTGGCTGGCAAGCGAGTTGGGCGTGGACCGCGATCGGGAAGTGATGACCGAGCGCCTGACCGAGGTCCTCGGTGAACTGCCCCGCACGCTTGTCTCCGGCCCGATCCGCACCCGGATGCGGACCTGGGCCAACGCCCGGCGCGGAGGCTCGCGCCGACGGCTCATCGGCGTCCTGGACTCCAAGCGGTATCTCGCGCTGCTCGACACCCTGGACGCGCTGGTGGCCGAGCCGCCCCTGCTGCCGGACGCGGCCGGCACACCGGAGAAGGTGATCGGCAAGGCCGTAGGCAAGGACTTCGGGAAGGTCTCGGCGCTCGTCGAGGAGGCGATCGGGGCCCCGCCCGGCGCGGACCGCGACCTCGCGCTGCACGAGGCCCGCAAGAAGGCGAAGCGGACGCGTTATGCGGCGGAGGCGGCGACTCCGGCCCTCGGTGCCCCGGCCCGCGCGCTCGCCAAGTCCATGAAGTCGCTGACCAGTCTGCTCGGCGATCATCAGGACAGTGTCATGGTCCGCGAGACCCTGCGCGAGCTGTCCGCGGTGGCGCACGCGGCGGGGGAGAGCTCGTTCACGTACGGCGTGCTGTACGGGCGGGAGGAGCAGCGGGCGGCGGCGGTGGAGGCCGCGCTGCCCGAGGAGTGGCAGGCGATCGTGGCGGAGGGGGCCGTGCGGGGCTGACGGCCGGGGCGCACGGGTTACGGGTGAGGTCCGGGATCGCGTTAGTCTGGATGGTCACCCGTCCGTTCAGTACCGCTCACGAAGGTTCGCGAGATGCCTGCCGAAGTCGCTGCGGCCGCAGAGTCCGTGTTTCCGCAGCTCGAAGCCCTGCTCCCGCAGGTGCAGAAGCCGATCCAGTACGTCGGAGGCGAACTCAACTCCACGGTCAAGCCGTGGGAGTCGTGCGACGTCCGCTGGGCGCTGATGTACCCGGACGCGTACGAGGTCGGCCTGCCCAACCAGGGCGTCATGATCCTCTACGAGGTGCTGAACGAGCAGGAGGGCGTCCTCGCCGAGCGCACGTACAGCGTGTGGCCGGACCTGGAGGCGCTGATGCGGGAGCACCGCGTCCCGCAGTTCACGGTCGACAGCCACCGCCCGGTCGGCGCCTTCGACGTGTTCGGCCTGTCCTTCTCCACCGAACTCGGCTACACGAACATGCTGACGGCCCTGGACCTGGCGGGCATCCCGCTGGAGTCCCGCGATCGTGGGTTGGACGATCCGATCGTGCTGGCCGGCGGCCATGCCGCGTTCAACCCCGAGCCGATCGCGGACTTCATCGACGCGGTGATCATCGGCGACGGCGAACAGGCCGTCCTCGACATGACGAAGATCATCCGCACCTGGAAGGCGGAGGGCCGCCCGGGCGGGCGCGAGGAGGTCCTCTTCCGCCTGGCGAAGACGGGCTCGGTGTACATCCCGGCGTTCTACGACGTCGAGTACCTGCCGGACGCCCGTATCGCGCGCGTGGTCCCCAATAAGTCGGGCGTCCCCTGGCGCGTGTCGAAGCACACCGTCATGGACCTCGACGAATGGCCGTACCCGAAGCAGCCCCTAGTCCCCCTCGCGGAGACGGTCCATGAGCGCATGTCGGTGGAGATCTTCCGCGGCTGTACGCGCGGCTGCCGCTTCTGCCAGGCGGGCATGATCACGCGCCCGGTGCGCGAGCGGTCGATCACGGGCATCGGCGAGATGGTCGAGAAGGGCCTGAAGGCCACGGGCTTCGAGGAGGTGGGCCTGCTGTCGCTGTCGTCGGCCGACCACTCGGAGATCGGCGAGATCGCGAAGGGCCTGGCGGACCGGTACACGGAGGACAAGATCGGCCTGTCCCTCCCGTCGACCCGCGTGGACGCCTTCAACGTCGACCTGGCGAACGAACTGACGCGCAACGGCCGCCGCTCGGGCCTCACCTTCGCCCCGGAGGGCGGCTCGGAGCGCCTCCGCAAGGTCATCAACAAGATGGTGTCGGAGGAAGACCTCATCCGCACGGTCTCGACGGCGTACGGCAACGGCTGGCGCCAGGTGAAGCTGTACTTCATGTGCGGCCTCCCGACCGAGACCGACGAGGACGTCATGCAGATCGCCGACATGGCGACAAGGGTGATCGCCGAGGGCCGCAAGGTCTCCGGCCAGAACGACATCCGCTGCACGGTCTCGATCGGCGGCTTCGTCCCCAAGCCGCACACCCCGTTCCAGTGGGCCCCGCAGCTCTCGGCGGAGGAGACGGACGCCCGCCTGACGAAACTCCGGGACAAGATCCGCGCCGACAAGAAGTACGGCCGCTCGATCGGCTTCCGCTACCACGACGGCAAGCCGGGCATCGTCGAGGGCCTCCTCTCGCGCGGCGACCGCCGCATCGGCGCGGTCATCCGCGCGGTCTACGAGGACGGCGGCCGCTTCGACGGCTGGCGCGAGCACTTCTCCTACGAGCGCTGGATGCGCTGCGCCGAGAAGACGCTGCCGGCGTTCGGCGTGGACGTCGACTGGTACACCACCCGCGAGAAGACCTATGAGGAGGTCCTCCCCTGGGACCACCTGGACTCGGGCCTCGACAAGGACTGGCTCTGGGAGGACTGGCAGGACGCCCTCGACGAGACAGAGGTCGAGGACTGCCGGTGGACGCCTTGTTTCGACTGCGGGGTGTGTCCGCAGATGGACACGTCCATCCAGATCGGCCCCACGGGCAAGAAGCTGCTGCCGTTGACGGTGAAGCAGCCTGCGGGGACGGGTGGCGGGCACGCGCACTGAGGCGGGTGAAGCGAGTTCGGTGGCCTGTGTGGCTTGTGTGGTCTGTGTGGCTGGACGGGACCGTGTGAGTACGCAGAGTCAGTGTTTCTTGGAGATTGATTACTTGTAGCGATATTTATGGTATTGCCGCAAGTTGGCCACAGGGGACTCTAAGATGCCCCTGTGGGGTCTCCATTTGGCAAGGTTTTCACGCATGGCGTTGGTATCCCTGCGGTAGTTGTCGTGGTCGTCGCTTTCCTGATTCTCTTCTCTAATGAGTTGGTGAAAGGGCTGGCATCGCGTTCGGCTGACGCCGTCTTCCGGCGTGGGAATGCCGTGAGGCACATCGGGGGCCGACAGCTGCGCCGTTATCGTCAGCGAGCTGAACAGTGGCATGCGAAGCATCCGCTGGGTTTCGATACCACCAACATCGACGTCCGTCGTATTTACGTTCCTCTGCAATCTGCTATGGGGACGGAACGCGCCGACATGAGCGAGACGCTACTCAATAGCACGCGCGTCGTTGTGCTGGGTGAACCTGGCGCCGGTAAGTCGCTGCTCCTGAAGACCGAATTCCTTCGGTGGCTGGAGAAGGGGGACGATACTCACATACCCGTGATCGTTGGTCTGCATAAATGCAATTTCTCCCGGGATGGCTTCCGGGATCTCATTGTTGCAGAGTTCAATCAAGCTGGTGTGGGTGGAGCCGCATCGCTTGTGGACAGAATGCTCTCCGCCGGCCACTTACAGGTATTCTTTGATGGTCTCGATGAAGTGGGTCGAGAAGATCGAGGGCGAATAGAGCTGGAGCTGCGAGAGTTTTCGCGGACTTACGCCGGATGCCCCATGATCGTGACTTGCCGCACTGCGGTGTACGACAGCCAGTTGAGTCCAGATTTTGACTTCGTGACACGGATTGCGGAGTTTGATGACGCATCGATGCGTCGACTTCTCAACAACTGGAACACGGCGGAAGATTCACTGAACGTCGACCGCGTCATTGCGTCGCTGCGGAGCAACCGGGATCTGATGCGGATCGCTCGGCGTCCGTTGCTTCTGACGATTATCGCTTATCTTCAGTCGGGCGATCGGGTGGAGGCGTTCGGTCCGCTGCCCAATTCTCGCGCCGGTTTCTATCGAGCAGCTATTGCTCACTTGCTGGATCGTGACAGGCAACTGGGTCGTAGCAGTGCAATATCGAACTATCACGGAAATCGTAAACTGCTGATTCTGCAACGTATTGCACTTGCCATGCACGAAGCTCCCATGGAGCGCGAGGACAGGCTTGCGATACCGGGTGTCAATGTCGAGTCGATCATCCGCGCGATGCTGCCTGATTTTGATTTAGGGAACGATCATGTCCTTCCTTTGATGGAGGAGATCGTTGACCGCAGTCAGGTGTTGCGGCCGTTGGATACGCTGAGGAGTCAGTATGGCTTTGCGCACCTGACGCTGCAAGAATTTCTCACCGCGCAGGCCCTCCATGACGTGCCGAGCAATCTGATGGGGAAGTATCACAGTGACCCGAATGCTTGGCGTGAAGTCGTCAAGTTTTGGTGTGCGGTTGCCAGCGTGGACTGCACGTCGCTGATTTCTTCGGTTTTTAGGGGTGGAGGCCTCGACGCCAAGATACTGGCGCTGGAGAGCCTTTCGGACACCACCTCCGTGGATGCGAACCTGGCGGAGGAAATTGTTGAATACTTCTTGGCGCGCTTGGACTTGGGCGGAAATGAAGGCGCAGCGATAGTCAACGCGCTCGGTGCGCTGGCCGCAAACAACACTCCACGTGGTAATGAAATCCTCGAACTACTGCACAGAATTTCATGGGAAGATCACTCCGAACGTCAAGCCGCGGCCATGCTTTCCTTGGCGGCATCGGATCGCCAGGAAGCGGCGTTGCATCTGGCGGTCCTTGAGGAGGACGGAGATCGCCGTGCGGGGGCTCGTGCCGCTCTGCGCTCCATGGGTGAGATCGCGATCCCGCAACTAGCGCTTTCTGCCCGGGGGCGGCAAGAGATCTGGGCCATCGATGCTTTGGGGAGGGTAGGTACTCCAGCAGCGGCCATCGAGTTGGCTTCTCTTCTGTGGACCGATTCGTCTGCGGCTCGCCGTGCGGCATGGCTGCTCTCCTCATTGATTCGGGTATCCGATGTGGAGGAGGCCTTGCGGGAGTGTACAGCATCCGAAATATCGCAGGTGTATGCCTGGATTTGGGACGGCAGCGAAAGATCGAAGTCGCTTCGACTGATTGCCGGGCGTATAGGGTTCCTGCTGGATGGTGGCCACCTGGAAGGGTGCGTTGACCACTTGGACGGCTGCGCGCCAAGTCCGCCCATCGCGGACGAGCCCATTGAAGTACGGATGATCGACCGCAGAATCGGCATCCCGATCGCTGCTCTCGGGATTGAGCGTCATCGGTACAACCAGGATTCCATCCCGAGGAATCTTCGCCAAGGGCGCGCTGGCTTCGACTCGCAGAATATGCATGGCTGGGTGAGTTCATTGGCCGGACAGGCCCGGCGGGATGAATTTGCTGAAATCTTCCGCAAGCACAGGCATCTTCCCAATATCTATCGCCGTCTGTCGCATCTGCTGCCGAGAGAGGTGGAAAGCCTGATAATCGCTCGTCTGGTCATGGCGAAAGACCCGGAATCTCCGCTGAGCAAGGATCTTTGGCAAGCTGCGTACACACATCCCCCTCGGCCCCCTGTTCGGCTGAGAAAAGTTCTCAAGTTCGCAACATTCGGCGTTCTGTTGGTGCTGTACGGTATAGCTGCTGTACGTGTACTCTCGATCACTACCGATTTCCCGCACCAAATGGGATGGGTCCCGTCGGTGAGGGACTCCTGGGCGGCCGCGGTGAGACTTGTGATCGGCGTGTTTCTTTTCTCTTCGGCCGTGCTCTTGGGTCTCGCTATCTGGGATCTAAGGTTGGACTATCGGTCGGAATCTATAGAGATAACCGCCTCCTTGGTGGGTATATTCTTCGTTCCTTCCTATCTGTTTCTGTCTCTTCAGCTTGCGATTGCCTGGGTGGGATCGAAAGCTGTCTTGGTGACCCTGACCGTGGCTCTGATATCTCTGTTGGCGGGCTATTGGAACGTGAGTCGAAAAGAGCGTGATCTCGCCAATCCTTTTCGGCCCATGCTTTCCGCGGAACTGGGCGATGATGGTCTGACACCTGCTTGGACGGGTCGCGCACAGTGAGATCTCGGGCTCCGGGACAGAACTCCCGCCTGCTGTAAGCGAGTTCAGTGTCCCGCGGGATGCGGGGCGCCGAGCCGCGCCAGTGACGTGGCGTCCTCCGTGTCCGGCTCGGCCGTACCGACCAGCAGGCACTGGCCGGGGGCGCTCTGGACGTCGAAGGTCTGGTACGTGAGCGTGATGCGGCCCACGGCCGGATGGTTGAAGGTCTTGGACCGGCGCCCCGGGCGGCTGACGCTGTGGTTGCCCCAGAGCGCGGTGAACTCCTTGCTGCTGCCGAGGAGTTCGGTGATGAGCGCGGTGAGTTCGGGGTCGTGCGGGTCGTGTCCCGTGGCCAGGCGCAGTGCCTCGGCCGAGCAGCGGGCCACGTGCTCCCAGTCGGCGAAGAGATCGCGGGCGGCGGGGTCCAGGAAGAGCGTGCGGACCATTCTGCGGGGGTCTCCGAGGGGCGCGAGGAGTGCGTCGGCCAGCGCGTTCGAGGCGAGGACCTCCAGGCGCCGGTTGATGACGTACGCCGCCGCCGTGGGGAACGCGTGCATCAGCCGGAGCAGCGCCGGGTCCACCTCGTCGGACGGCTCGGCGGAGACCGGCCTCGGGACCAGGCCGGCCAGCCGGTACGCGTGCCAGCGGGCGTCCATGTCGAGGTGCAGGGCGCGGGCGATGGCGTCGACCACCTGGCCGGAGGGGCTGCGTTCCCGGCCCTGCTCCAGCCGGGCGTAGTAGTCGGCGCTCACCCCGGCCAGGACGGCGACCTCCTCGCGGCGCAGCCCGGCCACCCGGCGCACCCCGGAACTGGGGAAACCCACCTCGGCGGGCGTCAGCCGGGAGCGCCGCGCCCGCAGGAACTCACCGAGCGCGTATCCGTCCGTACCGTCCATTCCGAAAGCGTACGGCGCCCCCGCTTCCTGGGAGTGGCGCACCCAGGAAGGCCCGTCCTGCCGCTTCGGCGCGATCCCGCCGATGCTCGCAGGGCGCGGTGGAGCACCGCCGCGCGGATCGGTTTCCGCTGCTGCGAAGGGCTCCCCATGACCACCACCGTCCCGTCCGACTCCCGTCCCGGCAAGGTCGTCCTCGTCACCGGCGCGAGCAGCGGTATCGGCGAGGCCACGGCCCGGCTGCTGGCCGCGGCCGGGCATCGAGTGGTGCTCGGCGCCCGGCGCGCCGACCGCCTCGCAGCCGTCGCCGAGGAGATCCGGGCGGACGGGGGCACGGCCGACCACCACGAGTTGGACGTGACCGACCTGGAGAGCGTGCGCTCCTTCGTCGAGGCCGCGCGGGAGTCCTACGGCCGTGTCGACGTCCTGGTGAACAACGCGGGCGTGATGCCGCTGGCGCTGCTGGAGGCGCTGAAGGTCGACGAGTGGAACCGCATGATCGACGTCAACATCCGCGGGGTGCTGCACGGCATCGCCGCAGTGCTGCCCGTGATGCGTGAACAGGGCGCCGGGCACATCGTGAACGTGGCCTCCGTCGCCGGACACCGCGTCGA
This sequence comes from Streptomyces sp. NPDC002276, assembly GCF_053891435.1. Classification (NCBI taxonomy): domain Bacteria; kingdom Bacillati; phylum Actinomycetota; class Actinomycetes; order Kitasatosporales; family Streptomycetaceae; genus Streptomyces; species Streptomyces sp. NPDC002276. Next base: position 33,285 of record NZ_JBSFCQ010000016.1, on the reverse strand, counting down.
CCCCACCGCGGCCGTCTACTGCGCCACCAAGTTCGCCGTCCGGGCCCTCTCCGAAGGGCTCCGCCAGGAGAGCCGCGACCTGCGCGTCACCGTGGTCAGCCCCGGCCTCACCCGCAGCGAACTGACCGACGGCATCAGCGACTTGGGCATGCGCGCGGTCGCCGAGGACATGATGGCCGTCGCGATCCCCGCCGCCGCGATCGGCGAGGCGATCGTCTACGCCGTCAACCAGCCCGCCGAGGTCGACGTCAACGAGATCGTCGTACGGCCGACGGCGCAGAGCTGAAGTCCCGCGAGGTTCAAGGGAGTTGGCTGGCGGTCGCGGACGGTGGCGGGTAACTCGGGTGCGGGGAGGCCGGGAGCGGGGCCAGTGTCGCGGTGTCGTCGGCGGTGAATTGGGTGTCCTGGTCCACGATCAGTTGAAGGTGATCTGGACCCACGGGATGTTCCGCTCGGAGGCGGTGAGTACGGCCTGGAGCGCCCGCACGCACGGGTGCTTGCCGTCGGGCACCCGTGCGTGCGGGGTCAACGTGCGCTGATTCCCGGCGAGTTGGGTCGCGGTGACCGCGGAGGGTTCCGTCGTGGTCCCGGGGGTCGACCCGGTCGGCGTCGCGTCGTTCGCGCCGTTCGTGTCACGGGCCATCTGCGTCCCGCAGCCGTGGTGTTGACTCCGGCACATCGAGCACCGGCGTCAAGTACGGGGATCGATATAGGGAGTTCAGTGTGCCGCGACCCACTCCGCCACCGTCGTGACGTCCGCCTGCATCGGGAACACCTTCCCCGTGAGGACCCGTTGTACCTCGGGGTCGTTGTCGAGGCAGCCGTCGGACAGGACGGTGAGGGTGAAGTCCAGGTCGGAGGCCTGGCGGAGTGTCGACAGGACGACACCGCTGGTGGCGATGCCCGTCAGGACCAGGTGGTCGATGTCACCCGCTCGCAGCACCATGTCGAGGTCGCTGCCGGCGAACGCGCTGACGCGGCGCTTGGTGACGAGGATGTCGCCGGGCTCGGGGGCCACGTCCGGGTGGATCTCATTGGCCTGGGCGGCGGCGGCCGGCAGCTGGACGCCCGCGAGCCTGCCGAACATCTTGTTGCGCGTGCTGACCTCGGGGGCGCCGGGGCGGAAGCCGACGGTCACGTAGATCACGGGGACGCCGTCCGTGCGGGCCGTGTCGATCGCCTTGCGCAGGCGCGGCAGATAGGCAGGGTCGGGGTAGCGGTCGACGATGACGCGCTGGACGTCCATGACGAGAAGGGCTTGCTTGGACACCGTTGTCCTTTCGGACGGGAGGGGAGGACGCACGTGAGGGGGCGCGCCTGAGTGAGCGCGACTGGGTGGGGCGGGCTAAGTCATCACGTGATTACTTGCTTAACGTAACCATGCCCTGTAGTCATGTCAACGAGTGATTACTTGACCTGCCCGAGGAGGCTGCCGGTGGAGACGAGTGAGGCCGACGGACCCCGGCGGCGGGACGCGGCGGCGACCCGGCAGGCGCTCCTGGAGGCCGCGAGCAGCCGGTTCACCCGGCTCGGGTACGACCGCACGACCCTGCGGGACGTGGCCGCCGACGTCGGGGTCAACCTGGCGCTCATCAAGCGGTACTTCGACTCGAAGGAAGGGCTCTTCAAGGCGGCCCTGGCGTCGACTCCCCGGTTTCTGGGGCGCGATGAGCACTTCCCGCAGGACCGCGAAGGCCTCGCCGAGGCACTCAGTCACCAACTCTCCGCAGGTGCCTGGCCGGAGTTCGGCGAACACCCCGTGCTGATGCTGCTGCGCGGTTCCGGCGACGAGCGCGTGGACGCGCTGCGCCGGAAGGCCCTCGACGAGTTCGGCCGCCAGATCCTCGCGGCGTCCGGCGGGGGACCGGCGGGGGAGGACGACGAGGAACGGCTGCTGCGCGCGCAGCTCCTGGTCGCGCTCGGCGTAGGCGTCGCCGTCGTACGGTCCGCCGTAGGTCTGCGGCCCCTGCGTGACGCGACCGCCGGTCAACTCGCCGCGCCCCTGCGGGAGATCGTCGACGCGCTGCTGACGCCCCCTGCCGACGACCGCTGAACTCCCGTGCCGGAGGCCGTCGCGGGACAGTGGGGTCGGCGGGGTCGGCGGGCGGCTCGTGGAGGCGGTGCTCGGCCGGGCCCGGGAACTCGGTCTCCCGCGCGGACACCTATCCGTGACCCATCAGGAGGGTGCCGTACCGCATCCGTATGGGGTGTTGAGGCGTCTTGACTGATATGGACGTCCCTGTGAAGTTCGAGAAACCGGCCGCGCAGCCCGCGCCGCAGTCGCCCGAGGGGTGTCTCGTCGTCGCGATCCGTGTTCCCGTGCGGATCGTCGTGCTTGTGCTGGTCGTGCCGGTGCGGGTGGTGTGGGACGCGCTGGTGGTCGGCGGGCGGTTCCTGTGGCGGACCGTGCTGCGACCGGTGGGGCGGGCGTTGCTCGTGTGGCCGTTGGTGGCGCTGTGGCGGTATGTCGTCGTGCCCGGCGCCAAGGTGGTCGGGTGGCTCGTGAACACGCTTCTCCTGGTGCCTCTGGTCTGGCTGTACCGGTATGTGCTGACCCCGGTCGGGCACGCCCTCGGCTGGAGCGCCCGGCAGATCGGGAGCGGCCTGGCGTGGGTGTACGCGCGCGTGCTCACTCCCGTCGGGCACGCGTGCGTGTGGGTCGTCAACGGGGTGGCCGCAGGCTTGGCCTGGCTCGGGCGGTATCTGCTCGTCGTACCCGCCGGGTGGCTGTACGCCTGGGTGCTCGCCCCGGTCGGGCGCGCGGTCGCCTGGTGCGGGCGGGGGCTGCTGTGGCTGGCCAAGGGTGTCGGTACCGGTGTGGGTGTCGTCCTGTACTGGACGGCCCGGATCCTGCTCGTACTGCCCGCGATCGCGCTCTGGCGCTGGGTCCTGGCACCGGTCGGGCGCGTCCTCGCCGTCGTGGGACGGGAGGTCTGGGACGCCCTCGGGCACGCCTGGCGCGTCGCCGGGCACATCTCGCTCGCCGTGGGGCGGGCCCTCGCGACCCTCTTCCGGTGGATCTTCGTGGCGCCGGTGAGCTGGGTGTACCGGACCGTCCTCACCCCGGTCGGACACGTCGTACGGGACCTGGTGCTGCGGCCCGCCGCCGAGGCCGCGCGTGCCGTGGGCCGCGTCACCCGGCAGGCGCTGACCGCCGCGCGCGAGTCCGCCCGGCAGGCGCGGGCCGACTTCCGGCGCATGGTCTTCGGCGAGCCCCGGCAGCCGCGGCCGGTGGAACGACGGGAACCGATGGGCGACGACACACGTACTCTTGGTAGAAGTACGACCGTTCTCACGAAGGACTAGGACACTGGGCAAGCGACAGCCCGAAGGCCCGCCGCCCGCACCCGCGGTGCAGCGCATCCGACTGTGCTACACCAAGCGCGGCCGCCTCCGGTTCACCAGCCACCGTGACTTCCAGCGCGCCTTCGAGCGTGCGCTGCGCCGCGCCGAGGTGCCGATGGCGTACTCGGCCGGGTTCACACCGCACCCCAAGGTGTCGTACGCCAATGCCGCACCCACCGGCACGGGCAGTGAGGCGGAATACCTGGAGATCGCGCTCACCGCCGAGCGCGACCCCGACAAGCTGCGCGAGCTGCTCGACGAGTCGATGCCCGTCGGGCTCGACATCGTCGACGCGGTCGAGGCCCGTACCTCCGGGCTCGCCGACCGGCTCACGGCTTCCGTGTGGGAGCTGCGGCTGGACGGGGTGGCTCCCGAGGACGTCGAGCGCGCGGTGGCCGCGTTCAACGCGGCCGAGACCGTCGAGGTCCAGCGCATGGCCAAGAACGGCATGCGCACGTTCGACGCCCGTTCGGCCGTAGCGAGCCTTGAAGCCGTTTCCGAGACGCACAGTCCCCAGGCTGATAGGCCTACCGACCAGGCCTGTGCGATACTGCGGCTGGTTGTTCGGCACGTGACGCCTGCCGTTCGACCCGACGACGTCCTGTCCGGTCTTCGCGCCGTGGCCGACCTGGCGCCGCCGGTCGCCGCAGCGGTGACCAGGCTGGCGCAGGGGCTGTTCGATGAAGAGACCGGCACGGTGACCGACCCGCTCGCGCCCGACCGCGAGGCAGCAGTGACCGGGAATCCCACGGTCGCCGAAGCTGCCGCCGCGAAGGCGCCGGCGTAGGGAAGTTCCGCGTAGGACGGACGTCGTAGCGCAGCCCTCGGACTCGGGAGCCACCTGGGTCGGGCAGCGCACCGACCACAAGACTTTCGCCAGGCCGTCCGCAACTGGGCGTACGGAACCGGCGAGACAGGACACAGAGAGCTCCCGTGCGGCGCCCGCGCCCCGGACGGCGGCACCGCGCAACGCGCGAGCCGCGGACGTCACCGGCATCCAAGCCGGACCAGGCGCGGCGCCCGGGAGCCTGACGGGAGAAACGCCCGCATGCTCGAACCGACCGAACCCATCGAGGGTTCCGAACCGAACACCCCCAGCGACACGCTGCCGCCGCGCCGCAGGCGCCGCGCCGCGTCCCGCCCGGCGGGACCGCCGACCGCCCCCGAGGGCGCGGTCGAAAGCAGCGCTCCGGCCATACCGGCCGAGGTGAGCGACGAGAAGAACGACACCGACGGGATCGACGAGAGCGTCGTCGAGGTCACCGCGGTGACCCCCGAGGCGCCCGTCGTCGTAGCAGCCGTGGAGGCCGTGGAAGAGGGCGCGCCCGCGGGGCGTACGCGCCGTCGTGCGACCCGGCGGGTGTCCGCGCCCGCCGGTGCGCCCGAGGCGAGTGCGGTGGCCGAGGCGGCCGAGATCGTGGTGCCGGCCGTTGCCGTTGCCGCGCCTGAAGAGACCACCGTGGCGGAAGAGGCCGCGCCCGCCGCGCCTGTCGTGTCCGACGAGGACGCGGCTCCGCGCCGGACCCGCCGTCGTGCCACGCGCAAGGTGACCGCGCCCGAGGCCGTTGCTCCCGAGGTCGTCGTGGAGCAGGCCGAGGCGCCTGCCGCACCGGCCGTCGTCGAGGAAGCCGCAGCTGAGGAAGCCGTGGCTGTTGAGGCCCCGGCGGAGGAGGCGGCGCCCGCGGGGCGTACGCGCCGTCGTGCGACCCGGCGCGCCTCCGCGCCCGCCGGTGCGCCGCAGGCCGTCGAGAACACCGAAGTGGCTGACGCCGCCGAAGAGACTGAAGCGAGCGCAGCGCCCGCTGCCGCCGCTGTGACTGAAGTGACCGAAGGTGCCGCGCCCGCCGCGTCCGACGAGGATGCCGCGCCGCGCAGGAGCCGTCGTCGCGCCACGCGCCGTGTGTCCGCGCCTGCCGGGACGCCCGTGGGCGAGGAGGCCCCTGTGAACGACGAGACCACCGCGGACGCCGCGGAGCCGAACACCACCGCCGACGCTCCCGCCGAGGACTCCGGGCCGCGTCGTCGGCGCCGGGTCGTGCGGACCGCGGCCGGCGGGTTCTCCGCGCCCGCGCCCAAGAACGGCAACGCGGCTGAAGAGGACGAGGGGCAGCGTCGGCCCGCACGGCCCGCCGTGGCCGTGTTCCGCGCGCCCGTCTTCACCGAGCCGATGTTCCAGACGCCGGAGCGGGCCGCAGCCGCCGCTGCCGAGGCGGTGGAGGACGACGAGGAAGAGGTCGTCGTCGCCGAGCCCGTGGCCGTGGAAGTGGTCGAGGAAGAGACCGGTGGCCGTCGTCGGCGTCGTCGCCGGGGTGCCGCCTTCGAGGCCGAGCCCGTCGCCGCCGCCGTCGTCGAGACCGTCGTGGTCGAGGAGGAGCCGGAGGAGGCCGACGAGGCCGCCGAGGACTCCGCCGACGGTGACGAGACCGAGGAGACCGGTTCGCGCCGCCGCCGTCGCCGTGGCGGCCGTCGCCGTCGCCGTGGGGAGTCCGCCACCGGTGAGGACGAGGCCGAGGACGGCGAGGAGTACGCCGCCGAGCAGGCCGCCGAAGACGCCGAGGACACCGCCGAGCAGGTCGAGGAGGACGCCGAGGAGGCGGACGACGACCAGGGCGGCTCCGGATCGAGCAGCAGCCGTCGCCGGCGCCGTCGGCGTCGTCGCGCCGGTGACTCGGGCGGCGAGAGCGAGCCGGTCTCGTCCTCGGACGACCCCGAGCGCACCGTCGTCAAGGTCCGCGAACCGCGCGCCAAGAAGGACGAGCACCCCAGCGACGAGGTGCAGTCCATCAAGGGCTCGACGCGTCTCGAAGCCAAGAAGCAGCGCCGCCGCGAAGGCCGCGAGCAGGGCCGCCGACGCGTCCCGATCATCACCGAGGCGGAGTTCCTCGCCCGCCGCGAGGCCGTCGAGCGTGTGATGGTCGTCCGGCAGAGCGGTGAGCGCACGCAGATCGGCGTCCTGGAGGACGGCGTGCTCGTCGAGCACTACGTCAACAAGGAGCAGTCGACCTCGTACGTCGGCAACGTCTACCTGGGCAAGGTCCAGAACGTGCTGCCCTCCATGGAGGCCGCGTTCATCGACATCGGCAAGGGACGCAACGCCGTCCTCTACGCCGGTGAGGTCAACTTCGAGGCCCTCGGCATGGCCAACGGGCCGCGCCGCATCGAGTCCGCCCTCAAGTCCGGCCAGTCGGTCCTCGTGCAGGTCACCAAGGACCCGATCGGCCACAAGGGCGCGCGTCTGACCAGCCAGGTCTCCCTCCCCGGGCGCTACCTCGTGTACGTCCCCGAGGGCTCGATGACCGGCATCAGCCGCAAGCTGCCCGACACCGAGCGGGCCCGGCTGAAGACCATCCTCAAGAAGATCGTCCCCGAGGACGCGGGCGTCATCGTGCGCACCGCCGCCGAGGGCGCGAGCGAGGACGAGCTGAGCCGCGACGTCGAACGCCTCCAGGCGCAGTGGGAGGACATCCAGAAGAAGTCGAGGAGCGGCGGCAGCTCGAACGCCCCGACGCTGCTGTACGGCGAGCCGGACATGACCGTCCGCGTCGTGCGCGACATCTTCAACGAGGACTTCACCAAGGTCATCGTCAGCGGTGACGAGGCGTGGGACACCATCCACGGCTACGTCTCGCACGTCGCCCCCGACCTCGCCGACCGGCTGTCCAAGTGGACGTCCGAGGTCGACGTCTTCGCGACGTACCGCATCGACGAGCAGCTGATGAAGGCGCTGGACCGCAAGGTCTGGCTGCCGAGCGGCGGTTCGCTGGTCATCGACAAGACCGAAGCGATGATCGTGATCGACGTCAACACCGGCAAGTTCACCGGTCAGGGCGGCAACCTCGAAGAGACCGTGACCAGGAACAACCTGGAGGCGGCCGAGGAGATCGTGCGCCAGCTGCGGCTGCGCGACCTGGGCGGCATCGTCGTCATCGACTTCATCGACATGGTCCTGGAGTCCAACCGGGACCTCGTCCTGCGGCGGCTCCTGGAGTGCCTGGGCCGCGACCGTACGAAGCACCAGGTGGCCGAGGTCACCTCGCTGGGCCTCGTGCAGATGACCCGCAAGCGCGTCGGACAGGGCCTCCTTGAGTCCTTCTCCGAGACCTGCGTCCACTGCAACGGCCGCGGTGTCATCGTGCACATGGAGCAGCCGACCTCGGTCGGTGGCGGCGGCAAGCGCAAGCGGCGCGGGCGTGGTGGCGACGGGAGCGGGCAGGACGCCCACGACACGCACGACGGCCACGAGACGCATGACCACGACCACGACTCCGACGAGGTCGAGACCGAGGCGGAGGTGGCGGCCGAGGTCGCCATGCCGGTGCCGTTCGCGGAGAGCGAGTTCCGGCCGGACGAGGACCTGTACAGCAGCGCCGCCGAGGCGGAGGCCGCGGCCACCCGTGGCGGGCGTTCGCGGCGCCGGACGAGCCGACGGGCATCGGCTCCGGCCGGTGCGCCCAGGGCGGAGTCCCGTGAGTCGCGGCAGCCGCGCGAGGTCCACGAGGCGCGCGAGGAGGCCGAGCCGGTGTCCGTCGCGCAGGCCGCGCCCGTCGCCGTGGAGGACCCGGTCGTCGAGGCGCCGGTCGTCGAGGAGACCCCGGCCCCCGTGGCCGAGACTCCCGCGGTCGAGGCCCCGGTTGCTCCGGTTGTCGACGACGCCGCGCCCAAGGGGCGTACGCGCCGTCGTGCGACCCGTAAGGCGACCGCGCCCGCCGGGTCTCCGGCGGGGTCCGAGGAGGCCGCCGTCGTGACGGTCACCGAGGCCGCCGCGCCGGTCGTCGTCGAGGCGCCCGCCCCGGCTCCGGCCGCTGTCGAGCAGCCCGAGGCGCCCGCCGAGAGCGCGGCCCCGGCCCGCCCGAGGCGTCGTGCCGTGCGCAAGGCGACCGCGCCCACCGCGTCCGAGGAGGCGGCCGTGACGGTCGTACCGTCGGCCGTGGTGGAGGAAGCGCCGGTCGCCGAGGCCGCGACCGAGGTTGCCGCCGATGCCGAGGCCGACGCTCCGGCCAAGAAGACGGCCGCGCGCAAGGCCGCCAAGAAGGCCCCGGCGAAGAAGGCGGTCGCCAAGAAGGCGGCGGCCACCAAGACCGCGGCCAAGAAGACGGCCGCGAAGAAGACGACGGCCAAGAAGGCCGCCAAGACCACGTCGAAGAAGACCGCGGCGGCGGAGCAGACGAGCCCGTCCTCGGTCACCGCCTCCACCGACGAGGACTGAACCCCGGGCGGGTGCGGCCGGTCCGTGTGACCGGCCGCACTCCCCACGGGCCCGGTTTGACCCGTTCGGCCGTGGCCCCGTAACCTTGACTGTCGGCGTGTCCACTGGTGACACGCCACATCCCCGTAAACCTCTTCCTCCCGGGTGCGTTCCACCGGGAGAGGCCGTCTGCCTTGCAGGGCGGCTGGACTGCGGGGGTGCCGTTCCCGAGCGAGAGAGTGAGATCCGCGTGTACGCCATCGTGCGCAGCGGTGGTCGCCAGCACAAGGTTGCTGTCGGCGACATCGTTGAGGTTGACAAGATTTCCACTGCCAAGGTTGGCGACACCGTAGAGCTCTCTACGCTGCTCGTTGTCGACGGCGACGCTGTGACCAGCGACCCGTGGGTCCTGGCCGGCATCAAGGTCCAGGCCGAGGTCGTGGACCACCACAAGGGCGTCAAGATCGACATCCTTCGCTACAAGAACAAGACCGGTTACCGCCGTCGTCAGGGCCACCGCCAGCAGTACACGGCGATCAAGGTCACTGAGATCCCCGCGGCTGCGAAGTAAGGGACTGAGGAGAGATGGCACACAAGAAGGGCGCATCGTCCACCCGGAACGGTCGCGACTCCAATGCCCAGCGGCTCGGCGTGAAGCGCTTCGGCGGTCAGGTCGTCAACGCGGGTGAGATCCTGGTCCGCCAGCGTGGCACCCACTTCCACCCCGGTTCGGGCGTCGGCCGTGGCGGCGACGACACGCTGTTCGCGCTGAACGCCGGTGCGGTGGAGTTCGGTACCCACCGTGGCCGCAAGGTCGTGAACATCGTTCCGGTCGCCTGACACATCAGGTAGCCGACTCAGGTGACTGATTCGGGCAACTGATCGGAAGCTTTCGCGAGGCGGACCTCACTTCCCTTCCGGGAAGCGGGTCCGCCTTTCGCGTGTTGACCTAGAAACACTGTTGTACGTAACTGGAGGCACATCCCATGACCACCTTCGTGGACCGCGTCGAGCTGCATGTCGCCGCGGGTAACGGAGGCCACGGCTGTGCCTCCGTCCACCGTGAGAAGTTCAAGCCGCTCGGCGGCCCGGACGGCGGCAACGGCGGAAGGGGCGGTGACGTCACCCTCATCGTCGACCAGTCCGTGACCACGCTGCTGGACTACCACCACTCCCCGCACCGCAAGGCCACCAACGGCAAGCCCGGCGAGGGCGGCAACCGCTCCGGCAAGGACGGCCAGGACCTCATCCTGCCGGTGCCGGACGGCACGGTCGTGCTGGACGGCGCGGGCAATGTGCTCGCCGACCTGGTCGGCCACGGCACCTCGTACATCGCCGCGCAGGGCGGCCGGGGCGGCCTCGGCAACGCGGCTCTCGCGAGCGCCCGCCGCAAGGCCCCCGGCTTCGCGCTGCTCGGTGTTCCCGGCGACCTCCAGGACATCGTGCTGGAGCTGAAGACGGTCGCCGACGTGGCTCTCGTGGGCTACCCGAGCGCCGGCAAGTCCTCGCTGATCTCGGTGCTGAGCGCGGCCAAGCCGAAGATCGCCGACTACCCCTTCACGACCCTCGTCCCGAACCTGGGCGTGGTGACGGCCGGCGAGACCGTCTACACGATCGCCGACGTCCCCGGACTCATCCCCGGCGCCAGCCAGGGCAAGGGCCTGGGCCTTGAGTTCCTGCGCCACGTCGAGCGGTGCAGCGTCCTCGTGCACGTCCTGGACACCGCGACGCTGGAGTCCGAGCGCGACCCGATCTCCGACCTCGACATCATCGAGGAGGAGCTGAAGCAGTACGGCGGCCTCGGCAACCGTCCGCGCATGGTCGTCCTGAACAAGATCGACGTACCGGACGGCAAGGACCTGGCCGAGATGGTGCGGCCGGACCTGGAGGCGCGCGGCTACCGCGTCTTCGAGGTGTCGGCGGTCGCCCACCTGGGGCTGCGTGAACTGTCCTTCGCGCTCGCGGAGTTGATCGCCGAGTCGCGGGCCGCGAAGCCGCAGGAGGAGGCGACCCGGATCGTCATCCGCCCGAAGGCGGTCGACGACAGCGGCTTCACCGTCGTACAGGAGGAGGACGGCCTCTTCCGCGTGCGCGGCGAGAAGCCCGAACGCTGGGTCCGCCAGACCGACTTCAACAACGACGAGGCCGTCGGCTATCTCGCCGACCGGCTCAACCGCCTCGGTGTGGAGGCCTCGTTGATGAAGGTGGGCGCCCGCTCCGGCGACGGCGTCGCGATCGGTCCCGAGGACAACGCGGTCGTCTTCGACTGGGAGCCGACCGTCATGGCCGGCGCGGAGATGCTGGGCAGGCGCGGTGAGGACCACCGGCTCGACGAGCCGCGGCCCGCGACGCAGCGTCGTAGGGACAAGCAGGCCGAACGGGACGAGGCGACGCAGGAGTTCGAGGAGTTCAAGCCCTTCTGAACCCAGGAGTTCAAGCCCTTCTGAACCGTCGGCACGGCACTCACTCTGACGGACCGTCAGGCGTAACCCGAACTGGCTGAGACCCGTTGCTCCCGGAGCAACGGGTCTCTTGCTGTGTGCACATTTGTCATGGACGCGATACCTACTGTTCAGCAGGTGGGACTCCGCGCACTGTGAACCTTCCAAGTGACCCAAGAGGCCAACGTCGCAAGGGAGTTCACGATGACCGGAGCCGTATCACCCGATCGACGACGTTTTCTCGCGGCCGGCGCGGCGGTGCTCGGGGCCGCCGCCTCTGCCCAGCTGTGGCTGCCGACCTCCGCCCGGGCGGCCGAAACCCCGCTGCCCGACGGTGTGTTCAGCCTCGGCGTCTCCTCCGGGGACCCGCTGCCCGAAGGCATCGTGCTGTGGACACGCCTCGCCCCGGACCCGCTGCACGGCGGCGGTATGCCGGATCAGGTGGTCCCGGTGGAGTGGGAGATCGCCGGGGACGCCCGCTTCAGAAAGACCGTGCGCCGCGGGGTCGCCCCCGCCCGGCCCGAGTACGGGCACAGCGTTCACGTGGATGTACGGGGACTGCGCCCGGGCCGCGACTACTGGTACCGCTTCCGCGCCGGCGGCCAGCTCTCCGCCACCGGCCGCACCCGCACCGCCCCGCACGCGAACAGCTCCGGCGGCCGGCTCCGCGTCGCGCTCGCCTCCTGCCAGAACTGGCAGAACGGCTACTTCACGCCGTATGCCGACATGCTGGCCCAGGACCCCGACTTCGTGCTCTTCGTCGGCGACTACATCTACGAGTCGGCGCCCTCGAACGCGGGGCCGCGCCGCCACGAGGGGACCGGGGAGCCGTACAGCCTGGTGCAGTACCGCAACCGGTACGCGCAGTACCGCAGCGACCCGGACCTGCTGGCGATGCACGCCAACACCCCCTGGGTGGTGACCTTCGACGACCACGAGGTGGACAACGACTGGGCGGGGGAGGTCCCGCAGGACCCCGACAAGCAGTCGCACGACGCGTTCGTGGCGCGGCTGACGGCGGCCTTCCAGGCGTACTACGAGCACATGCCGGTGCGTGCGAGCGCCGTGCCGAACGGGCCGCACATCCAGATGTACCGGCGCCTCGAATTCGGCCGCCTGATGCGGCTCAACGTGCTGGACACCCGGCAGTTCCGCAGCGACCAGGCGACCACGCAGGCCGGTGCCGAGGACCCGGCGATGACGATGATGGGCGCCGCGCAGAAGAAGTGGCTGCTGCACGGGCTGCGCAACTCGCCCGCCCGCTGGAACGTCATCGCCTCGCAGATCATGATGGCCGAGACGGACACCCTGCTCGGCGCGGGCAAGCAGTGGTTCTACGACGCCTGGGACGGCTACCAGGTCGAACGCAACGCCTTGCTGGAGGACTTCAGGAGCGTCCGCAACCCCGTGGTGCTCAGCGGCGACCGGCACCTGACGATGATCAGCGACCTCAAGGAGGACTTCGCCGATCCCGGCTCCGCCGTCGTCGGCGCCGAGTTCGTCGGTACGTCGATCTCCAGCAACGGCGACCAGGACCAGGCCGCCTTCCACGCCCAGTGGGACCCGCTGATGGCGGACAACCCGCACTGGAAGGTGATCGACGCCCACCGCGGCTACCACCTGTTCGACATCCGGCAGGACCGGATCGACGCGAAGGTGCGGGTCGTGGACACCGTGCTGAAGCCGACGGCCACGCCGAGCACCTACGCCTCGCTGCGCGTCGAGGCGGGCGATCCCGGGGTCCGGGTGGTCTGAGTTTCGTGAACCCTGTGTGACCGGAGCCTGGGACTCATCTGTGTCCCAGGCTCCTCTCAGGGCAAACTCAGGAACAGCTCTTACCTTCCGTTAACCATGGAGACGGACTGTATTAAGGAAGCGTTGCCCTCCGGGACCCGGCTGCTGCACATCGGCCCGCACAAGACCGGGACCACCGCCATCCAGGGCGCGCTGTTCGCCGCGAAGGACGCGATGCCCGAGCACGGCGTCGACTTCCCCGCGCACAGCAGACACCCGATGGAAGCGGCCCTCGCCGCCTGCGCCCGGCCCGCGATGATGGGCGACGCCGTGCCCACCGACAAGCACTGGACCCGCCTCCTCGACGCCGTGCGCGCCACCGGCGACCGCACCTCGGTGATCAGCAGCGAGTTCTTCGCCGACGCAGAGGACGACGAGACGATCGCCCGGATCGTGGAGCGGCTCGGCGGCGAGCGCGTGCATATCCTGATCACCCTGCGCCCGCTGGCGAGGATCATGCCCTCGCAGTGGCAGCAGTACGTGCAGAACGGCCTGCGCATGGGCTACGGCGACTGGCTTGAGCACATGCTCCGCAAGGCGCCCTACGAGCAGCCCAACCCCAGCTTCTGGCGCCGCCACCGGCACGACCGGCTGGTGGAGCGGTGGACCCGGGCCGTGGGCCCCGAGCGGGTCACGGTCGTCGTGGTCGACGACAGTGACCGGGACGGGCTGCTGCGCACCTTCGAGGCGCTGCTGGGACTGCCCGCGCATCTGCTGCGGCCGGTTCCGGACGCGGCCAACCGCTCTCTCACCCTCGCCGAGACCGAAATGCTGCGAAAGCTCAATGTGGAATTCCGCGGCAATGGGCTCCCCGACGAGCTGTATTCCAAGCTCGTGCGCAACGGCGCGGTCATGCATATGAAGAATGCGTGCAGCCCGACCCCGCAGGACGTGAAGATCACGACACCGCGGTGGGCCGTCGAGGCGGCGGGCGAGATCGGCGCCGAGATGGCCGGCACCATCGCCGCCACGGGCGTACGGATCCTCGGCGACACCGCGCTCCTGTCCGCCGTACCGAAGGCGTCCGAGCAGGCGCACGCGGCGCCGCGGATCGCGCCCGAGGTGGCCGCGCAGGCGCTGTACGGGGCGCTCGCCGCGGTGGCCGCCGCGCCGGTCCGGCACACCGCCGCGGCGAAGGCGCGGACGGTTCACCAGACGACGTCGAAGGAACTCGTACGAGTTCTCGGTCACCGTTGTCTGAAGAAGCTGCGGCGCCGCTGAGGGGTCTCGTCGCGCGGTCACCAGCAGTGCAAGATGAATGACAGGTGTCGCTCACCTATGCGGCGGAGGTCACTCGCCTTGCACTGCGGTTACCGTGAGTGGGACCATTTGCCAGTTCCCCCGTTGTCCCGAGGTAGGTCAAGGTCGCCTGTGTCGCACATAGCCAAGCCCCGCACCACCGCAGTGATCCTGGCCGGCGGTACCGGCCAGCGCGTGGGTCTCTCGATCCCCAAGCAGCTGCTGAAGATCGCCGGCAAGGCAGTCATCGAGCACACCCTGACCACTTTCGAGAACGCCGAGTCGATCGACGACATCATCGTTCTGATGGCGCCGGGCTATGTCCCCGACGTCGAGAAGATCGTCGCCAAGGCCGGTTTCAAGAAGGTCACCCGGATCATCGAGGGTGGCTCCACGCGCAACGAGACGACCGAGCGCGCCATCGCCGCCCTCGGCGAGGGCCTGGCCGAGGGCGAGGACGCCAACGTCCTCTTCCACGACGCCGTGCGCCCCCTGCTCTCGCAGCGCGTCATCGACGACTGTGTGATCGCCCTGGAGCGCTTCCAGGCCGTGGACGTGGCCATTCCGTCCGCGGACACCATCATCGTGACCCGCACGCACGGCGACGACGGCGAGTTCATCACCGAGATCCCCGACCGCTCCCGGCTGCGCCGCGGCCAGACGCCCCAGGCGTTCAAGCTGTCCACGATCCGCCGCGCCTACGAGGTCGCCGCCGGAGACCCCAACTTCCAGGCCACGGACGACTGTTCGGTCGTACTCAAGTACCTGCCGGACGTGCCGATCCACGTCGTCGCGGGCGACGAGTACAACATGAAGGTCACCCAGCCCGTCGACGTCTTCATCGCCGACAAGCTCTTCCAGCTCGCCTCCACCGCCGCCCCCGAGCAGGTCGACGAGGCCGCCTACCGCGAGCTGCTCACCGGCAAGACCCTGGTCGTCTTCGGCGGCTCGTACGGCATCGGCAAGGACATCGCCGAACTCGCCCAGGGCTACGGCGCCACGGTGTACGCGCTCGGCCGCTCCACCACCGGCACGCACGTCGAGAACCCGGAGGAGGTCGACGACGCGCTGTCCAAGGCCTACGCCGAGACCGGGCGCATCGACCACGTCATCAACACCGCGGGCGTGCTGCGCATCGGCAAGCTGGCCGAGACGGACAACGCGACGATCGAGGAAGCGCTGAAGGTCAACTACCTGGCGCCCGTGCAGATCGCCCGTTCCGCGTACAAGTACCTGGCCGAGACCAAGGGCCAGCTGCTCCTGTACACCTCCAGCAGCTACACGCGGGGCCGCGCCGAGTACAGCCTGTACTCCTCGACCAAGGCCGCGATGGTGAACCTCACGCAGGCCCTGTCCGACGAGTGGGCCGGCGACGGCATCCGCGTCAACTGCATCAACCCGGAGCGCACCGCCACCCCGATGCGCACCAAGGCCTTCGGCCAGGAGCCCACGGGCACGCTGCTCTCCTCCGAGGCCGTGGCCCGCACCTCCCTCGACGTGCTGCTGTCCGAGCTGACCGGCCACGTCATCGACGTCCGCCAGCAGGACCCGACGGCCGGCGCGGCCAAGGCCTCCGGCTTCGAGGCCGCCCTCGCCTCGGTGCTGGACGTCCAGGACGGCGTTTAATTAAGCCTGCCTCTGAGTTCCCGGTAAATTACTCAAAACCCCCAAGAGCAGGTTTATCAGTGATTTCCACCGCCATCCGTGTTGCCCGGGTGGGCAGCGCGGCCGAGCTCGCCGCGGCCGTCCTCATGATGCTGGGCTTCCCCGCCCTCATGCTGGCCGCGCTCGTCCCGAGTGTCCCGGCCTTCGCCGCCGCGGCCGTCGTGACCTACGTCGCCGACCACTATCTGCACCGCCAGGGCAGCTACCTGGTCAACCGCCTCAGCAAGGTCAGGGCGGGCCTCTCGATCCGCTTCCTGATCCGCCAGCTCCTGCTGATCCTGCTGCTGGCCCGCATGGACCTCTCGGATCACCTGATCTTCTACGGCGCGATCGCCTGCTTCATCGCGTTCTACGGCCTTCAGGCCCCGCACGGCGCGGTCGTCACGCTGATCCGCAACCGCCGCCGGATGCCGGTCGCCACCCGCAACGTCGACCTCGGCTCACGCATCAACATCCCGGACGCCCCGCCGTTCGGCCTGCTGGAGCGCTCCGCCGAGAAGATGCTCCACCTCGACCTGTTCGCCGTCGTCGGCCTGCTCATCTCCGCACAGCTCGACTCGGCCGTCGCCGCCTTCATCGGCATCGGCGTCACCCTGTTCCTGGGCACCCTCTACGTCGCCGCGCTCCTGCCGTACATAAGGGGCACGAAGATCCCGCCGACCGCCGAGGTCATCCTCGAAGCCGTCGACGACTGGCTGCACGAGTACCAGCCGCAGACCGTGCTCTGCTTCTCCGGCTCCAAGGACTCGGCCTACCAGGTCAACATGTGGCTGGAGACCATGGAGCAGCTGGAGTCCCGGCCCCTGGTCCTGCTCCGCGAGCGCGTCATACTCCAGAACCTCGCCCCCACCAAGGTCCCCGTCATCTGCGTCCCCGGCGGCGTGCACCTGATGAACATGGACCTCTCCAGCGTGCGCGTCGCGCTCTACGCGGCCAACGTCGGCAAGAACATCCACCTGCTGCGCGTCCCCACCATGAAGCACGTCTTCATCGGCCACGGCGACAGCGACAAGCTGGCCAGCGTCAACCCGTTCAGCAAGGTCTACGACGAGGTGTGGACCGCCGGCCGCGCGGGCCGCGACCGCTACGCCATCGCCGACGTCGGGGTCCGCGACGACGACATCGTCGAGGTCGGCCGCCCGCAGCTGGCCCCGATCGAGACGCTTCAGGGCGTGCCCGAGGGCCGTATCCCGACCGTCCTCTACGCGCCGACCTGGGAGGGCTGGGACAACGACCCCGGCAACACCTCCCTCCTGCTGGCCGGCGAGAACATCGTGAAGAAGCTGCTCAAGGCCGACCCCCCGGTCCGCGTCCTGTACAAGCCGCACCCCTTCACCGGCACCGTCAGCTCCGCCGCCGGCTCCGCGCACCGCAAGGTCACCGCCCTGGTGGAGAAGGCCGCCGCCCAGCGCGCGACCGACCCGCGCTTCACGGCCGACGCCGCCGCGCAGACGAAGGCCAAGGCCGACCTCGCGCGCATCGAGGCCCGGATCACCGAACTGACCGGCGGCGCCGCCGACAAGGGCGACGAGGCCGAACTCACCCGCGACGGCGTGGTCGACCTGGCCAAGTACGAGGAGATCGCCCGGCTGCGCGCCGAGTGGAACGACGCGTACTGGAAGTCCTTCGGCACCTTCGAGCACCGGGTCATCTCCGGCGCCGAACCGCGCCTCTACGACTGCTTCAACGTGTCCGACGCGATGGTCTCCGACATCTCCAGCGTGGTCTCCGACTTCATCGCGAGCGGCAAGCCGTACGCGGTCACGGACTCCGCGCAGCTCGGCGTCGAGGAGTTCAAGCGGCAGAACACCGCGGTGCGCGCCGCGGTGATCCTCTCCAACAAGGCCGCCGAACTGGGCGAGCTGCTCGCGGCGGTCCGCGCCCCGGACACCGACCCGCTGGCCGAGGACCGCAAGGAACTCAAGGAGTACCTGCTCGGCCCGGACGAGCCCACGTCCATCGAGCAGTTCAACACCGCGGTCGAGAACCTCGCGCTGAAGTCCGAGGCGCGCAACCTCGGCCAGGAGCGGGCGACGGCGACGGAGTCCGAACTGACGAGCTGACCTGCGCGTGTCAGTACCGTGTCAGTACTTGGTCAAGAAGAGCCCGGTTTTTGGGGAGTGATCCTCGAAAACCGGGCTCTTTTGCGTATCCCCTGCTGACGGAGGACAACCGATCGGTCCGGTCGGCCGTCTTGCAGATGGCGATCCGGCCGATACGGGGGAAACACTCCATGGACGAAGGGGAGCGCGTGACCGTGACGCAGCCTGATGTGACCGTGGTCATCGGGGCGTACGAGGCGATGCCGTACCTCGTCGAGTGCCTGCGCTCGGTCGAGGCACAGACCCTGGACCCGGCCCGGATCGAGGTCGTCGCCGTCGACGACGGCTCGACGGACGGCACGGGGGAGTACCTGGAGGAGTTCGCGGCCCGCGCCGCGAACCACGTCACGGTGATCCGCCAGGAGAACTCCGGCGGCCCCAGCTCCCCGCGCAACGTAGGCCTCGGCAAGGCCGCCGGGCGCTACGTCTTCTTCCTCGACGCCGACGACCGGCTCGCCCCCGAGGCCCTGGAGCGCATGGTCGCGATGGCCGACCGCAACGCCACGGACGTGGTGCTCGGCAAGGTCGAGGGCGTCAACCGGGTCCCGCCCAAGGCCGCGTGGGTCGAGACGCTGGAGCGCACCGACGTCTTCCACTCCAACATCAAGTTCACGCTCAGCGCCCAGAAACTGTTCCGGCGGGCCCTGCTGGAGCGGCACAGCATGCGCTTCGACGAGTCGCTCTTCACCGGCGAGGACGCGCTGTTCACGATGGAGGCGTATCTCCGCGCGGACGGCGTCTCCGTGATCGCCGACCACACCTGCTACTACCTGGTCGGCCGCGACGACGGCAAACACGTGACGAAGAGCGGGAGTTACACCCTGCGCTTCGACTCGGCGCGCGCCCTGATGAACCTCATCGCGGAGATGGTCCCTCCGGGGGTGGAGCGCGACAAGCTGATGCTCCGGCCGTTCCTGGTGACCCTGCTCCCGCAGTTCGGGCCGAAGTACGCGGGGGACAGCGAGCAGGTACGGCGCCACAAGTTCGAGCTGGCCAAGCCGTTGATGGCGGCCCACTGGACGGACGAGGTGGCGTTGCGTCTCAAGGTCGACGAGCGGCTTCGGTTGCATCTGGTGGCCGCGGAACGTCCCGAACTCCTGCTGGAGGTCGTCCAGTTCCTCAAGTCGAAGAAACGCCCCGAAGCGGTGGTGGAGGGGCGGGGGCGG
This sequence comes from Streptomyces sp. NPDC002276, assembly GCF_053891435.1. Lineage (NCBI taxonomy): Bacteria > Bacillati > Actinomycetota > Actinomycetes > Kitasatosporales > Streptomycetaceae > Streptomyces > Streptomyces sp. NPDC002276. The sequence goes on along the minus strand of NZ_JBSFCQ010000016.1, from coordinate 14,348 downwards.
CGGGTGTACCTGGCGTATCCGCACTTCCGCTCCGAGGGTTTGCCCGACTCCCTTTACCTGGCCGAACCTCGCGAGGCGCGTGGGGTGGAGGGGTATCGGGAGGGGGGAATGGGGGTGCTCTTGCGAAGGGTGGCGCGGAGAGTGCGTCGGGTGCGGGTTCGTCGTGGCTGATCGCGCAGTTCCCCGCGCCCCTAAAGGCTGGACCAGCGCAGGTCTTTCAAGGGGCGCGGGGAACTGCGCGACCAGCCCCCACCGGCCCGCACTCTGAACTCAACCCCCTGTCCGCAACCTGGACCAACGTGCACAGGGCAACCCGGTTCGCGTAGATTGCCAGCCCGATCTACCCGAGAGGAACGCGCACGTGGCAGCCGCAAGGCAGGCCGTGACCGAGGCCCGCAGGATCGTCGTCAAAGTGGGTTCCTCCTCACTGACCACCGCCGCCGGCGGCCTGGACGCCGACCGGGTCGACGCCCTCGTCGACGTCCTCGCCAAGAGTCGCGGCGGAGGCGAGAGAGAGGTCGTCCTCGTCTCCTCCGGCGCCATCGCCGCAGGACTCGCCCCGCTGGGACTGCGCCGCCGCCCCAAGGACCTGGCCCGCCAGCAGGCCGCCGCCAGCGTCGGCCAGGGCCTCCTCGTGGCCCGCTACACCGCCTCCTTCGCCCGCTACGGCATCCGCGTCGGCCAGGTCCTGCTCACCTCCGACGACATGAGCCGCCGCTCCCACCACCGCAACGCCTCCCGCACCCTCGACAAACTCCTCGCCATGGGCGCCCTGCCGATCGTCAACGAGAACGACACCGTCGCCACGGACGAGATCCGCTTCGGCGACAACGACCGGCTCGCCGCTCTTGTCGCCCACCTCGTCCACGCCGACCTGCTGGTCCTGCTGTCCGACATCGACGGCGTCTACGACGGCGACCCCAGCAAGCCGGGCACCTCGCGGATAGCGGAAGTCCGGGGACCGCAGGACCTCGCGCACGTCGAGATCGGCAGCGCGGGCAAGGCCGGCGTCGGCACCGGCGGCATGGTCACCAAGGTCGAGGCGGCCCGGATCGCCGCCGCCGCCGGCATCCCCGTCGTGCTCACCAGCACGGTCCACGCGACCGACGCGCTGAGCGGCGGCGACACCGGAACCTACTTCCACGCCACCGGGAAACGCTCCGCGGACCGGCTGCTGTGGCTGCAACACGCGTCCACGCCCCAGGGCTCGTTGACGCTCGACGACGGTGCCGTGCGCGCGGTCGTGCAGCGCCGGATGTCGCTGCTGCCGGCCGGGATCGCCGCCGTCGAGGGCGAGTTCAGCGCGGGCGACCCCGTCGAACTCCGGGACGGCGCCGGGCACCCGGTCGCGCGGGGGCTCGTCAACTTCGACGCCAAGGAGATCCCCCAGCTGATCGGCCGCTCCACCAGGGAACTGGCGCGGGAGCTTGGGCCGTCGTACGAGAGGGAAGTCGTACACAGGGACGACCTGGTGATCCTGCACCCGTAAAACAACCGAAACGTCCGCCTCCCTCGGTGGACGTTCCGCAAAAGTGCCACACGGACGCCCTGGGCCTGCTCAACTTTGCTCAGGGACACATCCGCGCGAGCACAGCAGCTCGCCCCTTGCGTAAGGAGGCCGTCGTGAGACGAGTGCGCCCTGGGGCGGCGGCGTCCCGCGGTGGTGCCACCTCCCGCGCGCCCGGCGAGGAACGCACGCTGACCAGCGTCGCCGCCGGCGCCCGGTACGAGGGCGAGGAACCCAAGGACCTTCCCCGGCTGTGGCACGTCACCCTCAGCGTCTCCGGCGGCGAGGCCCCGCTGAAGGAGGTGCGGCGCGGTCTGGAACAGCTCGCCCACGACCACCCCTTTCTGCTGACCAGCCGCTACGCCAACGACCACGCGGAGATCCGCTACTGGGAAGAGGCCCGCGACCTGCACGACGCCGCCGCCGTCGCGCTGCGCCTGTGGGGCGAGCACCGCCAGACCGCCAAGCTGCCGCCGTGGGAGATCGTCGGCCTGGAGGTCATCGACCGCGAGACCTACCACCAGCGCATCTCCGAGGGCTACGGCCCGCTGCCCGCCACCCCGGTCGGCGTACACCCTTTTTGAGCCGTCTTCGGGCCCTTCCGCGCTTGTCTCGCGGTTTGGGATAGCCGCTGGACGCCTCCGCCCGGCGCACTACCCTTCCCTCATGACCACGCTCTCGCCGTACGACTCCATGTCCCCGGTCACCCGGGCCGCCTACCGCGCCAAGTCCGCCGCCGCCGACCTCGCGCCGCTGCCCCGGGCCGAGAAGGACGACGCGCTGCTCGCCATCGCGGACGCGCTGGAGGTCCGTACGAGCGAAATCGTCGAGGCCAACGCCAAGGACATCGCCAAGGCCCGCGCGGCCGGCACCAGCGAGACGGTCATCGACCGGCTGACCCTCACCCCCGAGCGCGTCCGGGCCATCGCCTCCGACGTCCGGGACGTCGTCGCCCTGCCCGACCCGGTCGGCGAGGTCGTCCGCGGCTCGACCCTCCCGAACGGCATCGACCTGCGCCAGGTCCGCGTCCCCCTCGGCGTCGTCGGCATCATCTACGAGGCCCGCCCGAACGTCACGGTCGACGCCGCCGCCCTCTGCCTCAAGTCCGGCAACGCCGTCCTGCTGCGCGGCTCCGCCTCCGCCTACGAGTCCAACACCGCCCTCGTGCGCGTCCTGCGCGACGCCGTCGGCGGTGCCGGACTGCCCGCCGACGCCGTGCAGCTGGTGCCCGGCGAGAGCCGCGAGAGCGTCCGCGAACTGATGCGCGCCCGCGGTCTGGTCGACGTCCTCATCCCGCGCGGCGGCGCCTCCCTGATCCAGACCGTCGTCAGCGAGTCGACGGTCCCCGTGATCGAGACCGGCGTCGGCAACTGCCACGTCTACGTCGACGCCCACGCCGACCTCGACATGGCCATCGACATCCTGATTAACTCCAAGGCCCAGCGGCCCAGCGTCTGCAACGCCGCCGAGACCCTCCTCGTCCACCAGGACATCGCCCCCGAGTTCCTGCCGCGCGCCCTGGACGCCCTCGCCGAGGCCGGCGTCACCGTGCACGCCGACGAACGCGTCCTCGCCTACGCCAAGGAGTCCGCGGCCACCGTCGTCGAGGCCACCCCCGAGGACTGGGACACCGAGTACCTCTCCTACGACATCGCCGCCGCCGTCGTCGACTCGCTCGACAAGGCCGTCCAGCACATCCGGCTGTGGAGCTCCGGCCACACCGAGGCGATCGTCACCTCCTCCCAGCAGGCCGCCCGCCGCTTCACCCAGCTGGTCGACTCCACCACCGTCGCCGTGAACGCCTCCACGCGCTTCACGGACGGCGGCCAGTTCGGCTTCGGCGCGGAGATCGGCATCTCCACCCAGAAGCTGCACGCACGGGGCCCGATGGGCCTGCCGGAACTGACGAGCACCAAGTACATCGTCACCGGCGACGGGCACATCCGCCGCTGAGCCAAGGGCTGCTGGCATATGCGCCGGGCATAGGGGCTCGTGGAGGGAGAGACATCTCACCCTGCGGATGAATTTCCCTACCGCCTGCCCAAATTGACCCCCCAGGTCTACTCTGGAGAGGTGCCGGAGGACGTGGGGGGCACGCCGTTCCCTGACGGCTGGGAGCCCGACGACGACCACGACCGCGGAATGTCGGACGAAGAATTCGACTCCGTGGTCTTCGACGAGGCCTTCGTACGGGCGGCCGTAGTACACGAGCCGACCGCCGTCGAGCGCCTCCTTGCCGCCGCGCAGGCCAGAGCCGAGGCCTCCGAGGCCGAAGCGCGGCGCGCCCAGCGCGGCAGAGGCAGACGTAGCGACGACGACCTCTTCGAGGACGCCTACGGACGCCAATTCGGCCATGATCCGGAACTCGATGACCTGGACGACACCGACCTCGTCGAGGGCCGTTACGGCGCCCCGGGAACCTACGGCAAACAGGTCCGCTGGCACCGTCCCGTCGCCTGGCTGCTCGCCCTGGTGATGGGCATCGGCATGGTCGCCCTGGCCTTCTCGGCGGTCTACCGCGGCGCATCCTCGGGCAGCAGGGACCGCGTCCCGCCCCCGGCCTCCACGGGTGTCGAGCAGGGTACGGCGGCGGCACCCTCCGTCTCCGCGGACAACTCCCAGCCACCGCTGTCGGCCGTACCGCGCACGCCCTGAGCGACTCGCGGCCGCTCTGACCGGCTCGGTGAGAACCTGTCAGAACTTGTCGTGTACCAGGGCGTTTACCTGAGGCTCCAGAGACCTACTCTGAAAGTATGGGCGGTCCAGGAGACCCACCCGAGGGGACGCCCGAGGGCGCTCCCGGGGGTGGTGAGGACGAGTACCGATCCGTCGTATTCGACGAGTCGTTCGTCCGTGCTGCCCGGCTCCAGGAGTTCTCCGCGCAGGAGCGCATGGCCGACCACGCCCCCGCCGTCCGCCGCCGCCCGGCCCTGCGCCGCGGCCTCTCCCGCCAGGCACTGATCCTGGTCATGCTGATCGCCGTCGCCTTCGGCACCGCGATCTACATGGGCGTACGGCACCCCTATACGACCCCCACGGCCCAGCAGCCCGCCGAGCCGCTGCGGATGACCGTCATCCCGCTGTCCCCCCAGGGCAGGGTGCCGGGGGCGACCGACGCGGAGTACCTCTTCGCGCACAGCCCCGCCGCGCAGTTCGACGTCGGCGGCGACGGCATCCCGCTGCCGGCCGCGCGGCGCACCGCGCACTTCTCGGACAGCCAGGTCGTGGCCGCCCTGAGCACCGCCAAGGCCTACATCGTGGAGTCCTCGCTCTACCCGGCCGTACTCACCGGCGGCCAGATCCGCCCCGCGCGCGTCCTCGTCGACCCCGACCAGCTCGACCAGTTCGACCAGAGCTTCGAGCACCCGGCCGCCGACGGCCGGCACGAGCCCACCGGATGGCTGGTTCGCTTCGACCCCTCACGCGCCGAACTCGCCGACCGCAAGATCCGCGTCCAGGGCACCCTCCAGGCCACCGAGATCGACTCGTCCACCCTTGAGGTCACCGCCGACGGAACCTTCGTCTACGCGCTCCGGCCGACCGGCTCCGGCGACAAGGCCCAGGCGTCCCTGTTCACCGTCCGCCGCGAGCTCCAGTTCCGCTTCGACCGCGACGACCTGCGCATGGACCAGGCCCAGATCGTCACGTCCTACGTCCAGGCCGGGCCGCTGTCCTGTGCCGAGGACTCCGTCACCTACCTGCGCCCCCTGCTCGCCGGCCAGACCGCCAAGGCGGGCGGCCCGGCCGGCACTGACCCGTTCGCCACGGGCAGCGCCACGGCCCTCTGCGGCTCACTGGCGGCGGGCGCACAGCCCAAGGTGTGAGGAGCCGCCGGAAGCGCTCCAGGAGGCGGCTGTGCGTCGGCCGCCGTAGGTGTGCCGTAGGTGTGAGGTCGGTGTGTATCGGCCGGGCCGGTCCTCGTGTCGGGCCGGTCCTCGTGTCGGGTCAGTCCTCGTCGCGCGGCGGTGCGTCCGTGGGCGGCTGCTCGGTGCCGTTGGCCGATTCGGTCGGCGGGCCGTCCTGCGGGGTCGAGCTCGCGAAGCCGCCGAAGCCGCGCCGCACCCGGCCGCCCAGGTCGCCCGCGCCACCGGCGATGTCGCTGACCAGCTTCATCAGCGGGTCCTTGGAGCTCTTGACGTTGCTGGCGTAGCTCGCCGCCGACTCGCGGAACGAGTCCGTGACCGAGGTGTCCTTGTCCTCGCTGCGCCGCGGGTAGTGCCCGTCCATGATCCGCTGGTAGTCGCGGGACTCGGCCCACTTCTTCAGCTCGGCCGCCCGCACCGTGGTGAACGGGTGGGAGCGGGGCAGCACGTTCAGGATCTTCAGGACCGAGTCGCGCAGGTCGCCGCCCGACTCGAACTCCTCGGCCTGCTTGAGGAACGCGTCCACGTTCATCTCGTGCAGGTGGTTGCCGCCCGCGATCTTCATCAGGCCGCGCATCGAGGCCCGCAGGTCCTGGCCGACCAGCAGGCCCGCGCGGTCGGCGGACAGCTCCGACTTGCGGAACCACTCGCGCAGCGCCGTCACGATCGCCAGGATCGCGAGGTTGCCGAGCGGGATCCACGCGACCTTCAGCGCCAGGCTGGTCAGGAACAGCAGGATCGTGCGGTACACGGAGTGGCCGGACAGCGCGTGGCCCACCTCGTGACCGATGACCGCGCGCATCTCCTCCTCGTCGAGCAACTCGACCAGGCCGGTGGTGACGACGATGATCGGCTCGTCCAGGCCGATGCACATCGCGTTGGGCTGCGGGTCCTGGGTGACGTACATCGGCGGGACCTTCTCCAGGTCCAGGATGTAACAGGCGTCCCGCAGCATGTCGTTGAGGTGCGAGAACTGCTGGTCCGACACCCGCACCGAGTCGGACAGGAACAGCAGGCGCAGACTGCGCTCGGGCAGCAGCCCGCTGAGCGCCTTGAACACCGTGTCGAACCCGCTCAGCTTGCGCAGCGCCACCAGGGCGGAGCGGTCCGCCGGGTGCTCGTACGCGCGCGAGGAGATCCCCGGGAAGCGCCTGCGCTGCCTGCTCGGCACGTTCTCGTGGGCGTTCTGCTCGTGGCCGTCTTCGGACATGTGGTCCCCCATGTGCGTCTGTGTGCGCTGAGTGCCCCCGAAGCAGAGCCCAGCCTAGGCGGAGATACCGTGGACGGGCAGTACAGCGAAGGAGTCAACGCATGGAGCCCCATTCCGCAGCCGCCTGGCTCGCAGAGGCCGCGAACGCCGCCCCCCGGCAAGGATCGGGGGACCTGCTCAAGGTCGTACTGATCGTCATGTTCTTCGGCTGCATCCTGACCGCGTGGTTCCTGCTGCGCGGGTACAAACAGAAGGACGACTGAGACGCCCTCGAAGTTCCCTGCCGGTGTCCGTGTCGCGTGTCCGGTTCCCAATGGCGGAGTCGGCGTGATCGCCGCCGGGGTGCCCGCATACCATGGGCCGACATCTTTATCCCGCCCACACTGGATAGGTTCTGCTGAAGATGAGCTACCACGGCACTGTTGCCCAGTTGGTCACTCTTGCCGCCGAGGGGGAGGGCGGGGGCAACCACGAGAGCCTCCAGCCGATCGTCACCGGTGGCAGCGCGTTCATCATCCTGCTGCTCCTGCTGTGGATCACCACCCGCTTCAACCGCGATCGCTAGGGTCTGTCCCCTGACAGGTCACGGGGCCTTCACACCGGGCCGGTAGGGTCTGCACGCATGGGAGAGCAGGACATGCCTACCGGTCCGGCGAACGACACGACGCGCGGCACGGAGATCCGAATGGTGAACGGCCCGCGCAACAACGGCCCGTCGAACCCCGGCAAGCGCCGTCTGGGCGTCATGGGCGGAACGTTCGACCCGATCCACCACGGACACCTCGTGGCGGCCAGTGAGGTCGCCGCGCAGTTCCACCTGGACGAGGTGGTGTTCGTACCGACCGGCCAGCCGTGGCAGAAGACCGACCGCAAGGTCGCACTGGCCGAGGACCGCTACCTGATGACGGTCATCGCGACTGCGGAGAACCCCCAGTTCTCGGTGAGTCGTATCGACATCGACCGCGGCGGCCCCACCTACACCACGGACACCCTGCGCGATCTGCGCGCGCTCAACCCCGACGCCGACCTCTTCTTCATCACCGGCGCCGACGCCCTCGGCGCGATCCTCACCTGGCGCGACGCGGAGGAACTCTTCTCCTTCGCGCACTTCATCGGAGTCACCCGCCCCGGCCACACCCTGACCGACCCGGGGCTCCCGGAGGGCGGTGTCTCACTGGTCGAGGTTCCCGCGCTGGCCATCTCCTCCACAGACTGCCGTGCGAGAGTCGCCAAGGGGGATCCGGTCTGGTACCTGGTGCCCGACGGAGTCGTGCGCTATATCGACAAGCGCGAGCTGTACCGCGGCGAGTGAGCCGAGAGGGGCACCGGTGAACGACCGATACGACGCCGGGTACGGCGGCGACCAGTACGAGCTCGTCGGCTACGACGAGTACAACCAGCCTGTCTACCGCCAGGTCCCGGCCCAGGCGACCCAACAGCCCCCGCAGCAGCAGCCGTACGACCCGTACGGGCAGCAGCAACAACAGGGGTACGCCTACGACCCGTACGCGACCGGCACCCAGCAGCAGACGCCCGACTACGACACGGGCACCCAACAGTCCTACGACACCGGCCGGCAGGCACCCCAGGCCGGCTACGACCCGTACGCCACCGGGACGACGACGGCCTACGACCCCTACGGGCAGACCGCGACCAGCGGACAGCAACCCAGGGTCGCCGAGCAGACCGCCTACATCCCGCAGCAGGGCGGCCCGGCCGAGGACACGGAAGCCCCCAAGACCCCGGCGGCGGGTGAACGGGACTACCGCACCGAGCAGTTCGCCTTCGTGGAGGAGCCGACCGACGACTCCGAGGACGTCATCGACTGGCTGAACTTCACCGAGAACCGCACCGAGCGCCGCGAGGAGGCCAAGCGCCGCGCCCGTGGCCGCATGGTCGCCCTCGTCGTCGTCCTGGCACTGGTCGTCTCCGGCGGGGTCGGCTACCTCTGGTACGCCGGGAAGCTCCCCGGAGTCTCCTCGCCCTCCTCGAAGTCCGGCACCACGACGGCCACGGGCGCCCAGAACCGCGATGTGATCGTCGTCCACCTGCACAACACCGCGAAGGGCGGCACCTCTTCGGTACTGCTCGTCGACAACACCACCCTCAAGCAGGGCACCACCGTGCTGCTGCCCAACTCGCTCGCCCTCACGGACGACGACGGCAACACCACGACGCTCGCCAAGTCGGTCGACGACGACGGCACCTCCGGGACCGTCGACCAGCTCAACACCGTCCTCGGCACCGACATCGAGGGCACCTGGCGCCTCGACACCCCCTACTTGCAGAACCTGGTCGACCTCGTCGGCAACATCGACATCGACACCAACGCCGACGTGCCCGACCCGGCCGCGACGAAGAAGGGCGCCGAGCCCCTCGTCCACAAGGGCAAGGACCAGACCCTCAGCGGCAAGATGGCCGTCGCCTACGCCACCTACCGTGCCTCCGGCGAGGCCCAGGACGCCCAGCTGGAGCGGTTCGGGCAGGTCATGCAGGGTGTGCTGCGGCAGCTGACCTCGGACCCGACGGCGGCGACCACCACCGTGCAGACCCTCGCCCAGATCCTCGACCCGCCCCTCACCGACAAGGACCTCGGCACCTTCCTCGCCAAGCTCGCCGACCTCGCCAAGAGCGGCGACTACAAGACGGCCCTGCTGCCCGTCCAGAACGACGGCACCCTGACCGCGCAGGCCTCCGCCAGTGTCGTCAAGGACGTCCTGGGCGGCACCGCGAAGAGCCCCGACGAGGGTTCGGCGGTCCGGGTCGCCGTCCAGAACGCCACCGGCGTCAAGGACGACACCGAGAAGGCCCGCGTCGTCCTCCTCAACGGCGGCTTCACCTTCCTGGAGGCGGGCACGGCCTCCGCGTCCTCGGCCAAGTCCAAGATCACGTACTCCGACGCGGCCGACAAGGAGAACGCCACCGAGGTCGCCAAGACCCTGGGCCTGCCCACCAGCACGGTGACCAAGGGCACAGTCGCCGCGAACGCGGATGTCTCGGTGATCCTGGGCACCGACTACAAGCCGTCGTCGTCCTCGTGACGACGGCGCGGTGGCGGTAAGGCGCGGTCGCTGTGACGGAGAGCACGCCCCGGAGGCCGGAGCCGGTGTCCAGGCCGACGTCCGGGGCGTGATCCGCTATTCACGTGGGGTGCCGTCCGCGGTCCGTGAGACCCTTGAGGTCTGTTGACCGCCGACCGAAAGCCGCGTAGTGACCGCCACTGACCGCTCCATCGAGCTCATCACCGCCGCCGCCCAGGCCGCCGCTGACAAGCTCGCGCACGACATCATCGCCTACGACGTCAGCGATGTGCTGTCGATCACGGATGCCTTCCTGCTGGCCTCCGCTCCCAACGACCGTCAGGTCAAGTCGATCGTCGACGAGATCGAGGAGCGGCTCAGCAAGGAACTCGGCGCCAAGCCGGTACGCCGCGAGGGCGACCGTGACGCCCGCTGGATCCTGCTCGACTACGTCGACATCGTCGTCCACGTCCAGCACAGCGAGGAGCGCGTCTTCTACGCCCTGGAGCGGCTGTGGAAGGACTGCCCCGAGCTGGAGCTGCCCGCCGACGCCAAGGAGACCCGCGGCAAGGCCGCCGAGCACGCCAAGCTGCGCGCCGAGGAGGACGCCTCCGAGTTCGGGGAGGTGCGGTGAGCGCCGGCGCGGACGGCCGCAAGGCGGGCCGGGGCCGCCGCGTCATCCTGTGGCGGCACGGCCAGACCGCGTGGAACGTGGAGCGCCGCTTCCAGGGCACCACGGACGTCGAGCTCACCGAGACCGGCATCGGCCAGGCCCGCAGGGCCGCCCGGCTGCTGGCCTCCCTCAAGCCCGACGCGATCGTCGCCTCCGACCTGAAGCGCGCGGCGAACACGGCCGCCGAGCTGGCCGCCCTCACCGACCTCGACGTCATCCACGACGAGGGCCTGCGGGAGACCTACGCGGGCGTCTGGCAGGGGCTGACGCACGAGGAGATCATCGCCCGCCACGGCGAGGAGTACGCCGCGTGGAAGCGCGGGGAGCCGGTGCGCCGCGGCGGCGGCGAACTGGAGACCGAGGTCGCCGACCGGGCCGCCCCCGTCGTGCTGCGGCACGCCGAGAAGCTGCCCGAGGACGGCACCCTCGTGGTGGTCAGCCACGGCGGCACGATCCGCACCACCATCGGACGGCTCCTCGGTCTGGAGTCCCCGCACTGGGAGAGTCTCGGCGGCCTCTCCAACTGCTGCTGGTCCGTGCTCGGCGAGGGCGCCCGCGGCTGGCGCCTGCTGGAACACAACGCCGGCACACTCCCGGAACCGGTGCTCGGCGACGACGACTGAGCGGCCCTCCAGGGCCCCGACCCCGGATTTCACTTTCCGGCAGGTCGCAGGCTAAAGTTCTTCTTGTTCGCCCGCCGAGCGGGAAGAACACAAGGGGCTATAGCTCAGTTGGTAGAGCGCCTGCATGGCATGCAGGAGGTCAGGAGTTCAATTCTCCTTAGCTCCACAGTTCGACACTCTTGAGTTGTCAAGGATCGAGAGTCGTCACAGATCAAATCGATGAGATCCCATCCCTTTCAGGGGTGGGATTTTTTCGTCGCTGTCAGCGTCTCCGTGCGCCGCCGGGTCTCCTCGTCGGCGGGGGTGTAGACCACGATCCGGCACTCCGGCATGCCGTTGACCGACAACGACACCGACGTCATCCGCAGCTCGCCCACCGCCTCGTGCCGGAACGTCTTCACCCGCCGCCCCGGCTCCGCCACGTCCCCGCTCTTCCACAGCCGCGCGAAGAGCGGACTCGCCGCCGACAGCCCGCGTATGAACTCCTCCCAGGCAGGCTCCCCGGTATGGACGCCGTAGGCCGAGCGCAGGGTCGCCACCATCACCGGCAGCTCCGTCTCCCGGTACAGCAGCGGACACTCCTCCTCCGGCACCGTGAACAGCTTCCACAGCGCGTTGTGCATCGGGCCCGGCTCCAGCGGCTCCAGCCAGAACATCGTCCGGTAGGGGGAGTTGGTGGCGAGGATGTCGTACCGCGCGTTGTAGACCACCGCCGGACGCGGCTCCAGGGCGTCGAGGATGCCCTGGATCTCCGGCCCCACCGACTGCGCGATCACCTCCGGCGGATGCGCGTACGGCACCTCGGCCAGGTGGTACAGATGCTCCCGCTCCGGCGCGTCGAGCCGGAGCGTGCGCGCCACGGCGTCCAGGACCTGCGCGGACGCGTTGATCGGGCGCCCCTGTTCGAGCCAGGTGTACCAGGTGACGCCCACACCGGAGAGCTGGGCGACCTCCTCGCGGCGCAGCCCCGGCGTACGCCGGCGGAAACCCGGCGGCATGCCGACGTCGTGCGGTGTCACCCTGGCGCGCCTGGTGCGCAGAAACGCGGCCAGCTCAGGTCGGCGGCGCTGTGTCGTCCCCATCCCCATCGTCACATCCCCCATGTTCGACGCCCGACCTGGTCCCTGCCAGGTGCTGTCGGTACCAGCATCAGCGGGCTCTCGGCACCCGTACCGGAGCGCCTCCACGCTCGACGGCATGACGACAACACCCTTGACGGGACCGGATTCCGCACCCGTTCCAAGTCCTGCCACAAGTAAAGCCCCCGGCACTGACAATCGCCGCGGACCGCTGCTCTGGCTCCTGCTCGCGGCCCAGTTCATGGCCCTGCTCGACGTGTTCATCGTGAACGTCGCCGCCCCCACCATCGGCACCGAACTCCACGCGTCCGGCGCCGACTTGCAGCTGGTGATCGCCGGCTACACCATCACGTACTCGGTGCTGCTGATCACCGGCGCACGGCTCGGCGACCGGCTCGGCCACGCCCGGGTCCACCTCACCGGGCTGGCCGTCTTCACCGCCGCCTCGCTCGCCTGCGGCCTGGCCCAGGGCTCCACCGCACTGATCGTGTTCCGCCTGATCCAGGGCTCCGGCTCGGCGCTGATGATCCCGCAGGTGCTCAGCCTGATCCAGCGGAACTTCATCGGCGAGGCCCGGGTACGCGCGCTCGGCATGTACGCGGCGGTCATCGCCGTCGGCGCCGCGGCCGGGCAGATCGTCGGCGGCGTGCTCGTCAGCGCCGACCTCTTCGGCACCGGCTGGCGGCCGGTGTTCCTCGTCAACGTGCCCGTGGGCGTCGTACTGCTGGCCGTGGGCAGGCGCGTGCTGCCGAAGGACAGCCGGTCGCAACCCGAGCGGGCGCGGCCCCTCGACCTGCCGGGGCTGGTGCTGCTCGCCTCGGCCGTGTCGCTGCTCACGGTGCCGCTGGTGCTGGGGCAGGAGGAGGGCTGGCCGCTGTGGTCGTGGCTGTCGCTGGTCGCGGCGGCGGTGCTCTTCGCGTCGTTCTGCGTCTACGAGTCCCGGCTCGCGCGGCGCGGCGGCGCCCCGCTGATCGCACCGCGTGTGCTGCGTCGGCCGGGCATGGGGCTCGCCGTCTTCCGGATCATGGCGGTCATGGCCGTCAACGGCGGTTTCCTGTTCGCGCTCACCCTGCACGTCCAAGGCGGCCTCGGATTCAGCGCGTTGCGCGCCGGCCTCACCTTCGCGCCGACCGCCGTCGTCTTCGGAGTGGTCGGCCTCACCTGGCGCGGGTGGCCGGCGGCCTGGCAACGTGCGCTGACCCCGCTCGGGTTCGTGATCGCGATGCCGTCCGTCCTGGGGGTCGGCCTGGCGTTCGAAGGCGGCGACCGCGGCGGGGCCGTACTGTACGTGGCGTACGTCGGCGTGGGGGCCGGGCTCGCGCTCGCCTTCAGCCCGACGCTGACCCGGGCCCTCGCCACCGTGCGGCCCGAGGACGCGGCGGACGCCAGCGGTCTGCTCTCCTCGGTCGCACAGCTGGGTCAGCTGCTCGGGGTCGCGGTTTTCGGCACACTGTTCTTGAACCGGCTTGAGTCACTTGGGGCCCCGGGGGCGTATACCTCTGCGAAGGCGCTTTTGGCGTGCATGTTCGCGCTGGCGGGGACGGCCGCGGTGGGTGCCGTGTCCGGACTGGTACTAAGGCGTCGCTGACCGTATTGGTCCGGCCGTGGCAGAATCAAACGGCCGGAAGGGGGCGCGGCCCGACGGGAGGGAGTAGCGATGCCTGCGAGCATCATCGAGGAGGTCGACCACCTCTTCGATGCGGCGTTGATACGGGATACGATCACCCGCCTGAGCTGCCCTTCCTGCGGTTCCGCCCACGTGGCCCAAGTCCTCGGTGACAACGGCGGAGTTTCCTACGTGTGCACGGCCTGCGGCCACAGCTGGAGCTGATCGATGGGTGCACACAGGCGAAAGTGCGACTGGTGCGGCAGTGGGACACCGATCGTCCGCGACATGGAACCGGTGAATCCCGACTACCAGTACTGGTGCGAGGAGTGCGCGCGGGCGCTGATCATAAAAGGCGATCCGATCGAGACGTACCGCGAACTTGAGGGCGAGCCGATCTACGGCCGACTCCTCGAAGAGCACTGCACTTTGAAACGGTTCTATTCGTTCGTCACGGCTTGACTCGGGCCGGGACCCCGCGAGGAGGTCCCGGCGATCACGGTCACGGCAGGGGAGACGGAAACGATTTGGTGGTGCACCGGGTCGACCGGTAATGTTGGCGTCGCCGCCGGGGAGACCCGGTAGCACACCGCAAGGGGCTATAGCTCAGTTGGTAGAGCGCCTGCATGGCATGCAGGAGGTCAGGAGTTCAATTCTCCTTAGCTCCACAGAAGTCGAAGGCGGGTCATCCCACAGGATGACCCGCCTTCGGTGTGTTCAGGGGGAGTTGGCGCAGGTCATGGAGCGGCGGGCCGCCCCTTCTTGAG